>CAIZGR010000870.1 GCA_903932535.1 uncultured Hyphomicrobiales bacterium | reverse complement strand
CCGAGCAGTTCAAGCTGTCGGCTGGCGAGGCTGAGCGCATTTTCTGCGCGTTTCCCGACAACGACGAGAAAGTGACGCCGGAGATGGTGGCGGCGCGGATCGAGGCGATGGGAGGGTGAGATGGACGTGCAAAAGATCGCGGATCGCTACGTCGCGCGCGACGGATCGAGACCTCTGGCGTCGCGGGCGGCGGATGGTCATCGCCTATGTCGGGCGACGCTCGACGACATCCAGACGTTGGGCAGTTTTCTGGCCTGGCAAGACGATGACCGAATGCAGGGCGGCGTGCGGTCGGCGCAGGCATGGCTGGCGTTCTGCCGCATCCTGAACCTGCCTGCGGGCGAGTTCAAGGATGTGATGCGCGGATAGCGCGGGGTTTCAATCTGAGCCGCCTTCGGGCGGCTTTTTTGTTGTGTCGATCGTCTTGTCCTGGCCCTCGGCCTTTTCGCCCTGCCCAGAACCCCCGCCCTTTGAGGAGGGTTAAGCGGAGCCCGCGCGCTGGCGCCGCCTCCGCATGGCTACGCCGGCCTCGGCGGCGCCAGCGCGCGGGCAACATGGGCGGCGATGGGCGTGGTTGGCCGCCATTTGACGCCGCGCCGGGCGTGTTTGGCTGCCAAGGCGCGCGAAGCGGCCTGCGGCCTCGAGGGCTGGGGGAAGGGTGAGACACAGCAAGTGTCTCAGTGTCTCGCAAGGTGTCTCGCGCCAAGCCACGGAAATCACGAATGAAAACGCCTTTTGAGACACTGAGACACCGCCTCGCGCGCGCGTATGCGCGCGTACGCGTGTCCCGCGTGATGCGCGCGTGCATGCGCACACGAGGTGTGTTGGTGTCTTGGTGTCTTTGTGTCTCAATAGGTGGCTTTTATCAATTCAGACAAGGGGTTGAGGGCGAGACACTCGGCGAGACACTTGGGCGTTGGGTGTCTCGGCAGAGTGCGGCGCGAGTGCCCGGGGGCTGCCGATGACGGGCGAAAAAGGGGTGTTTGAGGCTTCGCCGGCTGATCTTTTTGAAAATTTCGACGCGCAGGAAGCCGAGATGGCGGCGGACGCCGCGCCGTTTCGCGACAGGCCGCAGCCGGTCGGCGGATCCAGGCGCGGGATCCCGAACCGGCGCACGGTCGAGCTGCGCCAGCTCTACCTCAAGATGGGGCTGCCGCATCCGGTGCTGGCGATGGGCGCGGTGCTGCGCCTGGGCATCGACGGGATCAAGCGGGAACTGGGCTGCGAGCTCCTCGACGCCGCCGAGCTCTACCGCAAGATCGCCGCCGACGTCGCGCCCTACATCGAGGGCAAGCAACCGACGCGGGTCGCGGTGATGGGCTCCAAGCCGCTGCCGGTGCTGGTGATCGGCGAGACCGGCGAGGCGATCGGGCAGATCGTCCAGGCGCGCGAGGACGGCGTGCTGGCGATCGACGACGACGTCGAGGCGTCGCTGGTCTCGTACCAACGAAATCAGGAACTTAGGCGCGCCGAACCCGAGGCGTCGCAAGACCGCGCGTCGCACGCGGGACCTAACGCGTTGAAGGACCGATGAAATCCGCCGCGCGACCGATGATGGAAAATCAGCGGTTCGGCCCGCCGGCCGGCGGCCGGTCGATGGCCGCGCCCACCCCCCGGTCTCGGCGCGCCGCCCGGCCGCCCGAGCGCGCTTCCAAAACCGCGACGCGCCAACCGCCCCCGCCCCTGCCGGCTTCTGCCGTCAGGCCGGTGAATTTGACGCCGGTCAAATCGACACAAACTCGCACCGGGCGCGGGGAAGGGCTTGGGG
>CAIZGR010000869.1 GCA_903932535.1 uncultured Hyphomicrobiales bacterium | reverse complement strand
GACAATGGTGACGCGCGCGGGGAGGGCGGCGCGGATGCATAGTAACAGAACGAGGGCGATGCCGCGCCTGTCGCGCGCGGCGGGCGGTTCGGCTCAATATACTCGAGCGGCTTTACTTTTTGGCGCTGCGCTCTACTTTTTGCCCCTCCGCTGCGCGGCGGGTGTGGGCGGGGTCGTCTCTGGGCCTTCGTCGAGCGGGCCCGCCGGCTCGACGGCAGGTGGGGTCGTGTCCGGCGCGGCCGGCCCCGCGGTGGTCTCGCCGATCTCGATGACGGTCTCCTCTACAGCGTGCGCCGGCGCGAGGACGAAGGCGAGGACGAGCAGAAGGCACGACCCGAAAAAGATATCGTAACGCATGCTGAGAATGCGTCGAGGAAACGGCTTAAATATCGGAGAGCGGTGAGAACACCATGAACTCGATGCGCGTGGAGCCCGTCGGGGCGTAGGAGATCATGACCTGCGCGCGCTTCTTGTCGACGTAGACGGACGTGTGGGCGCGCTCGACGCGGTGGGACGGGTCGCGGACGGGCAGTAGCTTGAGGTCCTGGAGGAAGCGGGCCTTGACGCTGGCGAGGAGGCGGTCGGCGGGGTCGCCCTTGCCCTTGGCGGCGAGGACGCGGAGCTCCGGCTCGACGGAGGAGGCGACTCGGACCCAGTCGGCGGCGCGGTCGTCGCCGGTCCAAGGGTAGGTAGTGTAGAAGAGGCGGTCGGCCTCGGCGGTGTGGGAGTCGAGGCGGCAGCGCTGCGGGGCGCGGGCGTCGGCGTGCACGACGAGCCAGTCGCGGAAGCGCGCGCCGTTGTCGGCGAGCTGGGTCTCGGCGTATCTGGCGTCGAGGTGGTCGTTGGTCCAGGCGGTGCTAGTGTGGATCGGGATGCGGGAGTGGAGCATTGGGGGGTCGAGCCCCATGGCGGCGAGGGCCTCGACGAGGGCGGTGTGGGTGTGGCGGGTGTGGCCGTCGCGGCGGACGGTCTCGGCGATGGGGTCCATGGCGCGAAGGGTGGCGAGGGCGCTCTGGGCGACGACGTCGCGCTCCGGGGGCTCGCGGGTGACGTCGAGGATGCGCCCGACCGGCTGGGCGGCGCTGCGCTCGTTGAGGAGGACGGTGCCGCGCTGGGTGCGGAGGACGACGCGCTGCGGGGGCTCGCAGCGCCAGCCCGCGAGGCGGACGCGACCCTCGACGGATTGAACTTGGGGCAGCTGGGCGAAGAGGGTGTCGATCAGGGCGTGGACGTCGGCGTCCTCGCTGTGGAGGTGGGGCTTCGACATGTAGTGCGCGAGGAGCTGCGGCGAGGCGCAGGCGCGGCGCTCGTCGTCGGTGAGGGTGGAGGCGCCTCCGGCGAGGTAGTCGAGGCCGTCGATGGCCTGCATCATGAGATGCCCGAATTCCGGGGAGAGGGCGATGGTGCCGAGGCGCGATAGCGTGTCCTGTGCATAGAAAAAGCATGGTCAGATTGTTGCTTTTAGGAGAGACAAGCATGGGACAGACCTGCAGACGGCCTCGGACCGGCTCCGGCGGACGATCGGGCGCCGGCTCGACCCACTCGAGTTTCTGCTCGGCGAAGGCGAGGCCCGTCGCGGGGGAGTAGAGCGGGGTCAGGGCGGCGTAGCCCCACGTCGGCGATTTGTAGCCCGCGAGGCGCGGGCAGAGGGCCGACGGCGGGATGGCGGCCTCGAGGGCGGCCTTGATCTCGCGCCAGATCTGGGGCGTGCGGGCCTCGGCCCAGTGCGGGAAGAGGGCGAGGGCGGCGTCGAGGTCGGTGGAACGGTGGGAGAGGACGCGCATCTGGACGGCGGCGCGGTCGAGGAGCGACGAGATGAAGAGGCCCGCGTGCCCGCCCCAGTCGAGGCGCTGGTCGATGCGGTCGAGGGCGGCGTCGAGGTCGGCCTGATTCCTGGCGGCGTTGAGGCCGTCGAGGACGTCCTGCCAGGCGGCGGCAGGGGGCTGGAGCTCGACCGGCAGCCAGTCGTTGAGGGCGGGCATGTGGCGGGCGGCGACGAGGAGCGGGAAGAGGAGGCCCTCGGAGCGCCAGGCGGCGAGGCGGTCGCGGAAGGCGTCGTACGGCAGGTCCGACGCGACGGCCATCAGGGCGAGAGCGACGTGCGCGTCGTAGCCCCTGGCGGACGGGAGGGTCATCTTGACGACGTACTTGACGAGGTCGAGGTCGAGGTTCGGGACGGCCTGGAGCATGGCGTAGTACTGGGCGGCGATGGGCCCCGCCTCCGGCCGGAAGAGGGCGAGCTGGCGCTCGAAGGTCGGGACGAGCGCCTCGGCGAAGAGGAGCGGGGACTTGAGCGGGCGGAGCCAGGCGAGGTGCGGCGCGGGGTCGTCCTGCAGGAGGAAGGCGCCGAGCGGCCCCGCGGGGTCGCGGACGCCGCGGGCGAGGGCGCGCGCGGACTGCTCGAAGACCCTGACGCCGTCGGCGAGCTGGATCGCGTCGCCGATGGCGATGAGCGGGCGACGCGGGGCGTCGAGGCCGGAGGGGAACTCGAACGCGCGGAACGAGGTCTTGGGCCCGACGCGGGCGGCGGCGAGCGCCCTGGCCACGGCGTCGCGGCGCACCGAGTCGGGGCCAAGCGGCGGCTTGGAGGGGCCGCGCTTGGGCGTGTCGCGCTTGGGCTCGTCGCGGCG
>CAIZGR010000868.1 GCA_903932535.1 uncultured Hyphomicrobiales bacterium | reverse complement strand
GGGCTTCAGGAGGTCGCCCCAGTCGGTTCCGGCTCCGGCGGTCTCGGCGGCGATCTGGGCGGCCTCCTTCTTGCCGAGATCCGGCGCCTTGGGCTTCGATTCCCACAGTGGCAACATGTTTTGCTCGGGATGCGGCTTGGCCGGCTGGTCCGTGGCGGCGAACGGCTGCGCAAAATATTTCGCGAGCCGCGCAGCGAGGGCGCCGGCCTTCTCCAGCTTGCCTTCGGCCTCGAGCCGGCGCATTGCCCGCAGCCCGACCGACAGGGGGTCCGCCGGCAAATCCTGGTCTTGCGCCGGGGGCGGCGCGGGGAGGCTCGCCGCCGAGCGAGACCTCGAGCCGCGCGGGCGCCCCGCCCCTTGCCGCTTGCCGCCGTGCATCACAAATCCCTTCTCCACCACGGGCCGCGCCAGCCGTCGGCGGCGGCGGCGTCGATCCAACCGGCGTCGCGCGCCAAGCCTTCCACGACGGCGAGCGCCGTCCAGACATCGTCCGCCGCCAGGGCGTCGTCGAGCGTCCGCAATCGAAGTTCCATCGGCAGTCCAGCCGTCGGGTCCGGATGTCTTTCGCCCGGCGGCTTGCGTTCTAGTGGCAATTGATTTCTCGCGCCCTCAACTTGATTGCTTGAATAAAATATCAAGTTATTTCCCGCCAGAAATTTTTTCCGCGCATTTGGGAGGTCGCGGTTACTATCGGCGATCGATCGGCCGGGCTAAACCCCCTTCCCCCCGGCGGCGATCTTGGCCGCGGCGGACGATCGCCGACCATGCCGAGGTCGTCATGCGCCGCCCCCTTGCGGGGTGAAGCGGGTCCGGGGCGCGGCTACCGCCCCGCCGTTCCTGATCGAGATCGCCAACCACATCGCCGCCGACCATGCCGAGGTCGTCATGCGCCGCGCCCTTGCGGGGCGAAGCGGGTCCAGGGCGCGGCTACCGCCCCGCCGTTCCGGATCGAGATCGCCAACCACATCGCCGCCGACCATGGCGAGGTCGTCATGCACCGCGCCCTTGCGGGGTGAAGCAGGTCTTGCGGGGTGAAGCAGGTCCAGGGCGCGGCGACCGCCCCGCCGTTCCGGATCGAGATCGCCAACCACATCGCCGCCGACCATGCCGAGGCCGTCATGCGCCGCCCCCCCCTTGCGGGGTGAAGCGGGTCCAGGGCGCGGCGCGTCGCGAGCGGCGGGGGCGCGACCTTCAGGCCCAAGGCGACCCGCTCAAACGAAACGGCCGCCCGTGTGAGGCGGCCGTCGATTCCTTTTCCACTGTCTTTCTTTTATGTCAAATCTCGTCGCACGTCAAGCCAAATTCGCTACGGTTGCCGACGTTTACCGCCATTCATTGCTTGGCCTGCGCCCGCGCCGGGTTTCGTGCCGCCCCGATCAGCCCCGGTCGCGCAAGGCGACGATTCGGACGGTGTTTTCAGCGCCCCTCCCAACTTCCGAGGGTTTCCGAGGGTTTCCAGCCGTTCGCGCCAAACCCTCGCAGGTCGAAATGTTTCCTTTTTTTCAAAGCCTTATCTCATATTTTCCGAGGGTTCCGAGGGTTCCGAGGGTTTTCTATATATATAGGACATTTTCTACGTCTTCCCCGAACCCCATTTTCTTACGTATACGCGCGCGAAAACCCTCGGAACCCTCGGAGGCCGGTGCTAACCGATTGCCTGCCCGTCGTTTTTCGACTTCGAGGGTTTGCGGAAAACCCTCGGAAACCCTCGGAAACCCTCGGCAATCGCGCCAGAAAAAGCGGGTTCCGGGCCGGGACGGTTCGGCAAACCCCACCATAGGAGCGTGTGTGGCTCATTGCCAGCCTTCGGCAAGGGACTTTCTGAGCCACAGCGCCGCGGGCGCCGCTCGCCAGATCAGGCGCAGCCGGACCGGTCGTCACCTGGAAAGGCTCATCTCTGCCGCGTCGACAACCACATCCATGTAGTATCGGCGGCGACCGCTATCGTCCCGCGCGAAGCGCGTCCTCATTTCGCGCCCGAAGCGGGTCGGACTCACCGCCCGGGCGTCCGTCTCGCGGCAAAAAGTCAGATAGCTCGCGTAGAACGCCGCGGCCTGGATGCGCGCGCCGGGGACGGACCGCACGCGGCCGAGGAACTTCGCGACGCTGTCGGCCGGCGCGACCTCCGCGAGATCGGGAAGCCCGATCAGGATCCAGAGGCGCCGCGCTTGTTCCTCGCCGAACAAGGAGCGCGCCTCCTTGATCAGCGCGAGCCGCTCCCGAATCGCGGGAACGTCGAGATCGAAGCCGCGAGGCTCCGGCGACGCCGGAAGGTCGGCGCGTGGTGATCCGCGAGTCATTGCGGCTTCACCATGGAGCGCGGCGTCCTGCGACCGGCGGCGAGAAAGGCCTCGATCTCGGCCGGCTCGTACCGCACGAGCCGGCCGACCTTGACGAACGCCGGACCGCGCCCCTCGCAGCGCCAGACCCGCAACGTGGCTGGCCGCATGGTGAGGCGCGATGCGGCCTCGGCTTCGTTTAACAACTCTACCATGATAAACCTCGCTTTCGATGAGAGGCAGGTTCGCCCTGGTCGCGATTGGGGCGGCCGGAGCGCGGGGAAGGGCGTTTCAGGAAGGGCGCGAACGGGGTCGAATCCCTCCTTTAATCAACATGGGTTCGCGGGATGATCGGTCAACACAAAAACCGGGAGGCGGCGCCGGCAAGACTACGTGGGCGGGGGCGCATGCCCGCGCGAGCGGTTCGGTCGGACTGCCGTTGATGCGCGACTCTCCCTCCCGTTGCCAGACAGGCCGTCTCCGGCTAGAACGCATCGGTAGCGTCGTGGCAGCAGTGACGTGCGACCCGATACCAACGCAATCAATGGGTTAGCGGAGGTTCAAATCCTGCTGCCCCGACCACCATTTGGAGACTTCTGGGGCGTCATGACGGCACGAATCTTCAAGCCCGCGCGCAGCGCGATGCAGCAGGGCAAGGCCAAGCAGGAATGGACGCTCGAATACGAGCCGGAGCAGCCGCGGGTGATCGAGCCGCTGATGGGCTGGACGGGTTCGGGCGACATGAAGCAGCAGGTCCGGCTCAAGTTCGACACGAAGGAGGAGGCGATCGCCTACGCGGAACGCTGCGGCGTCGCCTATCGGCTCGAGGAGCCGAAGCCGGTCCGGCGCCGGGTCCTCTCCTATTCCGAGAATTTCGCCCCCAATCGCGTCGTTCCCTGGTCGCACTGAAGCGTCGCCCGAACGGCGCGGGCGGATCGAGACAGGCTCCGTAGCTCAGCTGGATAGAGCAGCCGCCTTCTAAGCGGCAGGTCGCAGGTTCGAGCCCTGCCGGAGTCGCCAATATAATCAATAATTTACCGCAGGACACTCACTTAAAACTATAGGTCAAAGCGGCGCTCGGGTAACGTTTGGGGTAACAGCAAAGCTGGGTTTTGGGGATGGCGGGAGGCGTTTTATACCGATTGAAGGCATGGTATGAGGGGGAATTCATTCCGCATGAGAATGAGCCCGGCTAGGGCTTTTTCCTCATAGGCGGGCGCCATAAGCGTTCGTTCTCCGCTCGCGCCGCCCGAACGATTTCTGAATTCTGGTTGCGCCGCCGGCAATGGTGCATAGGGACTTCCATCGCCGTGGCGGCGATCATCATCACCGTAGTGAAGCGTTTATAGAAGACGGGCGGTCAGACGACGCGCGACCCAGCGCTTCGGCAGTCTGGCGCCGACAAAAAGGGCGGCCCGGAAGCCGCCCCTGTCGCCGCTCGGCCTGAGTCCTTCACGCCGGTAGCGGGGCCTTGAGCAAACCTGTCAGAAGCTCGCACGTGTCGTCTGTCATGAAGTCGCCCTCGTGCTCGATGAGGTAAGCGAGCGCGGCCCTGAGGCCGGTGGGCGAGGTCGGCGGCCTGCCGATGAGGGCGCCACAGGCTTCGCGAATTGCTTCCCACGCCGAGTCCGCCGCTGCCCTTGCGCGGCCGTCTTCCGGCCGGTCAAAAGCCGAGTCCGCGGCGGGCCTGTACGCGTCCCAGGCCGCGCGGCGCGCCTCGATCGCCGGAAAGATTTGGTCAGCTCGATCCCAAGAGATCCCCGGCTCTGACACGAACTGGCAATAGTGACCGTTCTCTGGATCCAAGACTGGAGCTTATCGGGCGACGGCCGGACATGCGAATGTCATAAGCGCGCAAACCATTGCAAAGATTTTCATTTTTACCTCTTCGTCAATAACCAATATACTATCGTATATTTCTGGTGACGCCGCCGATTGTCGCCCTCGAACCCGGACCGCGCGTGCAACGTCGCGCCGATGCTCGCACCGCTAGCACGGATGTCGAAAAGCCAATCGATCGGCGTCAAGACCGATTACGCTGCACACATGTTCCTTAGTCTTCCTCCAAGGGAGCGCCCGCTCTCCGCCCGTCGCGGAAAATCGCCGCCGAGCCAGCCCCCCGCCCCGCATGCGACGATTGTTCAGGGGCAATCCGTTCGCGCTGCTGCTCGGAACCGCGCTCTACCTGCTCTGCGTGCTCGGGATCGGCCCGCTGATCTCGACCGTCTGCCGGACCCAGCAGCAGGCGATCGCGACCCATTTCTTCGTCATCGATCCCGCCTTCATCCTGTCGGGCTTCAGCTTTCCGATCGCCAGCATGCCGGGCTTCATGCAGGGGCTGTCGAACGTCAATCCGATGACCTAATGCCTCGTCATCATCCGCGGGACGTTCCTCGAGGGCGTGGGCCTCGAGGTGCTGTGGCCGCAGATGGCGGCGCTCGCGGCGCTCGGCGTCGCGCTCCTGGGGTTCAGCGTTCTGAGATTCCGGAAATCGCTCGACTGAGGCGGGCTTGCATTTCCCGGACGGGCGGGGCAATGCGGGACGCGCGTCGTCCCGGCGCGGCGCGCGCCGATGAGCGGGCAAGGGGCAGGACTATGGCGGGTTCGGTTCGATGGTTCGCCGCGGCGTTGATCGTCGCGGCGCTCGCGGTTTCGGCGGAGGCCCAGACGGCGCCGGAGACCCCGGCGCTTCACGCCCGCGCCAAACACCATGCGCGCGAGCATCACGCCGCTCAGCCCGAAGGGCGCCAGATCACGGTGGAGAAGGCGACGCCGTCGTGGCTGACGCTGGGCGCCGACGCGCCGGTCGGGGCCGGAAACAATTACGTGACCAGCACCTTCGACCAGCCGTCGACGGTCCAGGGCACAGCCGCCGGCTATCGGGGACGCGAGCGCCTGACCCCGCAGTTCGGCGTCCCCGGCGCGCCGCTGTTCAGCTTCTAGGCGGAGCCGCCCCAGTAGCCGCAGTCGCCGCGCGCACGACGTTGGGGCCGCCGGCCCGGAACCGTCGAACCGAGCCGGCCTCGACCGATCACGATGGGAAGACCGCGCCGGGCGACGCCGCCGTATGGGTCTCCTCGGTCACGACCCGGAACGACTTCAGGACATGCGGGCCGAACGAGTTGACGAGCGGAATGTCGGCGGCGTCGCGTCCGCGCGCGATCAGGACGCGGCCGATGCGCGGCATGTTGTGGCGCGCGTCGAACGTGTGCCATTTGCCGCCGAGGAAGACCTCGAACCAAGCGTTGAAGTCCATCGGCGACGGGTCGGGCGGCACGCCGATGTCGCCGAGATAGCCGTTGCAGTAGCGGGCGGGAATGTTCATGCACCGGCAGAACGCGACCGCGAGATGGGCGAAGTCGCGGCAGACCCCGACGCGTTCAGCCCACGCTTCGTGGGCGGTGCGGGTCGCGCGCGCGCTCAGATAGTCGAAGGCGATGTGGCGGTTGACGAAATCGCAGATCGCCTGCACCCGCGCCCAGCCGGGCGGTGCGGCGCCGAAGAGGTCCCAGGCGATCGGGCTGAGCTTGTCGGTTTCGACGTAGCGGCTGCCGACGAGGTAGAGCAGCGTGTCGTCGGGGAGGTCGGCCACCGGGATTTCCGCCGCGTCGGCGACGACCGGATCGGGAAGGCTGCTGACTTCCACGACGCCGGCGTTGGCGATCGTGAGGTCGCCCGCGGGCGCGTTGAATCGTCGGCAGCGATTGCCGAACACGTCGGCGTAGAGCCACGACTCGACATGCGGGCTCGCTGCGAACGGCGTCTCCGCCCGCACCGCCGGGACGTAAGTGGGATGCACGTCGAGCTGGCAGATCATCGGCGTCGGCGCGCCGCAGGCGAAGGTCATGTCGTAGCCGTAGCGGATCAGCATTTCGGGCCTCGAAATTCTCCCGCCGCGAACGGCGCTGGTCGCGTCATACGCCCACCTACAGGACTTTGGACCACGGCGACAGCTTATTCAAGCCTTTAGACCGTCTTGCGTTTTGCCGGGCGACCCGCAGGCCGTCGGGCGGCCGCATCGCGTCGCCTCCGTTCCCCCATCCGACTTTCAATCGGTCGCGGCTCGAATAAATCCGTCGTATAGGGTCCCGTTTCGGGCACGTTGACGCTGCTGCGCGCCTTGCGCCCTGGTTCCGTATGGACATTCCGAGAATGACTCCGATCGATACGACGGACTGCGAGAACGAGCCGATCCGGTTCCCCGGAGCCGTGTCGCCGCATGGCGCTCTGCTGGTTTTGAAAGCGCGCTCCGGGGAGATCGAGGCCGCGAGCGAGTCTTGCACGGACATGTTCCGTCTCCGTCCGGATCAACTGATCGGCCGGCCGCTCGAAGACTTCCTGGACAACGCCGCCGCCGGCGATCTGCAGGCGATCCGGTTCCCGGGCGCGCGACCCGTTTCCGCGCTCGTCCTCAACGGCCGGACGCTCCAGGCCCGCGCTCATGAAAATGCGTCCGGGCAGATTCTGATCGATGTCGAGCCCGAGAGCGCCGATCGGGACCAGCAGGCGGACATGCTCTATTCGCTGCGGCGCGGCGTCAGGGCGCTGCGAAAGCTCGGCGACCTCCGGACGGTCTGCCAGGACGCCGCCGAACTGATTCGCTACGTCACCGGATACGAGCGGGTCATGATGTACCGGTTCGACGCGGCCTGGAACGGCGAAGTTTTGGCCGAGGCCCGCGCGCCGGAACGGGAAGCTTATCTCGGCCTCAACTACCCGGCCGGCGACATCCCGAAACAGGCGCGCGAGCTGTTCCAGAACAGCGGCATCCGCATGATCGTGGACGTCCAGCAGACGCCGTCGCCGCTGATCGGAAAAGGCGAACCGCGATCGATCGATCTGGGGGCGTCGAGCCTGCGCAGCGTTTCCCCGATCCATATCCAGTATCTGAAAAACATGGGCGTTCAGGCGACCATGGTCGGCTCGCTCGTCGTCGACGGAAGGCTCTGGGGCTTGGTGTCCTGCCAGCATGAGAGCGGACCGAAATATTTCGGACCGGACGCCCGCGACGCGCTCGGATCGGCGTGCGAAGACATCGCGGCCCTGATCGGCGCGATCGAGATGCGCCAGCTTCGAGAGCGCGAGCGCGAACTGGCCGCGCTCCGTCAGATTCTCGTGCAGAGGATCCGGTCGACTGATTTTGCGAACGCCATTCGGAATACAGACCCGGAGGTTCTGTCGGGCGTGGTCGGCGCGGACGGGTTCGCCCTGTTGGCGGGCGGGCGGATTCACGCCTGCGGGGTTACGCCGTCCGGCGATCGGATCAGACGCTTGCAACGGCTGAGGGCGGAAAGCGGTTCGGATCCGACGTTCTTTGCTTCGAGCGCGCTGGCGCGCGACCTCGGCGACGACGCGGCCGGCGACGGAATCGCCGGCGCCCTGTTTGTCTCCGCGCCTCAGATCGCCGATGTCACCCTGATCTGGTTTCGCCGGGAACGGCGATATACCGTCCGCTGGGGAGGCGATCCCGATCGCCCCCACCTGACGGGCGCGGACGGGCGGCTGACGCCTCGGACATCGTTTGATGAATTCCTTCAGAATGTCGCCGGGACATCGCTCGACTGGACGCCGGAGGAGCAGTTCTCGGGGAAGGAACTCGCTTCGCTGATCGAGATCGAGCTTCTGCGCAAAGCGCAGGCGTTCTCGAAAACGGTCTTGAACTCGAGCCCGGACAGCACGACGATTCTCGACGCGCAGGGACGGATCGTCGACACCAATGCGGCTTGGAACGCGTTTGCGGTCGCAAACGGGGCGCCCGAGTTGGCCGCGCGCACGGCGGGATTGGCCTATACGGATTTCTGCGGGGTCGGCGCCGACGACGTCGACCGCCCGCAGGCCCTGATGGCCAGGGCGGGAATCGAGGCCGTGCTGCGGGGAGAAGAGGACTTTTTTTCCCTCGATTATCCCTGCCATTCCCCAACCGAGAAACGTTGGTTTCGCATGCGGGTCTACCCCATTCTGCCGCCTGCGGAAGGGGCCGTCGTCGCGCATCAGGACATCACCGACAGCAAGCGCGCAGAACTGGCGCTCGAGCAGGCCAGGCTTTCGGCGGAGGCCGTCAAGTTCGAGGCGGAAGCCGCCAACCGGGCGAAGTCGTTTTTTCTCGCCAACATCAGCCACGAGATCCGCACGCCCCTCAACGCCATCGTCGGCATGACCGAGCTGCTGGCGCGCAGCGCGCGCGACGAAGAGCAGGCCGGTTACGTCCGGACGCTCGATTCGTCGGCGCGGAGCATGATCGTTCTCCTCACCGACCTGCTCGACCTGTCCAAGATCGAGGCGGGGCAGCTCGAGCTCAACGAGATCC
>CAIZGR010000867.1 GCA_903932535.1 uncultured Hyphomicrobiales bacterium | reverse complement strand
GGCGTTTCCGAGTCCGGTTCGCCCACGCTGGCGCGCCTCATGGACGCCAAACGCGGCGGGGCGGGCGCGCTGTTCAATTTCCTGTCGAGGCAGGCGGCGAGCTTTCCCGCCGCCGATGTCCGGAGCGCCTGCTTCAATCTGCTGCCCGAGGTTCCCGACCGCATCGCCCTGTTCGAGAAGGCCTTCGGGAAACTGGCGGAGGCCGACAAGGCGCGCGTTTTCGCGCTCGCGGCCGAGGCGAAGAAGGATTGGGCGCGCGCCGAGACCCAATGGCGCGCCGCGGCGGCGCTGTTCGCCGGCGACGGCTCGCGCGAGGGCAAGCTGTCGGCCGGCGTCATCTATCGCCATCTCGCGGATTTGGCGGTGAAGGAGCCGAGGATCGCCGGCGAAGACAGGTTCGCCGACCCGGTCGTCTCCTATCTGCGCAAGAGCCTCGATTGCGATCCGGACCATCAGCCGGCGGTGCTCCGTCTCATCAAGCTCTATCGTGACAGCGGCGACGACAAGGACTGGCACGCCCTCGCCGAGGAGGCTGCGCAACGGTTCCCCACCGAGAGCGCCATGCTCATGCAGGCGATCGAGTCCGCCGCCGCGCGCAAGGCCTACAAGAAGGCGGCCGGCTTCGCGAAGAAGCTGCTGGCCGTCGATCCCATCAACCGGCCGGCGCGCCAGCGCATGATCGAATTGCAGATCTCGCACGCCCGCAAGCAGATGCGTTCGAAACGCCCCGACCTCGCCGCGAAGGAGCTGGCCGCGGCCGGCGAGTGGGAACGCTCCGACGCGCCGAACGCAGACCTTCGGATCAACCTGGGCCTCGTCGGCCTGCACGTCGGGACGGACCCTGAGGCGGAGGCGCGCCTTCGCGAAGGCGTGGATCTGGCCGGCGGCGGCGCGGTCGGATGGTTCCGCGCCGCCTTGCAGGACGCGCTGATGTCGCCGCCGCGGGGGCGTCCGCCGGCGCCGGTCGGCGACGAGCTCGCGGGCGTCCTGCGCGCGGCGCCCGCGAAGCCGGATATTGTCGCGATCGCCGCCCTCCTTTCGATGGAAGCCGTCCGCGCCGACCCGAAAGCGACGGGCAAGCTCGGCTGGAAGTTCTGTACGTGGCTGCGAAAAGCCACCCACACCGTGCTGTCGGTCGCCGAATTCCACTCCGTGGCGGACGCGATCGTGCGCGCGCAGCTTTTCGACGTGCTGCGCGAATTCGCCGTCGCCGGAAAGCGGCGCGAGCCGAACGAGCGGCTCTGGCGCTTCTACGAGATCGTAGCCCGAACGAAAAACAATCCCGACTGGATGTATGTCACCGAGCAAGACGAGGTCGACAGCATGCGCGACGCGCAGGCGATCCAGAAGGATCGTCACGGCGCCGGCCGCATCGAGCGATATCTCGACAGCGCGGGCGACGATCCCGAATCGAAGCGGCGGGCGCGGCGCAAAGGGGGCCTGGACACGGACGATCTCGGGCCGCTGGAATCGATCCTCGAATCGTTCATGGCGAGCGTTTCGAGACGTGACGTTCAAAAGCTCGTGAAGTCGCATGGGCGGGAAGGCGCGATCTCGGCGCTCGTCGACCGGCTCGCCCAGTTGGACGCCGGAGCCTCGGCGCCGCGCCTGATCCTGGAAATGGTGGCCCGCTCGATGATCGCCTTGGCCCTCGGCGAAGTGTCGCCGCCGTTCGGGCCGTCGCCGTTCGGAGGCGCGCGGTGAACGATCCTTTCTCAATCCTCGGCGTCGACGAGAACGCCGGCGACGGCGAGATCAAGCGGCGCTACCTGGCGCTGGTGCGGGACTTCCCGCCCGATCGCGAGCCAGACCGGTTCCAGACCTACCGCGCCGCCTTCGAGGCTCTGCAAACCGAGCGCCAGCGGCTCGCAGCGCGGCTGCTCGCAGCGCACAACACCGCGCTCGCTCGGCTCGAGGCCGCCAACCTGCCGCCGCCCGAGGCGCGGCGGCAGAGCCGGGTTTCGCAGGCTCAACTGGCGGCGCTGCTGGTCGAGGGCGTCGAGCAGGCGATTGCGCGATGGCAGGAAGCCTCGCGGACCGACGGCGCGTAATCGGCGGAAAGAGCGCATGGACCCCTCCATCAAGGAAACCCTGCTCGACCGGCTGCGCGCCTATCTCGACGGGCTCGACGCGGCGGACACGGCGGAATCGGAATTTGCGCAGATCGGCGATGCCGGCCCTGCGGAGGCCGAGGCCGCGGGCGATGCCGCCGGCGACGAGGCCCGGGATCTGTTCTCGGTCTTCACGGAGATCGCCGCTGCCCGCAACGAGGTGCGCACCCAAACGCGCGTCGTCAAGGATGCGCTCGACCAGTTTCGCGCCGTGTTCGAGACGCTGCAATCGGGAAATGAAACCCTGAGCCGGGAGCTGAAGGAAACGCGCGCCCGCGCCGGCGAGCAGGCCCGCACGATCCTCAGACCGCTGCTGCTCGACATCATCGACGTGCGGGATCGACTCGCGGCCGGGCTCGCGGCTGTGCCGCCGGAGGCCAGGTCGTCGTGGTGGTCGCGATGGCGCCGGACGGCGCCTGCCCCCGATCCCTGGCGGGAGGGCCTGGAGATGACGCTCAGGCGGCTCGACCGGGTGCTGGCGGATCGCCGCGTCACCCCGATCGTCACGGTCGGGCGCCCGTTCACGCCCGACGTCGCGCGGGTCGTGGCGACGCGGGACGACCCGAACGTCGCCGAGGGGCTGGTGATCGCCGAATCCCGGGCCGGCTTCGCGTGGGATGGCCAGTTGCTGCGGGCCGCGGAAGTGATCGTGGCGAAACGTGCGGGCGCGAAGGATCGCTCCGATCGGGGAGAAGTCGAATGAGCGAGATGATTGTCGGAATCGACCTCGGGACCACCAATTCCGAGATCGCCGTCTATCGCGACGGCCGGCCGGAGGTGCAGGCGGATTCCGCCGGGCGGTTGATCCTGCCGTCCGTCGTCGGTCTGGCCGAGGACGGCAGTCTGCTGGTCGGCGAGGAGGCGCGCAACCAGTTCCTGCTGTATCCGGAACGGACGGTGCG
>CAIZGR010000866.1 GCA_903932535.1 uncultured Hyphomicrobiales bacterium | reverse complement strand
TGTGCAGGACGCCCGACAGCTGAGCCTCGCCCCAGCCCTGGGTGACATGCAACTGACCGACGATGTCGGGCCAGCGCGCGCCGCCGAAGGTGATCGAGCCGAGGTTGTTGATTCCGCCGCTGCTGGAGCTGTTCGCGCCGGTCATGTTCGTGCCGCCGCCGTTCGCGTTGGCCGTCGCGCTTTCCAACGACACCGTCGCCGAGAAGCCGCCGCCGAACGAGGCGGTGTAGGCCAGCAGGGCCGGCTCGTTGGAGCCCTTGCGGTCGGGCGAGATGATGTTGGCCCAGTTGTCGCCGCCGCCGACGAACGAGAAGAACGACTGCGCGACGCCCGCGGTGATGCCCGCCCAGGTCAGATAGGCGGTGTTGACGACCACCGCGTTGCCGGTGTTGGAAAATCCGCTGCCCGAGTTGGCGTTGAGGTCGACGTGGCCGATCAGCGGTCCGTAGGCCGTGTTCGAGGCGAAGTCGAAGCCGATGTTGGCGCGGGTCGTCCAGCCGATCGCATTCCGGTTGAACGTGGCGTTCTGCGTGTTCGGCAGAACCAGTTGGACGCCCTTGGCGTCGGTGACCGCTTTGCCGGTCAACCCATTGTAGATGCCGGCGGACCGGTCGCCGCCCTGGACGAGGATGCGCTGCGACGTGTTCGAGACGGCGAAGGGATCGACCGCAGACGCCTGCAACCCCGTGATCGAGCCCGCCCAGCTGTACTGGTTCGACAGGTTGCCGCCTTCGATCTGCGCGGTGATGTAGCCCGAGAGCTTCACGCAGGTGTCGGAGCCGGGCAGGGTCCAGCCGGTGATGCCGCCGACGTTGCAGATTTTGACGTATTGCTCGACGGGCGCGGCCTTCCTGGTGGGAAGATCGGCTGCCTGCGCGCCGGAGACGGCGACGACGAGGGCCGCCGAGCCCAGCAGAGTGCTCTTGATGAGCGACATTTTTGACCTCCAGTTGACGTTATCAGCGTTGAACCCCTGCGGACTCCGGCGACCCGCCCGCTGCCGGCCGGCAAAGCCGACGTCGACGAGCCCGGTTATCGGCCAATTGGATCCGTATTGGCGGTTTCCGAAAATATGAAGAGCCTCCGAATTGTCCGAAACCGGGCGTTTCCCGCTGACCGACATGAACATACTGCGACGGCCGGACCACTCAAATGCAATCCGACAACAAATTGGCGCTGCTTGGCCATTATTGGTTCACTGTTGCAAAAGTAACACGCAAAAAATAAATAAAACTTAATTCAACCACAATCGGAAGGATACATCACATTGTCGATCATCTTGTGTTTTTATTTATCTGTGTGAGTTGACGATATCAACGCGATATGAAACATTTTTCATTTCGAGAGTGCGGAAGATGCGTTTAAACGCGTCATAATTGATCGTGCGACTTTTCAAGTTCAGAAGACGCGCCGCTGGAAAGGGCCTCGGCGCCGGGAGTCCCCGGCGCGCGCGGGCGAGGGATGAGCGGGCCGCCCTCGCCACGCCGCAGCGGTCTGACGATTCCGCCCTTCAACAGAATATATTGACGTAATGAGTTTGATAATAAGGGCCGGCGGCAGGCTGTTTCTCACGCTCGAAAGCGCCGCAGGCCCGACGCCGACGACGCGCAACGGTCGCTGACGTTATGGCGAAAACCCGTCGAATCCGGCCCTCTCGCCGTCGGGAATCAGAAAGCTGCGCTCAACCTGTTGAAAAGGAACGGCCGCTGGGACCCGTCGAAAAGCTCAGGGCGCGCGCCGCGGACGCCGAAAATCTCTCGGGCCGCTCGCTTCGCGCCTCAGGGCGCCGGACGCGCCTCGATAACCACGAAGGCCTGGGCGAGCGGCGGTTCGTCGGTGATGGTCAGATGGATGAACGCCTCCGTTCCCGGCGGAAGGATCGCCGCGAGCTGCTCGGCCGCGCCGCCGGTGAGCCGCATCGTCGGCTGGCCGGACGGCAGGTTGACGACCCCCATGTCGCGCCAGAACACCCCGCGCCTCAAGCCCGTCCCGAGCGCCTTGGCGCAGGCCTCCTTGGCGGCGAACCGCTTGGCGTAGGAGGCGGCGCGCCCCGCTTTCGCGTCCGAACGGCGCCGCTCGATCTCGGTGAAGCAGCGCGCGGCGAACCGGTCCCCATGGCGCGCGAGCGTCTCTTCGATGCGCCGGATGTCGCACAGGTCGGCGCCGACGCCGACGATCACCGGGGCGTTCCCGCGCCGGCCCGCCCTTCGTCCATCGCCGCGCGCATGCGCTTCACCGTCTCGGCGAGGCCGACGAAGATCGCCTCGCCGACCAGGAAGTGGCCGATGTTGAGCTCGACGATCTGCGGCAGGCCGGAAACGATCCGGGCGGAATCGTAGTCGAGCCCGTGGCCGGCGTGGCATTCGAGCCCGAGGCCGGCGGTCTGCGCGGCGGCGACCCTCAGGCGGCCGAATTCGTAGTCGGCTTTGGGCCGGTCGCGATGGGCGAGCGCGTCGCACCAAGCGCCCGTATGCAGCTCCACCACCGGCGCGCCGAGGTCGGCGCTCGCCTTCAGCGCCTCGCTCGACGGCTCGATGAACATCGAGACGCGGATGCCGGCCTTGCCGAGCTCCGCGACGAAGGGCTTGAGCGCCCGGAAACCGCCGACGACGTCGAGCCCGCCCTCGGTGGTGCGCTCGGTGCGCTTCTCCGGAACGAGACAGCAGGCGTGCGGACGGATGCGCAAGGCGATGTCGAGCATCGACTCGGTCGCGGCCATCTCGAAATTGAGCGGCTTCCCGATCGCGGCACGGAGCCGCTTCATGTCCTCGTCATGGATATGGCGGCGGTCCTCGCGCAGATGCGCGGTGATCCCGTCGGCGCCGGCCTCGATGGCGAGGAGGGCGGCGCGCACAGGGTCCGGCGCGGCGCCGCCGCGCGCGTTGCGGACGGTCGCGACATGGTCGACGTTGACGCCGAGGCGAAGCGCGCTCATCGGATGTCTCCCTTTCCTGACGTCAGGCCGCGCCGCCGAGGGCGCGGCTGCCGGGCTTCACCGCCGGCAGGGCCGCCAGCTCCGGCGGCAGCGCGTCGGCAGGATAGGCCGGAATGTCGAGGGTGGCGAGCGCCACGCGGGGAACGCCGATGTCGGCTTTGCCGCCCGATCGGTCGATCAGACAGGCCGCGCCGGCGATCGTTCCCGGGTGCTCGGCGAGCGCCGCGAGGCATTCGCGCGACGAGAGCCCGGTGGTGATGATATCCTCGACCATCAGCACCCGCGCGCCGGGCGCGATGGCGAAGCCGCGCCTCAGCCTGAACGCGCCGTCCTCGCGCTCGACGAAGATCGCCTTGGCTCCCAGCCAGCGCGCCGTCTCGTAGCCCGGCACGATGCCGCCGACCGCCGGGGACGCCACGACGTCGATCGGCCCGAAGGCCTCGCGCGCCTTCTCGGCCAGCGCCCGGCAGAGCCGCTCGGTTCGGGCGGGGTCCTGGAAGACGAACATCTTCTGCAGGAAGACCGGCGAATGCAGCCCGGACGACAGGATGAAATGCCCCTCGAGCAGCGCGCCGGCCGCGCGGAACTCGTCAAGCGCCTGATCGGCGGTTAAGATCGTGCCCATGGCTCCTTTTAGCAGGCCGGCGCGCGCCGCGCCAAGCCGCAAGGAGCGCCCGAGGAGCCGCCGCCGACCGATGCCCTCCCCCGTGCCCTTCGCCACCCGCACGCTCGCCGCGCTCCCCGACGCGACCGCCCCCGACGGAACCGCGGTGCGGCTCTTGCCCGCGCTCGCGGGGGGAAGCCTCGCGCATTTCGAGCTTCCCGCGGACGCTGTTTCGCATGCCGTCACGCACCGAACGGTCGAGGAAATCTGGTATGTCGTCGCCGGCCGCGGCCGGCTGTGGCGGCGGTCCGCAGCGGAAGAGAGCGTCGAGACGCTCGCCCCCGGGGTCGCCGTGACGATCCCGCTCGGAACGGCGTTCCAGTTCCGCGCCGAGGGCGACGGCCCGCTCGCCTTCGTCGCCGTGACGATGCCGCCGTGGCCGGGGACGGACGAGGCCGTCGCCGTCGACGGCCCATGGACGCCGAGCGTCCCCGCCGGCCGATGAGGCGCCTTGCGGAGTCGCGGAACGGCTGCTAGCCAACGGACCCGGAGCGCCGGATTAGCACAGCGGTAGTGCAGCGGTTTTGTAAACCGAAGGTCGGGGGTTCGATCCCCTCATCCGGCACCACGCTTCCCTCCGCCGCCGTTCGCTCGCGTTCGAAAAAATCGTTGCAACTCAATCGCTTACCTGATTCGCGACCCTCTTCCCGTTCGCCTCCGGCCGCTGCCGTTCGCCCCGAGCCGCGATTTGCGCGGGTATATGCCTCGGCGGCAGGAGGGTCGTACCCGCGATGCTCATCGACACCACGATTCGCAACGCAAAAGCATAGGATATCGACCTTACAAGCCCGGCGACGGAGCTGGCTCTTCCTCCTCGTCAATCCCTCGGGCTCGAGGCTGTGGCGGCTCGCCTACCGCTGCTCGGGCAAGGAAAAGCCGATCTCCCTGGGAGCCTACCGACGTGTCGCTCGAGATGGCACGCGACAAGCGCGACGAGGCCCGGCGACTGATCGAGGCTGGGCGAAGAGAGATTTTGGGACTGTACGCATAATCGCGGGACTCTCCGCACGTCCCTCCGTCCGCCCTGCCGGGCTAAGGTCGCGGTTCTTCCGGGGCTGTCGACGCTTGCCGGGAAAGATGCTCGCAACGCCGATCTCGGCGCGCGCAAGCGATCGGGAGGGAACTCATGACGGCTCCAGCCGCAACGGCGACGCCGGCCATCGAATCGGCGCCGGAGCAGAAGCTTCCGCTGTCGTCGCTGACCGCGATGGTCATCGGCTCGATGGTCGGGGCCGGGATCTTCAATCTGCCCGGCCGGTTCGCGACGGCGACCGGCCCTTTCGGCGCCCTCATCGCCTGGGTGATCGCGGGAACCGGAATGTACATGCTGGCGCGAGTCTTCCAGACGTTGGCCGAGAAGCGGCCCGACATCGACAACGGCGTCTTCGCCTACGCCAAGGCGGGCTTCGGCGACTACGTGGGCTTCCTGTCGGCCTTCGGCTACTGGCTCGGCAGTTGCCTCGGCAACGTCTTCTACTGGGTGCTGATCAGCACGACGCTTGGCCGGTTTTTCCCGCAAGTCTTCGGCGAGGGCACGAGCGTCGGCGCGATCGTGGTCTCGTTGATCGGCGTCTGGGCGTTCCACTTTATGATCCTTCGCGGGGTCAAGGAGGCCACGTTCATCAACAAGATCGTCACCGTCGCCAAGATCGTGCCGATCATCGTGGCGATCCTCGCGTTTGTCTTCTTCTTCAACTATTCGCAGTTTTCGGAGAATTTCTTCGGCGGCGTCGGCATGCCGGATAAGAGCCTGATTGCGCAGGTTCGCGACACGATGCTGATCACCGTGTTCGTCTTCATCGGCATCGAGGGCGCAAGCGTCTATTCCCGTTACGCCAAGAAGCGCTCGGACGTGGGCGCCGCGACCATACTCGGTTTCGTCGCCGTCACGGGCCTCATGGTCGCGATCACGCTGCTCCCGTACGCCACCGCGCCGCGCGCAGCGATCGCAAGCGTGCAGAATCCCTCGCTGGCCGGAGCGCTTGAACTGATCGTCGGGCACTGGGGAGCGGTATTCATCTCCGTCGGCGTACTGGTTTCGGTGCTCGGCGCCTTTCTGGCGTGGTCGCTGATTTGCGCTGAGGTGTTGTTCGCCGCAGGGCAGTCGAAAGACATGCCGCGCCTGTTCGCCGCGCAGAACGCCAATGACGTACCCGCGAACGCGCTTTGGCTCTCGAACATCGTCGTATCCCTCTTCCTCATCTCGACCTACTGGTCGAGGGACGCCTTCAACTTCATGCTCGACATGGCCAGCGTGACGTCGCTGCTGCCATATCTGCTCGTTGCGGGATACGGCATTCTGCTGGCCCGCAGCGGCGTGGGCTACGAGAAGGCGCCGGGCGAACGCGGCCGCGACCAAGTCGTTTCCTGGATCGCCGTCCTCTACACGCTCATCATGTTCGTCGCCGCAGGGCTGAAATACGTGCTGCTGGTGACCGTCCTCCTGGCGCCGGGGACAATCCTCTATTTCTGGGCGCGGCGTGAGCAGAGCGCGCGCCTGTTCACCCCGGTCGAACTCATGGTCTTCGCCGTTTTGCTGGTCGGGGCCGCCATCGGCGTCTACGGCCTCGCAACCGGCCTCATCACGCCGTGATGGTAAGGGCTTGCGTTTGGGAAAGCGCGTCCGGCGTGCGATCCGGCGCGCAAGGAAATGTTCAACAAGGAGACTACGGCCATGACGGATAACGCGGCGCCGTTCGGCGTTCACTCGGAAGTCGGCCAGCTACGCCTGGTGATGGTTTGCGCGCCCGGCCGCGCGCACCAGCGGCTCACGCCGAGCAACTGCGACAACCTGCTGTTCGACGACGTTCTGTGGGTCGAGAACGCCAAGCGCGACCACTTCGATTTCATCACCAAGATGCGCGACCGCGGCGTCGAGGTGGTCGAGATGCACAACCTCCTGACCGAGACGGTATCGATCCCGGAAGGGAAGAAGTGGATCCTGGACAATCAGGTAACCGCGAACCAAGTCGGGCTCGGTCTCGTCGGCGAGGTCCGCAGCTATCTCGACGGCCTCGAGCCGCGCGATCTCGCCGAGACTTTGATCGGCGGTCTTTCGACCCAGGAATTCCCGGACAAGATCGGCGGAGAAATGCTCGAGCTCGTTCGCGACGCCGCGGGCGTGTCGGAATATCTGCTGCCCCCGCTCCCCAATACGCTCTACACCCGCGACACGACCTGCTGGATCTATGGCGGCGTGACGCTGAATCCGCTCTACTGGCCGGCGCGTCACGAGGAGACGATCCTCACCACGTCGATCTACAAGTTCCATCCCCGCTTCGCCGGCAAGGTCAACGTCTGGTGGGGCGATCCGACCGAGGACTGGGGCCTCGCCACGCTCGAGGGCGGCGACGTGATGCCGATCGGCAAGCGCAACGTGCTGATCGGAATGAGCGAGCGGACGTCCCGGCAGGCGATCAGCCAGCTTGCCGCGAAACTGTTCGAGAAGGGCGCCGCCGATCGCGTGATCGCCGCCGCTATGCCGAAGCTCCGCGCCGCCATGCATCTCGACACGGTCTTCACTTTCGCCGACCGCGACTGCGTGCTCTCGTACCCGGACATCGTCGACAAGATCGAGTGCTTCTCCTATCGACCGGGATCGAAAGCGGGCTCGGTGGAACTGCACAAGGACGGCGGCCTGATCGAGACGGTGCGCGGCGCGCTCGGCCTGAAACAATTGCGCGTCGTCGAGACCGGGGGCACCGACTACATGCGCGAACGGACCCAATGGGACAGCGGCGCCAATCTCGTCTGCGCGTCGCCCGGCGTCGTCTTCGCCTACGATCGCAACACCTACACCAATACGCTCCTGAGAAAGGCGGGCATCGAGGTCGTCACGATCACCGGCGCCGAGCTCGGCCGCGGCCGTGGCGGCGGGCATTGCATGACCTGCCCGATCATCCGCGACGCCGTGGACTATTGAAGAGCGGGGCGATGGCTGGCGACTCACAGCGGACGAGAGGGAGAAGGGCCGGCCACGCCTCGGGCTTTGGCGCAGCAATAGCTACGGTTACGCTCGCGACCGTTCTCGCCTTGCTTCCGGCGCTTGCTCTCGCCCAGGCCGCATCGGATCGGAGCGACGCCGGCGTTGACGCCGACGACGCTCGCACGGACGCGCTGCTCGGCACGCTCAACCTTGCGACGCCCGAGCCCTACGGCAACCTCTATTCCACGGCCCCCGGCGCCGAGCAGCAGGCGCCGAGGCCGCAGTTTCGGTTCAACGTTCTCGCGCCCCTCAACTTCGATTCGAACGCGCAGGCGATAAGCTCCGGCGGGACGCAGACCTGGGGGACCTTCCCGGTCGGCAATCTCTCCTGGGCCGCCCCGGTCGCCGATCTGCCAATTCGCGTATCGGTCAACGCCCGGTCGGAATTCAAGCAATTCTTCGACGCGTCCGACGCCGACGTCGACCGGCTGACCTTCTCCGGACGCGTGCAATACGTCGACCCGGCCAACGATCAGGCGTTCTCGCCCTATTTCGCGGTCACGCCGCGGTTCAGCTATCTGCCGACCTTCTCCGATCAGACCGAGGCGCGGCAGGACTTCAATCTCGGCTTCAATAAGAGTCTCCATTTCGACGGCTCGTTTCGGCCGATCCCGATCGCCGCAGACACGTCGGCCGAGACCGTGTGGTCCTTTGGCCTCACGGCCTTCGCGCAGAAGCGCCTACGCCAGCCGCAGCTGTCGTCGGATGCGCTGTTCCTCATCCCGTCGGTGTCGTGGGTCATCTCCAAGGATTGGAACGCGAGCTTCGCGGTCGAGATGCTGGGCCGCTGGTACGAGGCGGACAGTTTCGGGGCGACGAGCCGCGACTGGGAAGCGCTGCCGATCGCGACGCTGGAATACGTCGTCCCGGCCTCGCTCGTAGGCGGCGACCATTTCGCCAACCTGCTCGGCCGACCGTCGATCGACCTCCAAGGCTCGCACTTGAACGTCTGGTCCACCGCGCCCGGCGTCAGTTACGCCCAATGGGAGGCGAGCGCGACCTTGAAGGTCGGCTGGCGCTTCTAGGGATCACGCGCCGCGCGTGGAAGAAGTCGAGGCTCGCCGACAATCGGAAGGCCCGCACGCTTTGGTCTGGGCGCGGCGGCCCGGCGCGAGGCCGCAGACAACGGAGCGCCCCATGCGACCGGTTTCCGAAGTTTCCGCCGACGAAGAAGACGCCGAGACCGGGCAGCGCCAAAGGCGCAAGCGGTCTTTTCCGTCGCCGGTCGTCATCCTGACCGTTCTCCTCGTCCTCGTGTGGATCGCGGCCTTCTTCATCCCCTCCGGCCAGTATGCGCTCGACGCCGCCGGCAGTCCGATCGCGGGCTCCTTCACGCTCGTGCCCGCGCCCCTCGATTTCGGCGGACGGGTGCGGGATCTCCTGCTTGCGCCGATCAACGGAATGTACGGAGTCCGGGACGCCGCCACCGGAATGGTCGGCCCCTTGAACCGGGGAAAGCTTTTCGGCTCCGTTGACGTCTTTCTTTTCATCCTGTCGATCGGGGGGTTCATGTCGGTCGTGTTCGCGACCGGCGCGCTGGAGCGCGGCATCCATCACCTCGCCTATCGCTCCCGCCGACGTTCGGCGCTGCTGGTCGCGATCCTCACGCTGCTCTTCTGCGTCCTCGGATCGCTCAACGGCTGGAGCGACGAGAGCCTGGGCCTTTACGCGATCATGGTTCCCCTCATGATCGCGCTCGGCTACGACCGGATGGTCACCGTGGCGGTCCTCACCGTCGCGCCCTTCGTCGGGGCTGCCGCCGCGACGGTCAACCCGTTCAACATCGGGATCGCGGCGTCGAAAGCCGGCGTCTCCATCGCCGACCGCCTGGCTCTGCGCTGCGCGCTCCTCGCGCTCAGCGTCGCGGCGACGGTCGCCTACACGCTCTGGTATGCGCGGCGGGTGAAGTCCGATCCGGCGGCGTCGCTGTGCGGGATCAGCGCGGACGACGCGGCCCTTGCCGAGGCCGACGCCCGCTCCCCCGAGCCCCTGACCGGCACGCACGCGGCCGTGATCGTCGTCGTCGCCTTCACCTTTGCGCTGCTGATCTTCTCGATCATTCCCTGGGGCGCGCTGCTCGACAACGCCGCCGTCGACCCCGACACGGAGACGACAATCGCTTCGCCGCTCTGGTGGGAGCTCGGGTGGTGGCTTCCGGAACTCACGGCGCTCTTCTTCGTCATGGCCGTCGTCGCCGGGATCGTTGGTCGCATGGGAGAAGCGGTCGTCGCCAAGGCGTTTCTCGGGGGCGTGGCCGACTTCGCCGCGCCCGCCTTCCTCGTGATCCTCGCGCGCAGCGTCTCGGTGGTGATGACCAACACCAAAACGATCGACACGGTGCTGCACGCGATGGAAGGGGTGGTCAGCAGCGCGTCGAGCGTCGGTTTCGTCCTGCTGACGTTCTTTGCGAGCCTGCCGCTTTCCTTCGTCGTCGGCGGAGGGTCGGCTGGAACGGCGCTGACGGCGCCGGTTCTGGCGCCGCTCGGCGACTTCGCGGGCGTCGACCGGGCGCTCGTGACGACGACATGGGTCGCAGCGGCCGGATGGCTGAGGCTGGCCCTGCCGACGAACGCGGTGCTCGTCGCCGGACTTGCGCT
>CAIZGR010000865.1 GCA_903932535.1 uncultured Hyphomicrobiales bacterium | reverse complement strand
TTTATCCGCTCAACCAATAGCCCCGGCCCAAAAAGCCGGGGCTTTCTCATGTCCAAGCCCCCGGCAGCCGAATAATCGCGGACAAGTTTCTTCAGCTTCTCCGTCAGGCGCGCCACCGGCTCCTCGTCGGCAGAGGGGTCTACCAGCCGGCCGTTTTCTGTTTGCCACGCCTTCACGGCGTCCCGAAACTCGCGCGGCGCGATTGCGAGATCCGTCGCTTCGATGGCGATGACGGCGTCGCTCACGTCTGCGCGCGAGCGACGCCTGGCGGGCGCGGGGTCCTTGATCAGATCAGCCGGGTCCAGGCAAGATGCGCAATGTATTTGTTATTATTGAGGAGTCTGGTCCCGCGAGGCCTCCTCTCCTCGTCGACGCGGTGGCGGGCCGAACGAGATCGCGCGCAAAGAGGTTTGCCCGGCGCCGAATTCTGTTATAATAGAACATTCATACATATGAAAATGATATGATGGACGTCATGGCTCCGGCAAAAGAAAGCAAACATCAAGACGCCGTGGAAGTCGATCGGATGGCGTACCGCGCGCGGGAAGCGAGCGAGTTCCTCAAGGCGCTCGCGCACGAGTCCCGGCTCATGATTCTCTGCAATCTACTGGAAGGCGAGAAATCGGTCGGCGAACTCGAGGCCTTTCTGTCGCTTCGCCAGTCGACCGTCTCGCAGCAACTGGCGCGGCTTCGGCTCGAAGGTCTCGTCGCGGCGCGCAGGGACGGCAAGACGATCCATTACAGCATCGCCGACGACAAGGTGCGCGCCGTGATCGGCGTGCTGTACGACACGTTCTGCTGCGGCGAGCGTTCGCCGGCCGCTTGAGCGGCGGGCGCGACGGACTGTCAGTTTCGTCGGCCGCTCGGGCCGGGCAGGCTCTTCAAGGCTAGGCGCGCGACGCCGTCGCAGGCGTCTTCCGACAGCGCCGGCAGCATGCGCGCGCCCGTGATGCGCTGGCGAATGCGCGTCCAGCCGGCGTTGGACGCGCCGCCGCCGACCGTGCGGATCGAAAGCAGCGGAGGCGCGCCGAGCTCGGCGAGCCGGCTGTACCCCAGCGCTTCCACCTCGGCGAGGCCTTCCAGCACGGCCTGGAAGAAGCGGGCTTCGTCCGCCGGGCGCGGCCCCAACCGCGGCGGGAGCGCCGGATCGGCGATCGGAAACCGCTCGCCCGGCGCGAGCAGCGGATAGTAGTGAAGCCCGGTCGGTTCGTCGGGCTTCAACGCCGCGGTGAGGACGTCGAGCCGCTCTTTGGGGAACAGATGCGCGATCACGCGCCCGCCGGCGTTGGAGGCGCCGCCGGCGAGCCATCGGTCGCCGATGCGATGGCTGTAGATCCCGTACTGCGGCGCCGAAATCGGATGGTCGCACAGCAGTTTGACGACCAGCGTCGAGCCGAGCGCCGTGACTCCGTCGCCGGTCTCGGCCGCGCCGGTCGCAAGGAAGGACGCGCAGCCGTCGGTCGTGCCGGCGCAGACGATCGCGCTCGGCGGCAGACCGAGCGCGACGCCGTGCGGGCCGACCGCGCCGATCGGCTCGCCGGGGCGCTTCACCACGGGCAGTTTGGCGCAATCGGCCCCGGCGCGCACGATCCAGTCTGGCCAGCGTTCGGCCACGGGGTCGTAGCCGGTCTTGAGCGCATTGTTGGCGTCCGAGACGCCGAAGCGACCGCTGAGCAGTCCTGCAATCCAGTCCGCCTGATGCAGCACCTGCCGCACCCCCGGGCGGCCCTGCATCAGCAGCACGCGCGCGAGGCCGGACGTGCGCCCGCGCGCGGCGCTCGCCTGCGGCGCTGCGGCATCGACGGCGGCGACGATCGCCGCGTCCGGACACGGCTCGTCATACATGCTCGCCGGCCCGATCGGCGTTCCGTCCGCGTCGACCGCCAGCACGGTCCCCGAGGTGCCGTCGACGGCGACCGCTGCGACGCTCGACAGGTCGCAGGCGCGCGCGAGTCCGCCGAGCGCCGCCTCGAACGCGCTGCGCCAAGCCTCCGGCGCGCGCGGGTCGCCGAAAGTCGCCATTGCCGCCGAGGCGCGGCCGACGACGGCGCCGTCGCCGGCGAGCGCCGAGGCGCGCACGCCGCTGGTGCCGATGTCCACGCCGACCGCGCGGGCGCGGCTCACGGGGCGGCCCTCGCCGCGCCGAGCGTCTGGCGGAAACGCTCGGCCTCCCAGTGGGTCAGCGCATATTCGTCCTCTGGGCGGAGCGGCGCAATCTCCGCGCCGGCCGGGATGCGGGCGACGACCTCGGCGAGACAGCGCGCCATCGCGTCGGCGCCGGGAGTGCAATCCTTGCGCAGCACGACGCCGAGCCCGGGAATCACCAGCATCGGCGGACCCGTATCGGGCGGGGGCGCCTCAGCCTCCACGATTCCCGATCCGAGAAACACGATGTGATCCGGATAGAGCGTGCCTTGCCGGGCGAACGCCAGATTCTCCGGGACCGTCGCGACCGCATGCGCCTCCTCCTCGGCGGGGAGACGATAAGGCGACCCCTCCACAATTCGCGCCAGCCGGACGAGGTCCGGCGGCGGCGCCGGCTGCCTCGCCGCGGCCAGCGCGGCGCAGACCCGCCCGAGCCGAGCCTCGACCTCGGCGACGCTGGCGCCGGCGACGACGAGCCCGTGGTTGGCGAGGGTCGCGACATTCAGACCGGGCTTCAGCACGTGCGCCAGCGCCTGCGCGAGCGGCAGGCCCGGACGCGCATAAGGAACATGCGCCCACACGACGTCGCCGAGCCCGGCGAGGCGTTCGCCGATGCGCGCTTCCGCGTCGCGCCGGACCGCAAGCGCGATCGTGTCGACGCAGTGGACATGCGCGACGACCGGCGCGGCGATCAGCGCATGCAGGCAGGTCTCGATCGAGGGCCGCAAAGCCGGCGGGTTCAGCGTTGCGTCGACGAAGGCGCCCGCGCGCTCGACCGCGGGATCGCCGGCCGCGAGCGCGGCGAGAAGCGGGGCGAGCCCGACCGCTGCGAAGATCGGTCGCTTCTCGGCGTCGGCGAGCCAGGTTCCGGACGCCTTGATGCGCATCGCGCCGTCCCGCTTCAGCGACGTGTTGCCGCCGGCGCCCTGCACGCGGGCCGGATCGGCGCCGATCGCCGCGGAGAAGACCGCGAGCGCGTGAAATTCCGCTTCGTCGTTCATGTCGCGATCCTCGCGGCGGCGAACCAGGCCTCGAACGCGGCCCGCTCGTCGGCGCTCATGTGGAGATACGCCTTGGTGCGCCGCTCGAGCACGTCCTCGGCGGTCCGCGCCCATTCGCGCTCGGCGAGGAAACGCGCCTCGCGCTCGAACAGGTCCCCGCCGAAGGCGCGGCCGAGATCCGCAACCGAGGCGGCGTCGGAAAGCATGGCGTCGACGCGCGATCCGTAGCGCCGCGCATAGCCGAGCGCCAAGGCCTCGGGGAGCCAGGGACGCCGACGGCGAAGCGCCGCGACGAAGGCGTCGAAACTCGGCGCGCCGAGGTCGCCGCCCGGCAGCGACGCCTTGTCGGTCCACGATGCGGTCATATGCGGCAGAAACGGCTTCAGCTTGTCGAGCGCCTGCTCGGCGAGCCGGCGGTACGTCGTGATCTTGCCGCCGAAGATGGACAGCAGCGGCGCGGCGCCCGAGGGGGCGTCGAGATCGAACACGTAGTCGCGCGTCACCGCGCTCGCGCTGTCGGCCGCGTCGTCGAACAGCGGCCGAACGCCGGAGAAGCTGTGCAGCACGTCGCCGCGCTTCGGCGCATCGACAAAATAGCGGTCGAGGACGCCGAGAAGATAGCCGATCTCGTCCTCGTCGATCGCGACGTCCTCGGCGCGGCCGGAGAACGGAATGTCCGTCGTGCCGATGAGCGCCAGATCGCCCGCGTAGGGGTTCACGAAGATCACCCGCTTGTCGGCGTTCTGCAAAAGATAGGCCTGCTCGCCCGGCCAGAACTTGCGCGTGACGATATGCGAGCCCTTGACCAGACGGACATTCTTGGACGAGTTCGCGCCCGCGGCGCTGAGCACGTCCCCGACCCAGGGCCCGCCGGCGTTGACGAGGGCGCGCGCGCGCGCCTTCGCGCCGCCGCCGAGCGCAACCGCCCAGCCGCCGCTGTCGCGACGCGCCGAGACGAGGGGCGTGCGCGTCATTACCCGTCCGCCGCGCGCGTTCGCGTCGAGGGCGTTGAGCACGACGAGGCGCGCGTCGTCGACCCAGCAGTCCGAATATTCGAACCCGCGGGAATAGGCCTTGCGGATCGGGGCGCCTTCGGGATCGCGCCGGAGGTCGATCGACCGGGTCGGCGGCAGAACCTTGCGTCCGCCGAGATGGTCGTAAAGAAAGAGGCCCGTGCGGATGACCCACGCCGGCCGCTGCTCCGGGCTGTGCGGCAGCACGAAGCGCATCGGCCATATGATGTGCGGGGCGGCGGCGAGCAGCACCTCGCGCTCGATCAGCGCCTCGCGCACGAGGCGGAATTCGTAATATTCGAGGTAGCGCAGGCCGCCGTGGACGAGCTTGCCCGAACGGGACGACGTGCCCTGCGCGAGATCGTCCTTCTCGACGAGAAGGGTCGAAAGGCCGCGGCCCTGCGCGTCGCGCGCGATTCCGGCGCCGTTGACGCCGCCGCCGACGATGACGAGGTCGAAGCTCCCCAGGTCCGTCATCGTGTCGCCCCCTTTTTCGCCGCCCGCTTTCAGCACGGATTGAGCGGCCCCTCGCCCGCGAGATAGCGGCGCACTTCTTCCGCGGCCGAGTCGGCGGCGACGCGGACGGTCTTGAGCGAAGCGCCCGCGATGTGCGGCGTCAGGGTCACGTTCTCGAGCCGCAACAGCTCGAGGTCGGCAGGCGCCGGCTCGACCGCAAACGTCTCGAGCATCGCGCCGCGCAGCCGGCCGGACCTCAGGGCCTCGGTCAGGGCGTCGTAGTCGACCATCGGTCCGCGGGCGGTGTTGATGAAATAAGCGCCCTCGCGCATGGCGGCGAACTGCTCGCGGCCGATGAAGCCGCGCGTCTCGTCCGTCACGCGGGCATGAAGCGTGACGACGTCGCGCTCGCGCAGGAGCTGATCGAGGCCGACCAGCTCCACCCCGTCGCGGACGTCCTCGGCCGAAAGCTGAACGTAAGGGTCCGCGACCAGGATGCGCGCGCCGAAAGCCTCGAGCAGGCGCACGACCTTCGTCCCCACATGTCCGTAGCCGATGACGCCGATCGTCATTTGCGAGATCTCGTCGCCGGTCAGGTCGGCGCGATAAAGGTCGCCGCGCCACACCCCGTTGCGCAAGGCGTCGTGGCCGCGGGTGATGAGCCGGGTCTCCGCGAGGATCGCGCCGATCGTGAACTCGGCGACCGCGGAGGCGTTGCGGCCGGGGCTGTTGACCACCAGAACGCCGCGCGCGCGCGCCGCGGCCATGTCGATGTTGACCGGACCGCCGCGAGAGACGGCGATGACCTTCAGCTTCGGCAGCCGGTCCAGCATGGTCGCCGAGAACGGCGCCAAATGGGTGACGACGATTTCCGCGTCTCCGACCCAGCCGATGATCTGGTCCGCGTCGCCCTGATATTCCTTGAGCCCCTCCATGCCGGGAACGGCGTAGCCGTGCAGCATGGGCTCGTCGGGCCACGGCAGCTCGAACGTCGCGATGTCGAGCGCCGACGCGCATCGCTTGCGGATCGCGGTCTCGAACATCGAGGGCAGCATGAATCGGTCGCCGATGATCGCCATCTTCACGGGGTCTGCGTCGCGTCCTGTCATCAACGTTCCTCTCGTCGCGCGTTCGCCAGCGCGCTCCACATCGGCGGCATCGCCGTGCGTATCGTCCTGTAGATCGGAAAAAGGCGCGCATACGCCTCCGCGAGCGCCGGGTCCGGCGGCGTGGAAGGACCGAGCGACGGCGTGACCCACCGCTCGGCGCAAGCCGCGACGCTGTCGCAGGCGCCGATGCAGGCGGCGGCCATCATGGCGGCCCCGGCGGCGCCGAGTTCTTCGCGCGTCAGCACCCGCACCGGCGAGCCCAGCGCCGAGGCGACGAGGACCCGCAAGGCGCCCGAGCGCGCTGCGCCGCCGCCGATTCGGATTTCCTTCGGCGTCGCGCCCTCGGTCGCGTAGCAATCCAGCGCCGCGAACGCGAGCCCTTCATAAATCGAGCGGATGAGGCCGGCGAGGCTGGTCCGGGTCGAGAGGCCGCTGAACTGGGCGCGCGCGTTGGCGTCGAGAAACGGGCCGCGCTCGCCCGCCTCGAGAATGTATGGGTGGAAGATCGCCTGTCCGGGGGGCGCCGCGAGAATTTGCGCGTCGAGCCCGGAGAGCAGAGCCTTCCGGGACGTTTCCGCGCCGGCGAGCCGAGCGGCTTCGCACACGAGGTCCAGCGCCCAATCGATGTTGATGGTCGCCGCCATGTTCGATTGCATCGAGGCGCAGGAATTCTCGACCGGGAAGCACATCGTGTAGCCCGAGCGGGCCTCGTTGAGCCGCACGTCGGCTGCGGCCGGGGCAAAACGCATATGCATGCCGGTCGAGCCGAAGACCGAGAATCCGACCTCTCCGCTGCGGTCGTACAGTCCGCCGCCGAGCGCCGTGCAGGCGACGTCGACGTAGCCGAGCACCACGGGCACGCCTTCGGGCAGTCCCGTCGCCGCGGCGGCCAGGGCGCTCAGCGGCCGGCTCTCGCGCGCGCCGTCCAGGATCGGCGGCAGCAGACGCTCGCAATCCTCGATGCCCATGCCTTCGAGGATCGTGCGATCGTAGGCGCGGGTGCGGAAGTCGCCGAAGGTGAACACCGCCTCGGACGGATCGGCGGCGCGCTCGCCGGTCAGGCGGAAGAACAGCCAGTCCTTGCAATGGAAGCAGGTCGCGGCCTTTGCAAGCCGCTCCGGCTGATGGCGCTTCATCCAGGCGAGCTGCGACGAGGCCATGCAGGCGTTGACGCCCGAGCCGGTCAGTTCGTAGTGCCGCGGATAGGCGGCGCTCTTTGCGTGCTCCGCGGCGATGGCGGCGGCGCGCGAGTCGAGCCAGAGCAGTCCGCCCCCGACCGGCGCGCCGTCGCGGTCGACGAGCCAGCAGCCGTCGCCCTGCGCCGTGATCGCGACCGCAGCGACCCGGGCGCGAAGATCGGGAATGCGCTCGGCGAGTTCCGCGATCGTCGCCGCGCAGTCGCGCCAAGTGCGCTCCATGTCTTGCTCGACCATGCCGGCGCCCAGGCTGTCATAGGCGTTCGGCCGCGCGGCGACGGCGATCTCCTCGCCCTCGAGCGAGAAGGCGACCGCCTTCATCACCGAGGTCCCGGCGTCGACGCCGATCAGGATGTCGCGCGCCATGGCGTCCTCCTTTCAGCCGCAAGCCGGCGCGAGCCCGTGCGAGACGGCCGCTCCGGTGTCGCTGTCGAAGATGTGAAGATCGGCGGCCCCGACCCGGAACGCGACGAGGTCGCCGCTTCTGGCGGCGATTCGCGCATGCGAGACGGCGACCATCAGCTTGCCGGCGACGTCCATGGCGAGGTGGCTCTGATCGCCGAGCCATTGATTGGAGACGACGCGCGCCTCGTTGGGTCCCGCGCCGAGCCGGACGGCGTGCGGGCGGACGCCGATGGTGGCGCGCTTTCGCCCGCCGATCGCGTCGCGCACGTCCAGCGGCAGCTCGTTCGACGAGAACGAGAAGACCGGCCCGTCGTCGACCGCGAACGACACCCGGTCCCCGACGGCGACGGTCGCAGCGAAGACGTTCATCGGCGGCTCGCCGACGAAGGTCGCCACGAACAGGTTCGCGGGCCGCTCGCGCAGCGTTTTCGGGTCGGCGAACTGCTGGAGGATTCCGCCCTCCATGACGGCGATCCGGTCGGCGAGGGCGTTGGCCTCGGTCTGGTCGTGGGTGACGAAAATGGACGTCATCCCGCGCTCGACCAGGAGATTCTTGAGCCGGCCGCGCAGGATGGCGCGCAACTGCGGCTCGAGCTGACCCATCGGCTCGTCGAGCAGATAGAGGTCGGCGCGGCGGGCGAGGGCGCGAGCGAGCGAGGCGCGCTGCTGCTGGCCGCCGGAAATCGACGACGGATAGCGGTCGAGGATGGGCTCGATGTCGACGAGCCGCGCCATGTCCTCGACCGTCTTGTCGACCTCCCGCGCCGGAAGGCGGGCGCTCTTCAGCGCGAAGGCGATGTTGTCGCGCACCGTCAGCGGCGGATAGAGCGAATAGCCCTCGAAGGCCATCGTGACGCCGCGGCTTGCCGGCTCGAGCCGGTCGATGCGGCGGCCGGCGAGCGTGATGGAGCCGCTGGTCACGTCCTCGAAGCCGGCGATCATGCGCAGGGTCGAAGTCTTGCCGCAGCCCGAGGACCCGAGCAGCGCGACGATCTCGCCCGACCCGACCTGCATGTCGAGCGTCCTGACGGCGTGAACCGGCGGGCGGCCCCGGCGCCGATAGATCTTGTCGACCCCCTGGATCGACAGCGCGACTTGGCTCATCGTGGTCCTCACGCTTTCGGCGGGATGCGCTCGCCGCTCGCCGCGTCGAAGAGCAGCAGGGCGTCAGGATCGAAACGGGCGTGCGCGACCCCGTGCCGGCGCGGCGCCGCATCCTCCCCCGCCTCCGAGGCGAGCAGCTCGCGTCCGTCGTTGGCGCGCAAGAGGAGGAGCGTCTTCTCGTTGAGCGGCGTCACCGCCTCGAGTTCGACCGGGAAGCCGTCGGCCATCGGCGACTCGTCCACCAGGATCGCTTCGGGCCTGACGCCGAGCATGCAGGCTCGTCCTGCGGCGTGCTCATAGCGCCGCGAAAGAGGCACGATGCAACCCGCGATATGAACCGTGAGGCCCTCCGGGCGGATGACAGGCTCGACCGGGATCAGGTTGACCGTGGGATCGCCGAACAGCCGCGCGACCCCGATGCTCGCCGGCTCGCGGTAGATCGCGCCCGGGGTCGCGACCTGAACAAAGCGCCCGTCGATCAGCACGGCGATGCGGTCGCCGAGCGCCATGGCTTCCTTGTAGTCCTGCGTGACGTAGAGCGCCGTCGCGCCGGAGGCCTTCAGGAGCGAGGGCAGTTCGAGCCGCATCTCGTAGCGCAGCTTGGCGTCGACGTTGCGCAGCGGATCGTCGAGCAGCAGCACCTTCGGATCGGCGACGAGCGCGCGCGCGAGCGCGGTTCGCTGCTTCTGCCCGTTCGACAATTCGCGCGGCGCGTGCTCGAGGACGTGGCCGATCTTGAGCAGCGCGGCGATCTTCTCGACCTTCGTCTTGATCGTAGCGGGCGCCGCGCGCCGCGCGGTCAGCGGGCTCGCGATGTTGTCGAAAGCGGACATGTGGGGAAAGAGCGCGAAGTTCTGGAACGCCATGCCCACGCCGCGGGTCTCGGGGGGCGCTTCGGTGACGTCCCGGCCGGCGAGCGCGACCACGCCCGAATCGCACGTCTCGACCCCGGCGACGAGCCTCAGGAGCACGGTCTTGCCGGCGCCGGACGGACCGAACACGCAGACGATCTCGCCCGGCTCGACGTCGAGCGTCACCCCGTCGAGGACGACGGCGTCCTTGAAGCTTTTCCGCAGGTCCCGGATCGCGAGCTGGGGCATCTGCTAGCCTTTCACCGCGCCGAGCGACAGGCCCTCGACGAGATAGCGCTGGGCGTAGAGAGCGAGCGCGAGCGTCGGCGTGACCGAGAGCACGATCGCAGCGGCGATCTGCCCGTACTGGATGCCGGACGCCGTCACGAAGGCGAGCGCGCCGACGGTGACCGGCTGCTTGTCGGCGGACGCCAAAATCAGCGCGAACACGAAATTGTTCCAGCAGAAGATGAAGGCGAGGAGCCCCGCCGCCGCGATGCCCGGCCCGGCGAGCGGCACCGCGATGCGGGTGAAGGTGGACCACCACGAATGGCCGGCGACCCGGTAGGCGTGCTCGATGTCGGGCGAGATGTCCTCGAAATAGCCGCGCACGATCCAAAGGATCAGCGGCAGCGCGATGAGCTGGTAGACCCAGATGAGGCCCGCGTAAGTATCGGTGAGGCCGAGCTGCTGGAAATAGAGCGACAGCGGCAGCAGGACGAGCAGGGGCGGCGCGAAGCGGAACGAGAGCAGGGTGAAGGCGATGTCCTCCCCGAGGCGGAACTTGAAGCGGGCGAAGGCGTAGGCGGCCGGAACGCCGAGCACGAGCGCGATGGCGACCGAGGCCGTCGACAAAAGCACGCTGTTCCAGAGGTTCCTCATGAAGGCGATGTCGAGCGTGCCGGACACGGTCGTCAGCTTGCCGCTGATCAGCGCCGCGTAGTTGCCCAAAGTCGGCGTGAAGAACGGGCTCGGCGGGATGCGCAGGATCTCCTCGTTGGTCTGGAACGACATCAGGAAGATCCAGAGGATCGGGAACAGAAAGAAGACGACGATCAGCGCGAGAGCCACGCCCCGCAGCGCACGCTCGAGTCCGGAAGTGTGCTCCATCGTCGCGCCCCCCTTCAGGCCAAACCGCGCGCGCGCTCGCGCAGCTTCAGCCATTGCTTGATGAACACGTTGGAGAGCGCGTAGGTGATCGCCCACAGGATGATCAGCAGCGCCGCGGATTTTCCGACGTTGGTGTACTGGTAGAATTCCAGATAGGCGCGCACCTGGAAGACCAGCAGCGTGTCGCCGGGGCCGCCCTGGGTCATCGGATAGATGATGTCGAACTGCTGGATCGAGTCGAGCAGCCGGAACAGGCCCGCCGTGACGATGTAGGGCATCAGCATCGGCAGCGTGATCCGCGTGAACACGAACCGGCGCGGCACGCCGTCGAGCGCGGCCGCCTCGAACGGCTGCTTGGGCAGCGAGCGCAGGCCCGCGAGCAGCAGGATCATGATGAAGGGGGTGTAGACCCAGACGTCGACCAGCACGACCGTGAACAGCGCCGACTCCGGATCGGACGCCCACTGGAAATTCTTCACCCCGAGCGACTGCACGAAATAGGAGAGCACGCCGAAATTCGGGTTGGTCATCAGCTTCCACATCAAGGCCGCGATCGCCGGCGCGGTCATCAGCGGCAGCAGGAGGAGGATGGAGATCGCGTCGTTGATCCGGGTGCGTTTTTGCAGCAGGAGCGCGATCGAGAGCCCGAACAGCAACTCGACGCCGACGGTCAGGGCCGTGTATTCGAGCGACACCCGGACCGTGTTCCAGAACGCGGCGTCGCTGAGAAAGCCGGCGTAGTTGCCGAACCCGATGAAGCCCTTCATCGCCGGCAGATTCAGGCGATAGCGCAGCGTCGAGTAATAGACGGCGGTCAGGAACGGCACGAGGATGCCGATGCAGACGATCAGCGCCGGCAGGCTCAACAGATAGGGCAGCCAGTTCGTCCGGCGGCGGTGGGCCGGGGCTTCGGTCGCGACGGCGCTCATGCTCTTAGGACCCATGGAGGGGAGGAGAGCGGCCGCAGGCGGCTTCTCGCCGCGCGGCCGGCCTTTCACGGATGGCCGGAAGCGGTTCAGGCCGCCTCCGGCGTCGCGCCGGTCGAGCCCCGGTCAGCCGAGGCCCGCGTCCTTCAACTGCCGGTCGATCGAGGCGGCGAGCTGGTCGAGGGCTTCGTCGACCGGAACTTGCTTGGCGACCATCTTCTGCAACGTCTCGGCCCACTGGGTCGTCACATCGAAGAACAGGGGTTGCGGCGTGAAGTAGATCTTCGAGCCGGGCGACGAGGCGTCGAACTGCTCGAGATAGCCGGCGTAGGATTTGGCGATGCGCTGGCGGAATTCGTCGTCCTTCCAGACCGAGGCGCGGACCGGGTTGACGAAGTCCATCTTGCGCGCGCCGAACATGTCGTGTTCGGTCGACGACGCCCACTGCATGAAGTACCAAGCGGCGTCCTTCTGCGCGCCGAACGAATTCATCGCGAGCGACCAGATCCAGACGTTCGGCGTCGGCGCCTTGGCGGCCGGATTGGCGGCGAAGGCATGGAAGCCGAGATTGCCCGCCTCCTTGTTGTCGCCGCCGTCCATGAAGTAGCCGAGAATGTCGGCGTCGAATATGGTGGCGGAGGCGCCGGCCCCGAGATCGGTGCCCACTTGATACCAAGTGTAGGTCGACCAGTTCTTCGGCCCCGATTCCTGGATCATCTTGACCCACATCTTGTGGAAGTCCTTCGACTCCTTCGTGTTCATCGCCGCCTGGAGCTTGCCGCCGTCGATGGTGAAGTCGCGCTGACCGTAGTTCGAATAGCCCGACAGGAAGCCGGGATGGATCGTGGCCCAGGAACGCGAGCCGCGCACGCCGATGCCGTAGGGCCCGCCGAGATCCTTGGTGAGCTTGGCCGCCGTGTCGATCAGTTCAGGCAGGTTGTTCGCCGGCTTCACGCCGGCCTTGTCGTACATTTTGCGATTGTACGTGATCGAGTTCAGCTCGAAGCCCCACGGGATGCACCATTGCTTGGCGTCGGGCGAGCCGAGCGCGCCGCCGGGCACGCCGTTCCACGCGGTCGAGGCGCGCAGTCCGGGCAGCACGTCGTCCCAGTTGTAGGCGGGATTGGTCTTGGAGGGGTCCTTGATCCAAGGGTTCAGGTCCTCGACCCAGCCGGCGGGGCCGTAGGTCCAGGTCATGTAGGCGCCGGTCATGAAGGCGTCGTACTGGCTCGACTTCGACGACAGCGCCGCCGTCACCTTGTCGAAATACACGTCCTCCGGGAAGATGTCGTAGGTGACGTCCAGGCCGGTGAGGGTCTTGAAGTTCGGCAGATCCGCGATCATCGCGTCGGCGTAGGGGTGCTTGTTGAGCAGGAGGTGCAGCTTCTTGCCCGAGAACTTCTTCCAGTCGAAATCGGCGGCGATCGCTCGCGTCGCGGCGGCGTTCAGCAGGAAATTCGCGCTCGCCGCGGTGAGGCCGAGCTTTCCCGCGCCGAGCATCAGCTCGCGGCGGCTCACCTGTCCGGACTTGAACGCGGTAAAAAAGTCTTTCGCCCTGTCGCGCATCGTTTCCTCCTTTTTCGGGTCATGCCCATCAGCTTCAGCGCTGATTCTTGGTTCGCGCGCGCCGTTTGTGCCGGAGCGCTTTCGCGGTGGCCTCGTCGGTGACCAGGCCGCGAAGGAGGCCGCTCGCGAGCACGGCGCGGATCGGCTCCACTTTCGAACGGCCTCCGGCGACGGCGACCGTCGGGCGGCGCGCGATGTCGGCGGTGGACATCGACAGCGCCCGCGCCGAAACGCCGCCTTCGATGCAGGCGCCCTCGGCGGTGAAGAGGTGGCCGAGCAGCTCGCCGACCGCGCCGGACCGGCGCGCCTCCTCGAATTCCTCGCGCTCGACGAGGCCGGCCGACAGGATCGAGGCCTGGTCGTCGATTGTCCCGACGCCGACGAACCGCAAGGTCGAAGCGACCCCGAGCGCGAACACTTCCGCGACCCCGCGCTGGTCCATCAGCACGGCGCGATCCTCGGCGGAATTGGCGAGAAAAGGCAGCGGCAACACGTAGGCCGCGGCGTTGATTCGCTCCGCGAGGCGATGGATGACGTCGAACGGCGTGGCGACGTAACGCCGCGTCATGCCGCCGAGCAGCGACACCAGCTCGAGTCGCGGCACGTCCATGCGGGGGAGGCTGGCGACGCAGGCGGCCAGAGTTCGTCCGTGCCCGACGCCTATGGCGGCGTGGGCGCCGCTCTCGATCTCACGTTGCAGGAACCGGCCGCCCGCGAGGCCGAGCGCCCGCATCCGCATCGGATCGTCGTCGATTTCCGGCGCGACGACGCATTGGTCGAGCCCGAACTGCGCCTTGAGCGCGTCCTCGAGGTCGAGGCACGCCGCTATGGGCGCGTCGATCGTCACGCGGACGAGGCCGAGGCGGTTCGCGCGCGCGACGAGGCGATGGGCCTTCACGCTCGGCACATTGAGTCGCTTGGCGACTTCGCCCTGCGTCAGCCCGGCGCCGTAGTAGAGCCACGCCGCACGGGCGCAGAGATCGTCTTCGGGGTCGCCTGGAGGCGACGTCACGACATCCTCCATGCTCGCCTCCCTGTCGCGCCGCCCTGTTATTTTTTTCTTGGCTTGTCATTTTTTTCATGCTCCAATGGCCTTGTCAAGTGGGCGCGCCGTTGCGTCGGGCGGGCGGCGAGAGCGCCGCTCGACCGGTCAGATAGAGAGCGCCTCCGGCGAGGAACGTCGCAAACAGTTGGAGCCGCGCTCCGGCTCGCACCCCAGAGGGGACGAGGGCGAAACCATGACCAAGGAAGAAAAAGCGTTGCGCGAGGCGATCATCGCCAAGGCGCGGTGGATGAACGCGAGCGGCCTCAATCAGGGGACGTCGGGCAACATCTCCGTGCGCTACAAGGACAGGATGCTGATCACGCCGTCGGCGACGCCGTACGACGCCATGACCGCCGAGACGATCGCCGCCATGCCGATCGAGGGCGAGTACGGCTCCTGGGAGGGTCCGTTGAAGCCCTCGACGGAGTGGCGTTTCCATCTCGACATCATGAAGGCCCGGGCGGACGTGGGCGGCATCGTCCATACCCACTCGACCTACGCCTCGGTGCTCGGCATCGCCCGCAAGGACATCCCGGCGGTGCATTACATGATCGCGGCGTTCGGCGGCCCGACGATCCGATGCGCGAAGTATGCGCGCTACGGCACCAAGGAGCTGTCCGACTACGCCCTCGAGGCGCTCGAGGGCCGTAACGGCTGCATTCTCGCCAATCACGGCATGATTGCGCTCGGCGCCAGTCTGGACAAGGCGATGTGGCTCGCCGTCGAGCTCGAGACGATAGCGCGCCAATATTATCTTTCGCTCCTGCTCGGCGCGCCGCACGTGCTCACCGACGAGCAGATCGAGGAGACCGCTCGCGGCTTCTCGACCTACGGCTTGCAGGACCCGCCGAAGACCGAGGCGAAGGCCAAGGCGGCGCCGAAAGCCGCGGCGCCGAAGGCATCCGCCGGGCGAGGGCGCGCGAAGGGCGGGAAGTGACGCCTGCGCGCGCCTTTCGCTCCTGACCTCGACGAACTCGCGGAGTCGGACGGTGTGCGATGCGCGCGCCAACGCCGGAGACGCGAGCGGCCTGATCGTCTTCGACGTCGACGGGACGATCGCAGACACCGTCGCGCTTCACCATGGCGCGCTGCTGGTGGCGATGCGGAGCTTCGCCATTCCGCGCCTCGACACGGATTGGGGAAGCTATCCGAACCACACCGACGCTGCGATTATCGAAGACGCGTGGTTCGCCGGATTCGGCCGCACGCCCACCCTCGCGGAGAGGGGCGCGTTCGAGCGGCGGATGAACGCCGCCTTCGACGCCGCCTCGGAACCTGCGCCGATTCGAGAGATCGCCGGCGCCGTGCGGTTCATCGAGACGGCGCGGCGCGCGGGTTGGGCTCTGGCCTTCGCGACCGGCGGTTTGCGGAAGCTGACGTTGAAGAAGCTCGCGGCGATCGGCCTGGATTTTCCCGAGGACGTCGTCGTCACCTCGTCGGAACATCCCGCGCGAAACGCGCTCGTCGCCGGCGCGGTCGCCGCGGCCCGCGCGCATTATCGAACCTTTCCGAAGAAAATCGTTTCGTTCGGAGACGGGCGCTGGGATTTCGAGACCGCGCAGGCGCTGGGCCTCGCGTTCGTCGGGGTCGGCGCAGGCCCTAAGGCGGACGAGCTGCGCAAGAGGGGCGCGGTGGTCTTGCAGGATTTCCAGGACCTGCCGACCGCGTTCGCCGCGTTGAGCGAAACCGGAGCGCCGCCGCCATAGGCTGTCGGCCGCGCCCGCAAACGGGCGTTTGCGTCGGAGGCGCGAATCGGACCCGCTTGGCATTCGGAACGCCGTCGCGTAAGCCCTGAGCCTTCGCGGAGGTCAAACCCATGCTCTTCATCGTCACCTGCGTCGACAAGCCGAGAAGCCTGGATGTGCGCCTCACGAACCGTCCCGCGCATCTCGCCTGGCTCGAGGGCCTCGGCGCGAAGCTGAAGGTCGGCGGCGCGATGCTGGCCGGCGACGGCCAGACGCCGATCGGCTCGATGCTGATCGTCGAGGGCGACAGCGAAGCCGGCGTCAGGGCGATCCTCGCTGACGATCCCTACGCGCTCGCGGGCCTGTTCGAAAGCGTGACCCTGAAACCGTGGCGCCAGGGGGCCGGCCAGAAGCTCTTGTGAGGGGCGCATGGCGCACTGGCTGTTCAAGAGCGAGCCGTCGGCTTGGTCGTTCGAAAAGCTCGTCGGCTGCGGCGCGGACGGAACCGACTGGAGCGGCGTGCGCAACCATTCCGCCAAGCTCAACATGCAGGCGATGCGGGTCGGCGAGCAGGGCTTCTTCTACCATTCCAACGAAGGCAAGGCGATCGTCGGGATCGTCGAGGTCAGCAACGCCTATCGCCCCGATCCGACCGACCCGGCCGGCAAGTTCGGCATGGTCGACATCCGCGCGGTGCGGCCGTTGCCCCGTCCCGTCACGCTCGACGCCGTCAAGGCGGAGAAACGGCTCGCGGCGATGGCGCTGGTCACGAACTCGCGCCTTTCGGTTCAGCCGGTGACGGAAGCGGAGTGGGCGCTGATCTGCGAGATGGGCGGCCTCTGGCAGCCGCCATCCATCTAAAGTCCGGCCGTACGGAACGGCTAAGACCAAAGCAGCACCGGTCGCCGCTTGTACGGCTTCTTCGTGTTCGGCATAAACTCGCGGTAATGCTTGCGTGCGCCGGCTCGGCCGGCGCGCAGGGATTCTTGGGAGGAGCCCCCGTGTTCGACAAGGTTTATGACGTTCCCGCCGAATGGGCGAAGCGCGCTTGGATCAACGACGCCAAATACGAGGAAATGTACAAGAAGTCGGTGGCCGATCCGGACGGGTTCTGGGGCGAGCAGGGCAAGCGGATCGACTGGTTCAAGCCCTACACCAAGGTCAAGAACATTTCCTGGGACGTGCACAACGTCTCGATCAAGTGGTTCGAGGACGGCGAGACCAACGTCGCCTACAATTGCATCGACCGCCACCTCGAGAAGCGCGGCGATCAGGTCGCGATCATCTGGGAAGGCGACAACCCGAACGAATCGCGGCTCATCACCTACAATGAACTCGCCGAGGAGGTGAACCGTTTCGCCAACGTCCTGCATTGGCACGGCGTCAAGAAGGGCGACCGCGTCACCATCTACCTGCCGATGATCCCCGAAGCGGCCTATGCGATGCTCGCCTGCGCCCGGCTCGGGGCGATCCATTCGGTGGTGTTCGGCGGCTTCTCTCCCGACGCGATCGCGGGCCGCATCAACGACGCCCAGTGCGAAATCGTCATCACCGCGGACGAGGGGCTGCGCGGCGGCCGCAAGGTGCCTTTGAAGGCCAATGTCGACGAAGCGCTCAAGAAGACCTCGACCGTGAGACATGTGCTGGTCGTCAAGCGCACCGGCGGCGACGTCGACTGGACGCCGGGCCGCGACGTATGGCTGCATGAGGCGGCCGAGCGCGTCTCGACCAAGTGTCCGCCCGTGCCCATGAACGCGGAAGACCCGCTGTTCATCCTCTACACGTCGGGCTCCACCGGGACGCCCAAGGGCGTCGTCCACACGACCGGCGGCTATCTCGTGTTCGCGTCGATGACGCACCAATACGTGTTCGACTACCACGAGGGCGACATCTACTGGTGCACGGCGGACGTCGGCTGGGTGACGGGACACTCGTACATCGTCTACGGGCCGCTCGCGAACGGCGCGACGACGCTGATGTTCGAGGGCATCCCCAACTATCCGTCGATGAGCCGCTTCTGGGAAGTCATCGACAAGCACAAGGTCAACATCTTCTACACCGCTCCGACCGCGATCCGGTCGCTGATGGGCGCAGGCGAGGAGCCGGTGAAGAAGACCAGCCGGGCGTCGCTGCGCCTCCTGGGCTCGGTCGGCGAGCCGATCAATCCGGAGGCCTGGGAGTGGTATCACCGCGTCGTCGGCGAGGACCGCTGCCCGATCGTCGACACCTGGTGGCAGACCGAGACCGGCGGCATCCTGATCACGCCGCTGCCCGGCGCCACCAAGCTGAAGCCAGGCTCGGCGACCCGGCCGTTCTTCGGCGTCATCCCGGAGATCGTCGACGGCGCCGGAAACGAGCTGGAAGGGGCGGCCGAGGGCAATCTCGTGATCGCCGACTCGTGGCCTGGACAGATGCGCACCGTCTACGGCGATCACGACCGGTTCGTGAAGACCTACTTCTCCACCTATCCGGGCAAGTATTTCACCGGCGACGGCTGCCGGCGCGATGCGGACGGCTTCTACTGGATCACCGGCCGCGTCGACGACGTCATCAACGTTTCCGGCCATCGCATGGGAACGGCCGAGGTGGAAAGCGCGCTCGTCGCCCACCCGAAGGTCTCGGAAGCCGCGGTCGTCGGCTATCCGCACGACATCAAGGGCCAGGGCATCTACGCCTATGTGACCGTGATGGCCGGGGTCGAGGCGACCGAGGAGCTGCGCAAGGAACTGGTCGCCTGGGTGCGCAAGGAGATCGGCCCGATCGCCTCGCCCGACCTCATCCAGTTCGCGCCCGGCCTGCCCAAGACCCGCTCGGGCAAGATCATGCGCCGCATCCTGCGCAAGATCGCCGAGAACGAGTATGGCGCGCTCGGCGACACCTCGACGCTCGCCGATCCCGCCGTTGTCGGCGACCTGATCGACAAGCGGCAGAACCGCGGCAAGGCGTAAGACGCGACGCGGAAGGACGCCCTGCGGCGTCCTTTCTCGCTCGGGGACCGGAGGGCGCGCGTCTCGCGCGCCGGGGCGGCGAGACGCCGCCCCTCCGATTCAGGACGCGATCGAGAGCTCCTGAGCCGTCTCGATCTTGGTCGCGAGAATGACGGCCTGGGTGCGGCTCTCGACGCCGAGCTTCTGCAGAATCGCCGAGACATGCGCCTTCACGGTCGCTTCGGACACGCTCAGTTCGTAAGCGATCTGCTTGTTCAGCAACCCTTGCGAGAGCATCATCAGCACGCGGATCTGCTGAGGCGTCAGGGTGGCGAGGCGACGCGCCAGAGCGCTCGAATCGCGATTGGCCGGAACATTGGGGTCGAAATCCGGCGGTGTCCACCGGCCGCCGTCGAGCACCTTGGCGATCGCGTCCCGCATCGTCTCGAGCGAGTTCGACTTGGGAATGAACCCAGACGCGCCGAACTCGAGGCAGTGACGGATCACGGCGCGGTCCTCGTTGGCGGAAACGACGACGACCGGCGTGGACGGCCGTTCCGACCGCAGGAACAGGAGGCCCGAGAATCCCCTGACGCCGGGCATGCTGAGATCGAGCAGCACGAGGTCGGTCTCCGGATTCGCTTCGAGCGCGGCGGCGAGACTGTCGAAATCGTGGGCGACGGCGATTTCCGCGCCGGGCGCGGCGCCCAGGACCGCCTCCCGCAGCCCGCCGACCACCAGCGGATGATCGTCTGCAATCAGAACCCGCACTGTCCCCATGTCCATCCCACCCTCCGCCTCCCGGCCGGCCGGAGTTTCGACCATCGCCCAACGGCGCGTCCTTGTCACGTCCTCGTCACAGACGAAAGTCGAATTCGCCGCGCGGCCTGTCTATCGGAAGTCGATCGATTTGGCGAAGCGCTTCCACCATGGCGATCGTCGCGGCGATCCCGACGTTGAGCGAACGCAACGGCGGCTGGATAGGGATCCGCAACCGCGCGTCCGCCGCCGCCGCCACCGATTCGGGAACGCCCGCCGACTCCCGGCCGACGAGCAGGATGTCGCCGGGGCGGAAGGCGAAATCCCACAGCGTCGTCTCGCCCCTCGTGGTCAGGAGGGCCAGCCTGCGGCTTGTCGCCGCGCGCCACGCCTCGAATCGCGCCCAGGAATCGTGGCGCCCGATCGACAGGGCGTCGAGGTAGTCCATTCCCGCGCGCCGGAAGCGAGGGTCGCCGATTCGAAAGCCGGCCGGCTCGATGATCGCGGCGTCGACGCCGAGGCAAGCGCAAGTGCGCAGGATCGCGCCCGAATTCTGCGCGATGTCCGGTTCGTAGAGCGCGAGGAGGAGCGGCGAGGGCGGTCGATTCATGGCGCGATTCCTTGGTCTGCGGGAGCGGTCGAGCGCCGTGCCGGCGCTGCCCGACGCGCGCGGCGGCCACGACGAAAGGCAAAGACCCCAGGGGTTGTGGTCCTATGGACATGGAAATGGATCAATGCGAAAAGCCGCCTCCATCGTCGGCCTGCGCCGTGGCGCCGTGGCCGACAGACGCCGATGACGCTCGGCGCATTCGTCTGGGAACCGGAGCCGTTTCGCGACGCCGCCCATCGATGCGTGATCGCCGGTCGGCGCGCAATACGAGAACACTCCTTGGGGGTTGAATTGGCCGCCGCTACGACGATCGAAGCACCAAATCGCAGGGATTTCCTCTTCCTCGCCACCGGCGCGGTCGGCGCCGTCGGCGTCGCCGCGCTCGCTTGGCCTTTCATCGATCAGATGAATCCGGACGCGTCCACGCTGGCCTTGTCCTCGATCGAGGTGGACATCGGGGCGATCCCGGTGGGGCAGATCGTGACCGTAAAATGGCGCGGCGGTCCCGTCTTCGTCCGCCATCGGACGGCGAAGGAGATCGAGGAAGCGCAGAACGTCCAGTTGAGCGAGCTTCGCGACCCGCAGACCGACGCCCAGCGGGTGCAGAAGCCCGAATGGCTGATCGTCTCGGGCATCTGCACCCATCTCGGCTGCGTGCCGATCGGGCACGAGGGCAAGTACGAGGGTTGGTTCTGCCCGTGCCACGGCTCGATGTACGACACGTCGGGGCGCATCCGTCAGGGACCCGCGCCGCTCAATCTCGCCGTTCCGGAATACAAGTTCCTGTCCGACACGAAGGTGAAGATCGGCTGACGCCGGATCGACGCCGTCTTCTCCCCAACTGAAGCAACGCCTTTCTGAGAGCCCCCATGAGCGGTCCTTCGACCTACGTTCCCAAGAGCGCGATCGGGCGCTGGTTCGAGTCTCGCTTGCCCGTAATGGGTCTGATGCACTCGTCGTTCGTGTCCTTCCCGGTGCCGCGCAATCTCAACTACATGTGGACCTTCGGGGCGATCCTGTCGTTCATGTTGATTGCGCAGATCATCACCGGCGTCGTTCTCGCGATGCACTACATCCCGTCGGCGACGGAAGCGTTCACATCGATCAACGACAACATCATGCGGGACGTCAACTATGGCTGGCTGATCCGCTACATGCACACGAACGGCGCCTCGCTGTTCTTCCTGGCCTGCTACTTCCACATGCTGCGCGGTCTCTATTATGGGTCGTACAAGGCGCCCCGCGAGCTTCTCTGGATCATCGGCGTCGTCATCTACCTTCTGATGGTCGGCACGGCCTTCCTCGGCTACGTTCTGCCCTGGGGTTCGATGAGCTTCGCCGGCGCGACCGTCATCACCAGCCTCGTGACGGCGATCCCGGTCGTCGGCGTGCCGATCGCGCATTGGCTGTGGGGCGGGTTCGCGATCGGAGGGCCGACCCTCACCCGCTTCTTCTCGCTGCACTACCTCCTGCCCTTCGTGATCGCGGCGATGGTCGGGCTGCATGTCTGGGCGGTGCACGTGACGGGTCAGAACAACCCCGACGGCGTCGAGGTGCAGAACGCCGAGCGAGACACGGTTCCTTTCACGCCTTACGCCACAATCAAGGACCTCTTCGCGGTGGCGGTGTGGTTCATCCTCTACGCTTGGCTGATCTTCTTCATCCCGAACTATCTGCTGGATGCGGACAACTACAACATCGCCAACCCGCTGGTGACTCCGGCGCACGTCGTGCCGGAATGGTATCTGCTGCCGTTCTACGCCATTCTGCGCGCCATTCCGAACAAGCTGATGGGCGTCATCGCGCTTCTCGCCTCGATCGTGGTCCTCGCATTCATCCCGTGGCTCGACCGCAATCCGGTCAAGTCGGCGAAATATCGTCCGGCCTACCGCCTCTTCTTCTGGGTGTTCGTGGCGATCTGCATCGGCCTCGGCTGGATCGGATCGCAGGAGCCGAACGATACGATGTCGCTGGTCGCGCGCATTCTCACTGCGGGTTATTTCGGGTTCTTCCTCGTGATCATGCCGGTTCTCAGCTTCACCGAGAAGACGAAGCCCGTTCCGGTCTCGATCGCCGACGCCGTGCTGGCGAAGAAGCCCGCCGCGGCTGCGTGAACGGCGACCGATCCCGAGGGACAACGACCATGATCCGCTTCAAGACCAAAGCCCTGGCCTCGGCCGCGCTCGCCTTCGCCTTCGCCGGCGGCGTCGCCCTCGCCCAGGAAACCGCCGAGCAGCCGAAGCCGCCGCGTGAAACGTGGAGCTTCGGCGGCATGACCGGCGGCTTTGACAAGGCGCAGTTGCAGAGAGGCTTCCAGGTTTACAAGGAGGTTTGCAGCAGCTGCCACCCGATGACCATCCCGTTCCGCACGCTGTCGCAGCCGGGCGGGCCGGAATTCACCGAGGATCAGGTGAAGGCGCTCGCGGCCAGCTATCAGGTCACGAGCCCCGAGCCGAACGAGAAGGGCGAGATCTTCAAGCGCCCGGGGACGCCGGCCGACAATTTCCCGCGGCCCGACGGCTATCCGAACGATCAGGCCGCCGCCGCGACGTTCGGCAAGGCGCCGCCCGACATGAACCTGCTCGCCAAGGCGCGCAAGTACGAGCGCGGCTTCCCGTGGTTCGTCTTCGACGCGCTGCCCGGCCTGCAATACCAGGAGATGGGCGCGGACTACATCCACGCGATTCTCAACGGCTACACCCATCCCGACGACTTGCAGTGGAATCTCTATTATCCCGGCCACAAGATCGCGATGCCGCAGCCGATCTCGGACGGCGCCGTCGAGTACAAGGACGGAACCCCCAAGACGCTGGACAACTACTCCAAGGATATCGCGGCCTTTCTGAGCTGGGTCGCCGAGCCCAACCTGAACGAGCGCCGGCGGATGGGACTGGGCGTGATGATCTTCATGTTCGTCCTGGCCGGCCTGCTCTACTTCACCAAGAAGCGGGTGTGGGAAAAGGCGCACTGAGACGCCGCGCCTGTACGATCGAAGCGACGCCCGCGCATGAGCCGCGGGCGTTCGCGCTTCGGGGCCTGAGCGCCCCAAGAAGACTAATCCATGGCGAGCCCTCGGAGGACGCAGGAATGACGAAAGCGATTGTCGGCGTGATCGGCGGTTCGGGCGTCTATCACCTTCCCGGGTTGACGGACCTGCGGGAGGAGACCGTCTCGACGCCCTGGGGCGAGCCTTCGGACGCCCTGCGCTTCGGCCGCCTCGGCGGCGCCGAGGCCGTGTTCCTCGCCCGCCACGGTCGCGGACATCGCTTCTCCCCCTCGACGATCAATTACCGCGCCAATATCGACGCGTTGAAGCGCGCCGGCGTCACCGACATCGTCGCGCTGTCGGCCTGCGGGTCTTTTCACCGCGACCTCTATCCCGGAGTCTTCGTGCTGATCGACCAGATCGAGGACCGGACCTATCTGCGCCAGTCGAGCTTCTTCGGCACGGGTTGCGTCGCCCATGTGTCGATGGCGCATCCGATCGCGCCCCTGCTGCGGCGGCGCCTCGGCGCGGCGGCGGAAGCGGAGGGCATCCCGTTCAAGGACGGCGGAACCTATCTCTGCATGGAAGGGCCGCAGTTCTCGTCGCTCGCGGAGTCGCTCGGCCATCAGGCCCGCGGCGCCGACGTCATCGGCATGACCGGCGCGACCGAAGCCAAGCTCGCCCGCGAGGCCGAGATTTCCTACGCGACGGTCGCCATGGTGACCGACTACGACTGCTGGCACGAGGAGCACGACGACGTCGACGTCGCGGCGGTGATCAAGGTCATGACCGAAAACGCGGAGAAGGCGGCGCGGCTCGTCGCCCGGACGCTCCGGGAGTTTCCTGCCGAGCACGAGCCGTGCCCGATCGGTTCCGACCGCGCGCTGGAGCACGCGATCATCACCCATGCGGAGGCGCGCGATCCGGACCTCGTCGCGAAGCTCGACGCGGTCGCAGGCCGCGTGCTGCGGGGCGCGTAGGCGTTTCGGGTGGGGCCGTCTTGCGCGCCACGGGCGGCGAGACGCGGCCGGTCCGGGGCGAATGCTGCATATGCGAAGGCAGGCTTGCGCAAGCCGAGGCCTTCGCCCTATGAAGGTTCCGGCGCTGAGGGGCTGCGCGCGAGGGGTCGATGATCAGAGACGGTTTCGAGCGCTTCCTGTTCGCCAGCCGTTTCCTGCTGACGCCTCTCTATTTCATCCTGGCGATCAGCCTTCTGGGTCTGCTGGCGAAAGCGGGCCTGCACGTCTATGATATGGTCAGCCGTCTTGCGGACCTGAGCGACGAAAAGGTGCTGCTGTCCGTTCTGGCGGTCGTGGACATGACGTTGTCGGCGTCGCTGGTCGTGATCGTGTTCATCTCCGGCTATACCAACTTCGTCTCGCCTGTCGAAATGCGGCCCGGCGACGGCCGGCCGCACTGGATCGCGGAGATCGACTTCGGCGAGCTGAAGCTGAAGCTGATGGCCTCGATCGTCGCCATCTCGGCGATCAAGCTGCTCGAAGGTTTCATGGACGTCGCCCACGAGAGCGACCGCGAGCTCGCTTGGCTGGTCGGCATCCACCTCACCTTCGTCGTCTCGGCCGTCCTTCTCGCGGTCGCCGACCGTCTCGGCCATCGGTCGAGAACCACCCCGGACCACGGCGTCGAGGGCGTCTGAGGGGCGCGAGACGGCTCGCGACGGCGGTGTTTCCGCCGATATGGGTTCGCTGTCGAACTTGGCGCGCGGTCGCGAAACGCCGGAGCGAAAGCCGCGGCGGCCCATGCCCGGTGAACGGCTTCGGCGATCGTATAGCTGGCCGGCCGGCTCATGGCTTCTGTCCGCCAGCCGCCGATCCGTCGGTAAGGGTCGACGGGGCGACCCCGAGCGCGGCGGCGGCCGGCACGACCGAGCCGTCGCGGGCGGCGATCGTGCTGCGGATCGCATCGTCGAGCCGTCGGACGACGGCGGTCGTCCGCGCAAGGACTGCCGGCTCGAGGCGTTTGATCGGCGGCGCAGTCGTCAGGGGAGGGGGGCGCTCAATCCGGATATCGGCCGAGGGAGCCTGTCGAGCGTGACGACGCCTCCGCCATTCAGGACGACGACGGGACGGACGACGTTCTTCCGCTTGCCGAGCTTGTGCAGGACCTCGGCGCAGAGCTCCTTGCCGACACCCGACTCGCCGGTGATGAAGACGGTCGCGTTGGTCGGCGCGGCGTTCTCGAAGATGCGGTAAACGCCCTGCATGGCGGCCGACTGCCCGATGAACCGTCCGGGCGGCGACTTGCCGCCCGTCTCCGCCATGTCGCCGCAAGGATTGCTGCGCCGGCGGCTTTCGAGGGCGCGGTTTACAGTTGCGACTTTTGGCAGGGCAGGGTGGCCTCATGTCCATGGAGTCGGCGGCTTCGTTCATAGTCTTCCGTGCAGACGCGCCGCCGCCAGATGTATCGGCGTCTTTGAGACTTTCGGTTCAACTTCCAGCCGGGCTGCCTGAAAGACGAGCGCACGATGGCGCGGATGTCGGCGCCGACGTACCCGAAGCGAACAGTTTGTCCAATCGGATGTATCGCAGCCTGAGCCCCCGAAAAATCGACTTCATCGAAATCATCGAGCGATGTCGAATGCAAACTTGACCGTCTCGTGTCCAGCTTTTCCTCATCTCCTCGGCCATCCGGGGGGCGAAAACGAGATGGCAAATCGACGCGACAGGTGTTTATTCGGATGGTCGACGGCTCATCGGCCAGCGTCGCCGAGCCGGAGCCCGCGCCCGCGTCCGAAACGTCGAGTGTGGCGCACGCGGTCGACTCGCGGCGGTCGCCGTTGGAGACGTGCGGCCGCGCCGATCCCGATGGACGGCGAGCGGGTCGATCGTCGCGGCTTTGCAAGGCTTCGGACCAACCCGCGACCGTCCGAGCGTGCGGGTCGTCCGCATAGGGTCAGCCTGAATCGTGATCGGGGCACGTCTCTTGCTCATACTCCATCAAGCCTGTTGTTGTGGTTTTGACAGGCGGCGCCGGCAGCGGATCGATCTTTGCAGGAGAAAGTCATGGGGTCTCGAAAGACAATGGCTCACAAAACCGCCCTTCAGGTGGCCCGCCTGAACAACGTCGACGTCGCCAAGGTCCGGCCGGCGCTCGACACCCATTACGAGCAGTGCCCTCCCTGCTGGATAATCCTCGAGCAATGTGATCACGCCGAAGTCGTTTACGAGGCTGATCCCGACATCATCGCGTCGGCACGCAACCGGCCGGGACGCTTTGTCGCGCTGATCTGACCAATCCGAAGGGATGTGTCTGTTTCCCAGCGAGACGACGTCCGTATCGCCGTTCGAGTCCTGCCGTAGCGCGGCCTCGTCGATCTGCGTACCTTCTTGCAGGCGGCGCGACCCCCGCTTCCCCGTGTAGACGCCGCGCCCGGCGAGCGGCGACGTTCTCGCCGGGGCGGCTCAGCCGTCCAGCCGCTGCCCCCGGACCGGCCGCAGTTCGGCGAGGTCGTCCTCGAAGCCCCGTTCGCCAGCCAAGCCGAACGGCGCGCCGGGCTCGGAAGCCCGCTCCGGCGGCTCGTCGATCGGCGGCTCGAACGGATCGAGAGGCGTCGGGTCGATCGCGCGCTCGCCGTCGATCTCGCGACGGGCGGCATACCAGAACGCCTCGCTGCGCGCCTCCGGACAGCGGGCGCGCGCCCCGTGCGCATGGGCGCGCTGACAAGTCCGTTCGTCCCGGCCGGTCATGGTCGTCCTGCCTCCTCCGAAGAGCTTCACGCGGCAAACTGCTCGATCGCGACCGGCAGGCGTCGCGAGCCCCAGGTTCCCGGCTTGTCGGCGAAGACCCCGGCCATCTTCGTCCCGCAGCCCGCGCAGCGCCCCTCGGCGTCCAGCCGGTATTCGGTGATCTCGTAGCGGTCGCGGCCGATGCAGCGCGCGCCGCAGGTCGGGCAGAGCGTCGCCTCGCGCGCCGGATCGCGCAGATTGCCGACATAGACGTGGTGGAGACCGTTGGCGATCCCGATCGCCCGCGCCTTCTGCAAGGTCGCGAGCGGCGTCGGCGGCGTCTCGCGCATGTGGTAATCGGGGTGGAAGGCGGTGAAGTGGAGCGGCACGTCCGGCTTCAGCTCCTTTGCGACCCATTTGGTCAAGGCGTCGAGCTCCTCCTCGCCGTCGTTCTCGCCGGGGATGAGGAGCGTGGTGATCTCGGTCCAGACGCTGGTCTCGTGGATCAGGTATTTCAGCGTGTCGAGCACCGGCGCGAGTTTTCCCGCGCAGCGCTTCTCGTAGAAGCGCTCCGTGAAGGCCTTGAGGTCGACGTTGGCCGCGTCCATCGCGGCGAACAGGCGCTTGCGCGGCTCCTCGCAGATGAAGCCCGCGGTCACGGCGACGTTCTTGATCGCCCGAGCCCGGCAGGCTTCCGCCGTGTCGACCGCGTATTCGAGGAAGATGGTCGGATCGTTGTAGGTGTAGGCGACGCTGGCGCACCCTAAGCGCTCGGCGGCCCTGGCGATCGTCTCCGGCATGGCGAACGAACTCAGGCGCTGCGTCTCGCGGCTCTTGGAGATGTCCCAGTTCTGGCAGAAGGCGCAGGCGAGGTTGCAGCCGGCGGTGCCGAACGACAGCACCGCCGAGCCCGGCAGAAAGTGGTTCAGCGGCTTCTTCTCGATCGGGTCGACGCAGAAGCCGGTCGAACGGCCGTAGCCGGTCAGCTCCATGCCGTCGCCGTCCTCGCGCGCGCGGCGGACGAAGCAGAGGCCCCGCTGGCCGGCGCGCATGTGGCAGAAGCGCGGGCAGACGCGGCACTCGATCCGGCCGTCTTCGAGCTTCGTCCAATAATCGACTTTGACGCAATCGTCGTCCATGGCGCCATCGCGGCTTTCTTGGAAGCCGCGCCTCTGCCCAGCCTGCGCTTTATGTCGGAAGCGGCGCCTGAGATTGCAATGCGGCGGACTGGCGCGGCGCCGCCCGACGCCCTACATTTATCGATACAGAGCGAAGGCAAGGAATCGCCTTGTTGTAGCCGCGCTCGACCCGAGCGCGGTCGACATTGTAGCCGCGCTCGCGGAGCGCGGTCGACCGGGGGTCAGCAATGCTCAATTCCGTTCATCCCGCGCAGGTCGCGGGCCTCTTCTATCCGGCCGAGCCGGATGCGCTGCGCGCCCTCGTCCGCGAGATGCGCAAGGGCGCGCGGCCGGACGGCGGAGTCGCGCCGAAGGCCGTCGTCGCGCCGCACGCGGGCGTGGTCTATTCGGGCTCGGTCGCGGCCACCGCCTTCGACGCCTGGGCGCGCCGAGCCGAGGCGCCGCAGAAGATCGTCATCGTCGGGCCGGCCCATCGGGTCGCCTTCCGCGGCCTCGCCATCCATCCGGCCGCAGCCTGGAGCACCCCGCTGGGCGAGGCGAAAGTCGCCCATGATCTCCATGTGCGGCTCGCGGAGGCGCGGGCGGCCTCGGTCGACGCCCGTCCGTTCGCGGGCGAGCATTCGCTCGAGATGCATCTCGTCATGCTGCAGGCGATGCTCCCGGCGCCGTTCGAGATCCTGCCGATCCTGGTGGGCGACGCCACCCCGGCCGAGGTCGCGGCCGCGCTGCGGCTCGTCTGGGGCGGGACGGAGACGGTCGTCTCGCTCTCGTCCGACCTGTCGCATTTCCTCGATCAGGCGAGGGCGCGGGCGATCGACGACGACACCGCCCGGCGGATCGAGGTTCTCGACGCCGGCTCGCTCGAGGGCCGGCGCGCCTGCGGCTACCTGCCGATCGCCGGGGCGCTGACGATCGCGGCCGAGCGCGATCTCAGGGTCAGCCGGCTGCATCTGGCGACGTCGGCCGACGCCGGCGCCGACGCCTCGCGGGTCGTCGGCTACGGCGCCTTCGCCCTCGAATACGCCGCCTCCGCGCGGCTCGCCGACGCCGACCGTGCGCGCCTCGTCTCGACCGCCATGGCGAGCCTCGCCGCGGCGGCGCGCAACGGCGGGCGGAAGCCGTCGATGGTTCTGGACGGCCGCCTCTCGCCGACGCTCTCGGCGACGCGCGGAACCTTCGTCACCCTCACCGAAGGCGGGCGGCTCAGGGGCTGCATCGGCTCGCCCGCGCCGCGCATGGCCCTGATCGAGGACGTGGCGGCGAACGCCGTGCAGGCGGGTTTCGGCGATCCGCGCTTCGCTCCCTTGAGCGAAGCCGAGCTCGAAGGGCTCGAGCTCGACGTCTCGATCCTCTCCCATCCGCGGCCGATCCCCGCTGGGAGCGAAGCCGAGCTCGTCGAGCAGCTCGAGCCGGACCGGGACGGGCTCATCCTCGGCCAGGGGCGGCAGCGCGGGCTGTTCCTGCCGAGCGTCTGGCGGCAGCTGCCGGACGGCCGGGAGTTCGTCCGGCATCTCCTGCGCAAGGCGGGCCTCGACGCGACCACCTTCCCGACGGGCCTCGAGGCCCATCGCTTCCGGGTCGAGGCGTTCGGCGCGCCGTTCCGCCAGGTGAGCGCGGAAGAGATCGCCCCGGTGAGGTTTTCGGAGACGCGCACGCACTGAGCGGCGCGGCGTCTCCCTCCCGAAGCCGTCATGCAATCGTAATAAAGCCCCATTGCCGGGTTACGTTGAAGACAACAACATAAACAACGAAGATTTCCGCACGCGGAACATGCTGGGTGGGCGCACAGCACCGAGGTGAGCGTCATGTGCGACTATTCGTTGGAAATGTACGGTTCCCGCCCGGCGCGTGAAGGCGAACTCTATGTCACGACCCGGTTCCCCAGCGGTTCGATCGGCTTCGCCTCGCCCGGCGACCCGAGAACGCCGGTCTGCGTCCAGTGCGACACCAAGGTCGTGCTGACCGACGTTCCGCCTGCCATGCAGCGGACGTACGGGATCGGGCCGGAAGTGGAGACGGTGTTCGCCCAGCGCGAAACGGGTCTCTATCGCGACGGTCTGCGTCTCCAGGGCGGCCGGTTCGTGTCGCTGCAAGACCTGCCGCCCGGCGTCGGCGCCTTCGTGCCGAGCCTGCTCGAGCGCAGCGCGGAGAAGCGCGTCCGCATCCCCGAAGCGGTCGGCTGACGATCCGGCGCCTTCCGGCCTCGCGACCCGCCAGGGCGCGGGGCCGGTTCAAGGCTCGCACGGGGTTGTGCTCTTGCGCGGAAATCTGCGTGCCTGATGCCGGCGAGGTCTGCTCCAGCCGGCGGCGGCGTTCGCGTGGGCTGGAGCGTCTTTCGACGGGCTCGAGATGAGGGCGCCGGGATTGGACGGTTGACGGATCGCCGTCTCCGGGACATGAAAAATCAGTTTTCGGAGCGGCTTTTGGGGGCGGGGCGGAATGGCGGGCGCGGACATCCTCGCGGGGGAAGGAGCCGCTACGGGGCTCGCGTCGCTTCTCGCGCTCAACAACGCCCATGCCGAGGCGCTGACGTTTCTTTCTCCTGAAGGCTTGGCCCGGCTCGTCGATCGGGCCTTCGTGGTCTTGCGGGCGGGCGAAAAGGATGCGTTCCTGATCGCGTTCGACGAGGGCGCCGACTACGACAGCCAGAATTTCCTGTGGTTCCGCGAACGGTTCGCTCGCTTCGTCTATGTCGACCGCGTCGCCGTCGCGTCGCACGCGCGCGGGCGCGGCCTCGGGCGGGCGCTCTACGATGCGCTCGCCGCGCGCGCTTCCGCGGCCGGTCGGGAGCGGATCGTCTGCGAGGTCAACGCCGATCCGCCCAACCCCGTTTCCGACGCCTTCCACGCGGCGATGGGCTTTGTCGTGGTGGGCGCCCAGAGGCTGAGCAGCGGCAAATCCGTGCGCTATTATGCGCGGCCGTTGGGCGGCGAGGAGGACAGGCCGGTCGCCCGCCGCTAGCGGATGCGGGCGAAAATGTCCCGCAAGGGGGCGCCGCCCCAGGCGGAGGTGAGGAAGTCGTTGTGGTCCACGCCGCCGGCGTCGACGAAGGCGATGGCGCCGGGAGCGATCGCGGCGGGCAGGCTGTCCATGACCGTCAGGCCCGCCTGACGAAGCTCCGCCTCGACCGCCATGTTGCCCTCGCGCGAGGAAGTCGAGTAGGCGCTGACGAAGAAGGCGTTGCGGCCGGGGCCCTCGACCCAGCTCACGAACTTGTCGCGTTCGCCGTAGAGCGCGTCGAGCAGCACGACGCCGCGGACGCGCCCCGAATCCCCGCCGACCGTCAGCGAGTAGACGGCAGGCAGGTAGCCGCCGCTATAGGCGACGACGATCACAGGCATGTGGCGGAAGGCGCTGCGCGCGCCCGGGTAGAAGTCGCCGAGCTTGCCCTCGGCCTCGTCGAGGAAGGCGGCGAAGCCGCCCGGCGACCAGAACCGTCCCGCGCTCGAATCGGGCGCGTCGCGGGCGAGCTGCGGGGCGACGAGCACGGCGTTGAGCCCCGAATCGGCGAGCTGCCGGACGATCTGCTGACGCGCGATCACGTCGCGCTCGATGGTCGCGTTGTTGCCGTGGAAGTAGACGATGATATGGGCAGGCTGATCGGGGTTGAAATTCTGCGGCGCGGCGAGCAGCACCGTGCGGTCGTTGTAGGTCTGGTCCTCCCACAGCAGTCCGCCGCGCGGGCTCGAATGGCCGAGCCGCCCGTTGTCGTCGATGTCGAGGAACGGCCGGGTCCTGCCGGTCTCCTGATAGTTCGGGATCAGGCCGCGATAGGGAAAGGCCGAGTTCCGGAAGGCCGCGAGCTCGACGCTCGCGCCGTCGATCGAGGCGACGCCCGGGGGCTTTGCGCCCGCCGCCGGCGGCGGCGCGACGACGGGCGGCGCGGCGCAGCTCGCCAGCATCAGGGCGGCGCCGAGGGAAAGGCCGGCGGAAGGGCGGCGCGACAGAAGGAGACCCCGCATTGCAATTCCTCAACCATCCCTCGGCCGCGCCGCACACTTTTCTATCGACAGGCTTACAGATTCGTGAAGGCGGCGGCAGCCGGAAAATCGGCGCCGGCGGAGGCGCGATGGTTAACGGCCTGTTGACCTCCGCCGGCCGACAAGGAACGCTGCGCAACGCTCGCGGAGAGTCTTCCATGCGACCCCTCGGACTTTTTCTCGCGCTCGCCGCAGCGCACTTCGCCGCCCCGGCGCTGGCGCAGGACGCAGGGACGCTCAACCCGAAGCCCCTGGCCCCGCTCGCCGATCCTTCGGACCCGCGCCTTCCGGCCAAGCAGGTGTTCGGCCGCGCGCTGACCCCGGTCGAGGCCAAGGCCCGGTCGATCGGCTATTACTGGCGCGGCTGCCTCGCCGGCGCCAAGGCGCTCCCCGTCGACGGCGAGTCCTGGCAGGTGGTGCGTCTCTCGCGCAACCGCATGTGGGGCAACCCGGCGATGATCGCCTTCCTCGAGCGGTTCTCGCGCAAGGCGAAGGCGGAAGGGATCTGGAACGGCATTCTGGTCGGCGACATCTCGCAGCCGCGCGGCGGCCCGATGCTGACCGGCCACGCCTCGCATCAGGTCGGCCTCGACGCCGACGTCTGGCTGACCCCGATGCCCGGCCACACGATGAGCCGGGCGGAGCGGGAGGAGATGCCGGCGGTCGACATGGTGGCCGAGGACGGCCGCTCGGTCGACCGGTCGCACTGGTCGGAGGCGCAGGCCGGCGTCATCAGGGCGGCGGCGGAAGAACCGGAGGTCGACAGGATTTTCGTCAACGCCGCGATCAAGAAGGCCTTGTGCGAGACCCACAGGGGCGAGCCCTGGATGACCCGGGTGCACGCCTACTGGGGGCACAACTACCACTTCCATATCCGCATCAAATGCCCCGCCGGCGACACGGCCTGCGACCCGCAGGAGCCGGCGCCGCCCGGCGACCATTGCGACAAGTCGCTCGACTGGTGGTTCACCGACGAGGCGCTGCATCCCGCGCCCGGCAAGCCGAAACCGCCGATCAGCATGGCGCAGCTGCCGCCGGAGTGCCGGTCGGTGGTTCTGGAGAAGTAGCCGGGGCGGACTCTGCGCAGCCGACGCCGCCGGACGGTGCGCGATCACGCCCGCGCCGCCACCCCACGACGGCGTTGACCGAGCCCGGCGTTCGTTTACGATCCAAACCTTCGAGGCCGGGCGCCGGGCCTTCGGCTCGTTTCGCAAATCGGTCGCCGATACGATGAAGGTCCGGTCGCAACGGGCGCTGCGCCAGCTCAGGAAATGGCGCGCCTACGTCCTCGTCGTCGTCGGGGCCTATGGGTTGACGCTCGCGCTGGGCGCGCTGCTCGGGCCGTTGCGCGGAAACCTTGAGAATCTCGTCTTCGACCAGTACCAGCGGTGGAAGCCGCGGCCTTACGATTTCAGCGAGCCCGTCCGCATCGTCGACATCGACGACGAATCCATCCGCCGAATCGGCAAATGGCCCTGGTCGCGGCGGACGATGGCCGATCTCGTCGAGGCGCTCGCCAAGGCGGAGGTCGCGGCGATCGGGTTCGACTTCCTCTTTTCCGAAGAAGATCGGCCGAGCGGCGACAGGGCGGCCTGCGCGCCGGGCGCCGGGCGCAGCGCCGACGCCGCGTCGCGCTGTGCGCAGGGCGTCGACGGCGACGCCGCCTTCGCGCAGGCGATTCTGGGCCGTCCGGTCGTCCTCGGCGTGTTCTTGACGCCGACGCCCAACGGCGCCCGGGCGAGTCTCGCGACCAAAGCCGGCTTTTCCTTCGTCGGCGATCCGCCGACCGACCTCGTCGCCGGCTTCAACGGCGTCCTTGCGCCGATCCCGGAGCTGACCGATGCCTCGGCTGGGCTGGGGTTTCTCAACTGGCTGCCGGACAACGACCGGGTCGTGCGCCGCGTGCCCCTGCTGCTCGACGTCGACGCGCAGATCGAGCCGAGCCTCGCCCTGGAGGCGGTGCGGGTCGCCCAGGGCGCCTCTGGCTATGTCGTCAAGTCCACGACCGCCTACGGGAGCACCGCCGGCAAAAGCGAAGTGGTCGATTCGATCAAGGACGGGGACGTGATCGTCCCCGTTCAGGCCGACGGGCAGTTGCGCGTCTGGTTTGCGCCGTCCGACCCGCGGCGCTCGATTCCCGCCTGGAAGGCGCTCGCGCCCGGCGCCGACCTTTCCGACCTCGCCGGCAAGATCGTCCTCGTCGGCGTCAGCGCTTCGCTCCTTTCCGACATCGTGGCGACGCCGCTCGATCCCTCGACGCCGGGTGTCGAGGCCCACGCCCAGCTCATCGAGCAGATCCTGTCCGGGGTGACGTTGCAGCGGCCCGACTGGGCGCCGGGCGCGGAACTGCTGGCGGGCGCGGCGCTGTCGCTGGCGCTTGCCGCGCTTCTGCCGTTTCTCTCGATCGCCGCCACCGCGGCGGTCGGCCTTCTCGCCGCCGCCGCCGTGGCTTTCGTGAGCTGGAGCGCCTTCACCCGGCATGGCGCGCTGATCGATCCGGTGACGCCGAGCCTGACCTTCGGCTTCGTCGGCCTCGCCGGCGTCGGGCAGCTCTACGGCCAGAAGCGCCAGCAGGTGAACGAGATCCGTTCCGCCTTCGGCCGTTACGTCTCGCCCGCGGTCGTGGCGCGGCTCGCCGAGCACCCGGAGCGGTTGCGGCTCGGCGGCGAGAAGCGGGATCTCACCGTGATGTTCTGCGACATCCGCTCGTTCACCACGCTGTCGGAGGGGTTCACCGCGGCCGAGCTCACGACCTTTCTCAACGCGTATCTGTCGCCGATGACCGACATCATCCTCGGCCAGCAGGGCACGGTCGACAAGTACATGGGCGACGCGATCATGGCGTTCTGGAACGCCCCGCTCGACGACGCGGCCCATGCGATCCACGGCGTCCGGGCCGCGCTCGAGATGCGCGCGGCGCTGGCGCGGCTGAATATCAGTTGGCGGGAACGGGCCGACACGGCGGGACGCGCGTTTTGGCCGGTGAAGTTCGGAATCGGTCTCAACACCGGCGAATGCAGCGTCGGCAACATGGGGTCTCACCAGCGCTTCGACTATTCGGCGCTCGGCGACGAGGTCAACGTCGCCTCGCGGCTCGAGGGGTCGTCGAAGCAGTTCGGCGTCGACGTCGTCGCGAGCGCCGCCACGCGCGACGCGGCGCCGGAGTTCGCTTGGCTCGAGATCGATCGCGTCAAGCTGAAGAACAAGACGCAGGCGGTCAGGCTCCATGCGCTGGCGGGCGGGACGGACTTTGCCGAGAGCGCGCCGTTCCGCCGCCTCTGCGCGCGGCACGAGGAGATGCTGGCCGCGTATCGGGCGCGCAGGTTCGCCGCCGCGCGCGAGATCGCCGACGCGGCGGCGGCGCTCGCTCCGGCGGAGGTTTGCGGGCTCTACGCTTATAACGCCAAGCGTTTTGCGGCGCTTGCCGCCGAGCCGCCGCCGGAAAGCTGGGCGCCGATGATCGCGCTGGACGAGAAATAGCGCGTCAGAAAAGGTAGCGCAGCCCGACGCCGCCGTGGACCGTCGTCCCGATCTGGCCGCCGAAGGTTCCGAGCATGAAGGCGTCGACGATCATGCGCTGCCCGAACCGATAGCCGAGGCGCGCGCCCCATTCGCACCAGACCGAATTGCCGATTACAGGGGGCGCGATCGCGCGGAAGTCGGCGAAGTTCCATCGCGCGCTGTTGGTGGAGCCGAATCCATAGGCGACGGCGCCGCCGACGTTCGCCTCGACCGTCCCGCCGAAGAGATGGGTGTATTGCCCGCCGAGCCGCAGCACGTTCAGCGCCTCGACGCCCGTCGAGACGGTGGCCGGGTAGGGATTGACGCCGCTCGACGCCTCGGTATAGCCGCCGGCCGACAGCCAGCTCCGGCTGATGTCGGCGTAGAGGGCGGCTTCGTCGATCGGGGTGACGCGGTAGACCCAGCCGACCCGCCCGAAC
>CAIZGR010000864.1 GCA_903932535.1 uncultured Hyphomicrobiales bacterium | reverse complement strand
CGCGCTCGGCGCCGAGCGCATCGCGCTGGCCGGGGGCGCGGGCGAGGCGCTGCGGCCCTGGCTCGACGCGGACGTCGCCCTGATGCTGACGCGCCCGCTGCACGACGCCGCCGACGGGGCCATCCGGATGGCGGGCGGCCGGATCGCGCCCGAGAAGGAACCGCCGCCATGATCGTGTTCTTCGGCGCGCGCCTGTTCGACGGCGAGCGGTTTCTCGACGACCACGCCCTCGTGGTCGAGTACGGCGCCATCCGCGCGCTCGTCGACGTCGCCGAGCGGCCGCGCGGCGGCGAGCAGGTCGATCTGGGCGGCGGGATTCTGGCCCCCGGCCTGGTCGACTGGCAGGTCAACGGCGGCGGCGGCGTGCTGTTCAACGCCGAGCCGACCGTCGCAGGCATCGCGGCCATCGCCCGCGCGCACCGGCGCCGTGGCGTCACCGGCTTTCTGCCGACCGTCGTCACCGGCGCGCCCGACGTGCTCGCGGCGGCGCTGGCGGCGGCGGGCGAGGCCGAACGCAGCGTGCCGGGCGCGCTCGGAATCCATGTCGAAGGGCCGTTCATCGACCCGCGGCGCGCGGGCGTGCATCCGCCGCAATGGATTCGCCCGATGCGCGAGGCCGACGCGGACGCGCTGATCGAAGCGCGCGCCGGGGCGATGGTCGTCACGCTCGCGCCCGCCTCGGCTCCCCTCCCGCTGATCGCGCGCTTGGCCCGAGCGGGGATCGTGGTCAGCATCGGCCATACCGACGCCACCGCCGAAGAGGCCGCGACCGTGTTCGAAGCGGGCGCACGCGCCGCGACCCACCTCTTCAACGCCATGAGCCCACTCAACTCGCGGGCGCCCGGCGTCGTCGGGGCCGCGCTCGCCGACCCTCGCGTGGTCTGCGGCCTGATCGGCGACGGCGAGCACGTCCATCCCCTCGCCTGCCGGGCCGCCATCGGCGCCAAGGGCGCCGGCGGAATCGCGCTCGTCTCGGACGCCATGCCGCCCGCGGCCGGCGGCCCGGATGCGTTCGAGCTTCAGGGACGCAGGATCAACCGCGCCGGATCGAAGCTCGTCGACGAGAACGGCACGCTCGCCGGGGCGGCGATCACGCTGATCGACGCCGTCCGCTTCGTGGCGACGACGCTGGGCCTGCCGCTGGCTTCGGCGCTGACCATGGCGACGCTCACGCCGGCCCGCCTCCTCGGGCTCGACGGCCGCCTCGGCCGCCTCGCGCCGGGTTTTGCGGCGAACCTCGTGCATTGCACCGGCGCGCTCGACGTCCGGGCCGTGTGGATGAACGGGCGCGCGCTGGCCGACGACGGGGAGCCGCGCTGAGCCCCGGTCAGCCGGCCTTCTCCTGCATCGCCAGCCGCGCCGCGGTCGCGCCGGAGCTCATCGCGCCGCCGAAGCCGCCGAACTGGCCGAACGACGAGGCAAGCCAGACGCCCGGCAGCGGCGTCTTCGGCGAGCGGGGCATGCCCGCCCAGATCGAACGGTCGAACGGCAGCGGCGCGAAGCCGTAGACCGCGCCGCCGGGGGTGTTCATGAAATTCGCCATCGAGCGGGCGTTGAGGAACATGCGCTCGACCACGGCCGCACTGAAGCCCGGATATTCCCGGTCGAGCGCCGCCTGGAAGGCGTCGAGCCAGCGCTCGCGCCGGTCCTTCTCGCCCTCGGACGAAAGCGCTGACCAGTTGTCGAGCCGATCCACCCCGACCGCTGTCACCAGCGTCGGCCCGCCGTCGGAAAGGCCGCTGTCGATCGCGCCGTAATTGGCGATCCCGAAGGCGGGCAGCCGTTCGCCGGGGTCGGCGGCGAGCAGACCCGGGCCGTCGGCGAGGTCGCTCTGGCGTTTGGCCCATACGGGCAGGAAGCTGACGGTGAAGCGGTCGAGGCCCAGCTCGGCCGGCGGGCGGCTCAGCCCGAAATGGGCCGAAAACAGCGAGATCGAGAGTTTTCTCGCGCCGTATGCCGCCTCGATCTGCGCGCGCCCGGCGTCGGGCAGCATGCGGGCGAGCACGTGCGGGGCGCAATTGGCGAACACCTGCTTGGCCGCGATACGCTGTTCGTCGCCTTTCGTCTTCGCATCGACGTGCCGCACGGCGGCGGCGTGGCCGGAGGCGTCGACCTCGACGCCGCTCGCGTCGCGGCCGAGCAGGACGGAGCCGCCCGCCTTGGCGACGACCTTGGCGAGCTTCATCGACAGCACCCGCGAGCCGCCCTTGACGAACACGCCGCCCGACTTGAAGAAGCCGGCCTGCGCCACCGCGAAGAAGGGCCAGGCGAGGTTCCGGCCGTCGTCGGCGTAATAGCCGATCGTCGCGCCGATGGCGCATTTCGCCGCCTCGTCGCCGCCGAAGAACCGCTCGAGCATCTGAGCGGTCGAAGCGCGCCAGTCGCGTGCGATCGGCCTCAACCCCAACCCCGAGAGCAGGAGCTTGCCGAACGAGCGCTCCTCGCCGGCCTCCCGGAAGCGCGTCACCGCGTCGTGAATCTGCTCGATCGCGCCGAAAAACCGCGCCGAGCCCTCGCGGCTCTTGGGGAAGCGCGCGCTCAGCGCCCGATGGGCGGCGTCGAATCCGATAGGCATGTCGAACGTCTCGCCGACGAGGCCGCCCTTCACCGAATAGAACGGCCGTATGGGGACCCATTCGATCTCGTCGAGAACGCCGAGTTCTTTCAGGATCGGATGCGTGACCTCGGCCGGGTCGCGCGGATCCGCCGTCTGGTGCAGCGCCGGCTCGATGGTCAGCGCGCCTTTCTTGAACGCGGAAGCGGCGCCGCCGACGCTGTGGTTGCGCTCGACGACGCAGACCTTGCGCCCGGCCTTGGCGAGCAGCGCGGCCGCGGTGAGGCCGCCGAGGCCGGAGCCGATGACGACGGCGTCGAAACTGTTTTCGCTCATGCCTCACTCCCCGCGGGCGCGTGTTTCCGCATCCCGATCCGCTGAAATTTGCGACACTCTAACGGGAATCCGGGGATGGCGTTTGATCGGCGTCAATCGGGCGGCGAACGACGGCCCCCGCTCGTGGGGCGGGAGGCGGCGTCGCGCCGCCCGCAGAGGGCGGCGGCAGCGGGACGCCGCAAAGCGAAGCGCATAATGCGACGCATTGTGCGCCGCGAGGGGGGCGGATTGCGCTTTCCGCGCATCGCAAAGGCCTTTCCGCGGCTGCCGCATCCGGTCGAAGCCCGTCTTGACTTCGCCGGCCGGCGGGGTAAAGCAATGCGCCTTACTCAGGGCCGGGCGATTAGCTCAGCGGTAGAGCACTCCCTTCACACGGGAGGGGTCGCAGGTTCGAACCCTGCATCGCCCACCATCCGAAAGCCGGACCCGAGATCACACCGCCGTCCCCCACAAATCGTAGGCGTCCGCCCGGTCGATCCTCACCGTCGCCCTGTCGCCAGCGCGCAACGGCCGGCGGGTCGCGATATGCACCGTCCCGTCGATCTGCGGCGCGTCGCCCTGGGTGCGGCCCTTGGCCGCAAGCGCGCCGCCCTCGTCGATGATCACCTCGAACCGCTTTCCGACCTTGGCGGCGAGCTTTTTCGCGCTGATGGTTTGGCTCCGCAGCATGAAGCGCTCGTGGCGGGCGGCCTTGACCTCGGGGGGGACAGGCTCGAGGCCGAGGGCGTTCGCCTCCGCCCCCGCCACCGGTTCGTAAGCGAAGGCGCCGACCCGGTCGAGCTTCGCTTCGTCGAGCCAGTCGAGCAGCATCTCGAAATCCGCCTCAGTCTCGCCCGGAAAGCCGACGATGAAGGTCGAGCGCAGCGTGATGTCGGGGCAGATCGCGCGCCACGCCCGGATGCGGTCCAGCGTCTTCTCCTGGTTTCCCGGCCGGCGCATCGCCTTCAAGACGCTCGGAGAGGCGTGCTGGAATGGGATGTCGAGGTAGGGCAGCACGCGCCCCTCGGCCATGAGCTCGATCACGTCGTCGACATGCGGATAAGGGTAGACGTAGTGCAGCCGCACCCAGGCGCCGAGCGAGCCGAGCTCGCGCGCGAGATCGAGGAAGCGCGCCGCCACCTCGCGGTCGCGCCACGGGCTCGCGGCCCAGCGCAGGTCGAGGCCGTAGGCGCTGGTGTCCTGCGAGATGACAAGGAGTTCCTTCACCCCTGCCCTCACCAGCTTCTCCGCCTCGCGCAGCACCTCGCCCGCGGGGCGAGAGACGAGGTCGCCGCGCAGCTTGGGGATGATGCAGAAGGTGCAGCGGTTGTGGCAGCCCTCGGAAATCTTGAGATAGGCGTAGTGGCGCGGCGTGAGCTTCACCCCCTGGTCGGGGACCAGGTCGAGGAACGGGTCGTGCGGCGCGGGCGCGACCTCGTGCACCGCCGTCATCACGCTCTCGTACGCTTGGGGGCCGGTGATCGCCGACACTTTGGGGAAGGCGTCGCGGATCATGTGGGGCTCGGCGCCCATGCACCCGGTAACGATCACCCGCCCGTTCTCCGCCATCGCCGCGCCGATCGCCTCGAGCGACTCCGCCTTGGCGCTGTCGAGAAAGCCGCAGGTGTTGACGATCACCGCGTCGGCGCCGGCGTGGGTTTTGGAAAGCGCGTAGCCCTCCGCCCGCAATTGGGTGAGGATGCGCTCGCTGTCGACCAGAGCCTTCGGACAGCCGAGGGAAACGAAAGAGATGCGTGGCGCCGGGCGCGCGCCGGGATTGGAGAGGTCGGTCATCACGCCCGCTTGCCACGCGATCAGGGCCGCGGCAAGGCCGGTCCTCGAACCCCCGAGCGCCATTTCAACTTTGCGATCAAGGGGTAAACAGGCAGGCGACCGGGCGGACGCCGGTCATTGTCGTATGCGTCACCCTCGGCCGCGCTCGGCGAGCGCGGCCGCAACGGCGACGGCGCTCGCTTATGCGGCTAGCGCATCCTCGAGTCCGCTCAGTGCAGGCTGACCGTCTGAAGCTCGTGTTCCCAGGCGTTGGCGATCGCCGCGTCCCGAGAGTCGGTGAGCACGATCGGCGATCCGTCGGCGCCGAGAAGCGCGAACAGCTTCACGCCGGGACGAAGCGCCGGCGCCTGGGGGAAGAGACGCGCGACGTCTTCGGACTTGATGGCCTTCACGTAGGCCAGCGCCCCGTCTCCGAAGTGCGCGAATTCCTGGGCCGTAAGCCCGAAGGCCTTCTCGATGCCGTTTGCCACTAGTGCCTCCTTCGCGGCGGTCCGAAACCCCGCCAGGAACGCCGACGGCTCAGTCGCGCGTCAAGATCTCGATTTTCTTCACGATCCTCGCCGGCTGAGGCCGGACCAAATCAATAGAGAGCAAACCCTGTGCCAAGTCTGCCCCCATCACCTGCATGCCCTCGGCGAGCAGGAAGCTGCGCTGGAACTGCCGCGCCGCGATGCCGCGATGCAGAAATTCCCGCGTCTTGTCCTCCTGCTGGCGACCGCGGATGGTCAACTGGTTCTCCTCGATCGTGACCTCGATCTGGTCCTGCGCGAACCCGGCCACGGCCAGAGTTATGCGCAGCTTCTCCGGCTCGGCGGCTGTCGCAGCAACCCGCTCGATGTTGTAGGGCGGATAACCGTCGGCCGCAGTCTTCGACACTTTGTCGAGCGCGCGCTCGATGTCGTCGAAGCCGAGCAGGAAAGGCGAGCTCAACGCCGTCACACGCACCATGAAAGCCCCCTCGAGGCGCCTCACGGACGCGAGACCTTCATAGGAAGCGCCCCGGCCGCGTTGCCGCTGGTCCGGTCGGCGGTCCTTGAACGCAACGCGGGACCGCCTTCCGCTCAGCGATATAGGTCCGTGCGTCAACGGTTCAAGCCCGAACCATCGGCCATTCGGCCAACGCGGCTTTTCGGCGCATCTCGAAGAAACTGGTAAAAGGCTGCGCTGAATTCCTTAACCGATCGTGACTTTCGAGGGGATTCGCGGCACGGCCAGATCGGAATGCCCGAGGAGCGAAGCATCGCGGCTCGAGGCAGCTCCCGCGAGCCGCCCCGTTCGCGCCGGCTGGCGCGTCCTTCGACAAGGACGAGGTTGGCGAACTCAGGGCGAGGTCGGCGAAGTCGAGGACGAGCCGCCTCGAAGGTATAGTCCATCGTTGATTCGCCGGGCGGAAGCCCGAGGAGACGGGTTCATCTTGGCCAGCAACAGAATGTCGGTCGGCAGGCTCGGAACCAAGCGCCAGTGCCACGCCTGCGGCGCCAAATTCTACGATCTCGGCCGCAAGCCGCCGACCTGCTCGCGCTGCGGGGTCAAGGTCGAGGCGAAAAAGGCGCATGCGGCGCCGAAAGCGGCCGAGGCTCCCGCTGACGCTGCGCGCCGGCCCGCCCCGGCGCCTCCCCCCTCCCCGGCTCCGGCCCCGGCCGCCGCGCAGGCGGCGCGCGCCGGGTCGGGCGGGCGCGAATGGACCCGCGAGCAGGCCAACGCGATCGACAGGGTCGGACGCTGGCTGAAGGACGGCGAGCCGCAGGTGTTCCGGATGTTCGGCTACGCCGGCGTCGGCAAGACGACGCTCGCCCGGCATGTCGCGGAAGGCGCGGACGGCGAGACGGCCTTCGCCGCCTTCACCGGCAAGGCGGCGATGGTGATGCGCGCTCACGGCTGCGCGGGCGCGACCACCATCCACGCCCTCATCTATCGCGCGAGCGAGGGCGCCGACGGCGCGCCGACCTTCACCCTCAACGGAGACGGCCCCGCATCGCGCGCGAAGCTCATCGTCATCGACGAGTGCTCGATGGTCGACGCCGACCTCGCGCGCGACCTCCTGTCGTTCGGCAAGCCCATTCTGGTGCTCGGCGATCCGTTCCAGCTTCCGCCGGTCAAGGGCGGCGGCTATTTCACCGAGCACGATCCGGACGTGATGCTGACGCAGATCCATCGTCAGGCCGAGGACAACCCGATCATCCGACTCTCGGAGATCGTCCGCTCGGGCGGCGACCTGAAGGACGGAACCTACGGCGAGAGCCGGGTCATCCGCCGCGCCGCCGTCGACGCGGCGCAGGTGCTCGCCGCCGACCAGGTGCTGGTCGGAACGAACAAGACTCGGCGCCTCTACAACAAGCGCATCCGCGAGCTGACCGGCTTCACGGAGCCGCTGCCGGTCGCCGGCGACCGTCTGGTGTGCCTTCGCAACGACCGGACCAAGGGCCTGATCAACGGCGGCCTGTGGCGGGTCGAGGCGCTCGGCGGGGTGGTGAAGGACTTCGTCCGTATGACGGTGCGCTCGGAGGACGAGGGCGCCGGGAAGTCGGTCAAGGTCGCGGTGCTGAAGGCGTTCTTCGAGGGGACCGAGGGCGAGCTCTCCTATCCGCTGAGGCGCTCGTCCGACGAGTTCGACTACGGCTATGCGCTGACCGTCCACAAGGCGCAGGGCTCGCAGTGGGACGACGTGCTTCTGTTCGACGAGAGCTTCGCTTTCCGCGAGCACCGGGCGCGCTGGCTCTACACCGGGCTGACGCGGGCGGCGAAGCGGCTGACGATCGTGCGCTGAGGAGCCCGGCGGAGAAGGGCGACGCCGCATTCCCCTTGCCGCGCCTGATCGATTTCGATATGCTTACATTTGTTAACAGTTGTTGAGAATTCTCTCGAGGCCTGCCATGCCCACTCGACGGGAAACCCTTAAGCTTGCGCTGACGGCCGGGGCGCTCGCCGCAAGCGGCGGGAGCATGGCGCTTGCGGCGGATGCGACGGTCACGTTGCCGATGGGCAATGGCGAGCGTCCGCTCGTCGCCTATCCGGGGAAGCGGCCGCTCATCCGCCTCACGACCCGTCCGCCGCAGCTCGAGACGCCGTTCAGCGTGTTCGACGAGGGGCCGATCACCCCGAACGACGCCTTTTTCGTCCGTTACCACCTCGCCAAGATTCCGCTCTCCATCGACCCGGACGCATACCGGCTGACGGTCGGAGGCAAGGTCGACAATCCCCTGTCGCTGTCGCTTCACGATCTCAGGACCGGCTTCGAGCCGGTCGAATTCGTCGCAGTCAACGAATGCAGCGGCAACGGGCGCGGCTTCTCCAACCCCCGCGTCGGGGGCGGACAGCTCGCCAACGGCGCGATGGGCTGCGCGCGCTGGAAAGGCGTTCCCCTGAAGGCGCTTCTGGCAAAGGCCGGCGTCAAGCCCGGCGTCGTGCAGGTCTCCTTCGAGGGTCTCGACCGCCCGCTCCTGTCGCCCCCCTTCGTCAAGGCGCTCGACGTCGACCACGCGCGCGACGGAGAGGTCATGGTCGCCTACGCGATGAACGGCGAGGACCTGCCGTGGCTCAACGGCTTTCCTGCGCGGCTGGTCGTTCCCGGCTATTACGGGACCTACTGGATGAAGCATCTCGCGGAGATCACCGCGCTCGATGCGCCCTTCGACGGTTTCTGGATGAAGTCGGCCTATCGCATCCCCGACAATGCCTGCGCTTGCGTCGAGCCCGGAAAGACGCCTGCGAGCACGGTCCCGATCGGGCGGTTGAACGTCCGGTCGTTCATCACCAACCTCCAGGAAGGCGCGACGGTCGCGGCGAACCAGGACCTGCTGGTGCGCGGCATCGCCTTCGACGGCGGCTATGGGATCGCGAATGTGGCCGTTTCGCCAGACGAAGGCCGCTCGTGGGTGGACGCGACGCTCGGCGAGGACCTCGGGAAATACGCCTTCCGCCCCTGGACCGCGCGTCTGACCCTGCCCGCGGGCGAGCATCGCCTTCTGGTCCGCGCAACCAATGGCGCCGGACAAGCGCAGCCGCTCGAGCCGTTGTGGAACCCGTCTGGCTACATGCGTAACGTGGTCGAATGCGTGAACGTGAGGGCGGCATGACCATGACGCCGCTCAGTCGTCTCCTGTTCGCCGCCCTGTTCGCGGCCTCCCCGGTCCCGGCCGTCGCCGCGCCTCTGACCTATGAGCTGCCCGACGACACGGCTGAATTGAGGCCGGGCCCCGGCATGGAGAATGCAATCCTTTGCCTCCCCTGCCATTCGGCCGACTACATGTCGACCCAGCCGCCGGGGAAAGGGCGGGCCTTCTGGAACGCGGAGGTGCAGAAAATGATCAAGGTTTTCAACGCACCGATCGATTCCGGGGACGCGGCGGTCATTGTGGACTATCTGACGGCCGCTTATCCGTAGAGGGTCCGGCGGGATCGGGGCGGCGTCGGATTTCGGGCGATTTATTATTGTTATACAAAATTAGTCATAGAGACTTGCCGTAAAATCGGTTAGAGACTATGTGAGCCGGCCTGTTGCGCCGACCGAGAGACCCTTTATGCCCGATGTGATCACCGCCAACCGCCTCGCGGATGGCGTCGTCGTCTTTCAGACCGCCGATGGGGCGTGGAGCGAAGACTTCAACCGCGCAACGGTTTGCTCCGACGCCGTGGCGACCAAGGCCGCGCTCGCGCGCGCGGCAGACGACATGACGCGCAACCTCGTCGTCGACGCCTATGCCTTCGCGGTCGAGACCCGCAACGGGCACGTCGTTCCGAAGGCTCTGCGCGAGGCGATCCGCGCCGCAGGCCCGACGGTCCGGCGCGATCTCGGCAAGCAGGCGCACGGCCTCGCGCCGCATTCCGGGCCGGCCGCCTTCGGAGAAGCCTGACATGTACCATTACGACGACTTCGATCAGGCGTTCGTCGCAGCGCGGGTCGCGCAGTTCCGCGACCAGGTCGCGCGCCGGCTCTCGGGCGAACTGACCGAGGAGCAGTTCCGCCCGCACCGGCTGATGAACGGCCTCTACCTGCAGCTCCATTCCTACATGCTGCGCGTCGCCGTTCCCTATGGCACGCTCAACGCCCGGCAGATGCGCAAGCTCGCCGACATCGCGCGCGCCTACGACCGCGGCTACGGCCATTTCACCACCCGGCAGAACATCCAGTACAATTGGCCGGCGCTGAAGCACGTTCCCGACATCCTGGCGGAACTCGCCGCCGTCGAGATGCACGCCATCCAGACGTCTGGAAACTGCATCCGCAACGTCACCGCCGACCATTTCGCCGGCGTGGCGCACGACGAGATCGCCGACCCGCGCCCTTATGCGGAAATCTTGCGGCAGTGGTCGTCGCTGCATCCCGAGTTCAGCTTCCTGCCGCGCAAGTTCAAGATCGCGGTCAACGGCGCGGCGCACGACCGCGCGGTGATCCAGGCGCACGACATCGGCCTCCAGATCGTGCGCGACGAGGCGGGCGAGCTCGGGTTCACGGTCTATGTCGGCGGCGGCCTCGGCCGGAGCCCGTTCATCGGGCGCAAGGTGCGCGAATTCCTGCCCGAGCGCGACCTCCTCGGCTACGTCGAGGCGATCCTGCGCGTCTACAATCTGGAGGGCCGGCGCGACAACAAGTTCAAGGCGCGCATCAAGATTCTGCTGCACGAAAAGACCCTCGAAACGCTGAAGGACGAGATCGAGGCCGAGTTCGCTGAGCGCGACGCGACGCTGCTCGACTTGCCGCAGAGCGAGGTCGCGCGCGTGGCCGCTTTCTTCGCCCCGCCCGCGCTCGAGCCGAAGAAGCCTGGGAGCGACCGCGTCGAGCGGCGCAAGGGCAAGGACGCGCGCTTCGCGAGCTTCTTCGCCGCCAACGTCACGGCCCACAAGCAGCCGGGCTATGTCGTCGTCACGGTGTCGCTCAAGCCCATCGGCGCGCCGCCCGGCGACGCCAGCGCCGACCAGATGGACGCCGTCGCCGACCTCGCCGAGGATTATTCGCACGACGAGATCCGCGTCTCGCACGAGCAGAACCTGATCCTGCCCCATGTCGCGCTCGACGACCTGCCGGCGGTCTACGACCGGCTCGCCTCGGTCGGGCTCGCCACGCCCAACGCGGGCCAGATCAGCGACATCATCGCCTGCCCCGGCCTCGACTACTGCACGCTTGCGACCGCCCGCTCGATCCCGGTCGCCGAGCGGATCGCCCAAAAATTCGGCGACGGCGCGAAGGCCAAGGCGGTCGGCCCGCTGAAGATCAAGATCAGCGGCTGCATCAACGCCTGCGGCCATCATCACGTCGGCCATATCGGCATTCTCGGCCTCGAGCGCGCGGGCGAGGAGACCTACCAGATCACGCTCGGCGGCTCGGGCGACGAGACCGCGGCCATCGGCCAGATCGTCGGCCCCGGCTTCAGCTCGGAAAACGTCGTCGGCGCGGTCGAGACCCTCGTCGAGACCTATATGGGCCTCCGGACGAGCGAGGCCGAGACTTTCCTCGACGCCTTCCGCCGGGTGGGCCTCGCCCCGTTCAAGGAAGCGCTCTACGAGCGGAGCGCCGGATCGGACATCTGATGAGCGCCCATGACGTGAAGCTGTTCGGCGACCAGATCGCCGCCTCGCGGCTGGAGAGCCGCTTTGCCCGCGTGAAGGCGTCGTCGCTGATCCGGCTGGCCATCGAGGACCTGTTCCCCGGACGGATCGCGCTGGTGTCGAGCTTCGGCGCCGACGCCGCCGCGCTGCTGCACATGGTGTCGCTGATCGACAAGGCGACGCCGGTCATCTTCGTCGACACCGGCCAGCATTTTCCCGAGACGCTCGCTTATCGCGACGAACTCTGCGCGCAGCTCGGCCTCGCCAACGTCACCAGCGCGACGCCCGAGGCCGAGACGCTCGCCGCGGAGGACCCGGAGAAGTGGCTCTTTTCCAGCGATCCGGACCGCTGCTGCGAGATCCGCAAGGTCCGGCCACTCGCCGCCGCCATGGAGGGCTTCGACGCCTGGATCACCGGCCGCAAGGGCTTTCAGAGCGCGGCGCGCGCGACGCTCCCCCTGTTCGAGGCCGAGGGCGAGCGGGTTAAGGTCAACCCCCTGGTCGGCTGGACCGCGACCGGCGTGCTCGACTATATCCGCGAGGCTGGCCTGCCGCGTCACCCGCTGGTCGCCACGGGCTTTCCCTCGATCGGCTGCATGCCCTGCACGAGCGCGGTCAGGCCCGGGGAGGACGAACGCGCCGGCCGCTGGCGCGGGCGCGGCAAGACGGAATGCGGCATCCACACCACGGTTCTCGACGCGGGAGCGGACATCTGATGGCCTTGTGGCGCACCGGCGGCTTCGCCGAAGATTCCTGGACGCGTCTCGCCGACGATACGCCCGCGCCCGCCGAAGGCGCCGTGGTGGTGTCGCTTCGGCGCTGGCTCGCCGAGCGCGAGGCGCTCAGCCAGCGCAAGGCGCCGGTCGGCGTCTCGGTCGAGGCCGGAGCGGACGCGCAGGCGCATTTGTCCGACCTCGCCGACCGGCCGCTCGTCGCGCTCGCCTTCGCCAAATTCGCCGACGGCCGCGCGTTCTCCTACGCCCGGCTGCTGCGCGACCGGCACGGCTTCAAGGGCGAGCTTCGCGCGGCCGGCGACGTGCTGATCGACGAGATTCCGCTGATGCTCCGCTGCGGCTTCGACGCGTTCGACGTGACCGATGCGCCGACGCTGGCCGCGCTCGAAGCGGGCCGGCTTCCCGGGCCGGCGCTGCATTACCAGCCGGCGAGCGTCGCGGGCGAGAGGCCCGCCGGCTCGCGGCCGTGGCTCAGGGCTGACATCTCCCAGCGCAAGCTGTAGCCGTGATCGCTGATCGCGGCGGACGCGGTCGACGATCGCGTCTACACGCCGCAGTCGGTGATTGCCTCGACAAACGCGCTCACGGCAGAAAGTCGCCGTCGAGAATCTGCTCGATCGTCCACGGACAGGTCTCGGGAAGGGCGTCGAGACCGGTCTCGGCGAGCGCTTTTCGGCGCGCCCAAGGGTAAGCTCTCGGCAGATATTCATCAGGAAGCCGACGGAGAGACGGACTCTCCTCGAGCAGCATTTCGAGACGATGCCGCGCCTCCAGGATCGAGCCGCGCCAACTGCCGCACCGCCATTCCGGCTGATACCGCCACTTCAGAAGATGCAGGATGAGGATTTCCAGCCGCGACTTGATCTGGTGGCGGTTGCTGACGCCCAAAGCCTCGATTTCCTCCGCCAGATTGTCCCAGTCGAGCTCGTTCGACGCCCGCCGCCGCAAGGCGTCGGCCTGCTCTTTCGTCCATTCGAAGACGTCGATATCGTAGTGCGACATGGCGCTCATATAGCGCGCCCCGCTCGAACAGGACAGGGTCGCGCCCTGTAGCCGCGCTCGCTGAGCGCAGCGTATGCGGTCGGCGACTGCGCCTACGGGGGGGCGTTCTTCCCGCCGGCCCAACCCATCAGCTCCCGCCGCGCCACCGCCTCGATCACCGCCATGCCGTCCGCGCTGTCGTTGAGGCAGGGAATGGCGACGAAATGCTCGCCGCCGGCCTCGCGGAAATAGCCGGCGTTCTCGACCCCGATCTCCTCCAGCGTCTCCAGGCAATCGGCGGCGAAGCCCGGCGTGATCACGGCGAGCCGCCTGACGCCGCCGCGGGCGAGATCGCGCACGGTCTCGTCGGTGTAAGGCTTGAGCCATTCGCCGGGACCGAAACGCGACTGGAAGGTCATCCTGAGTCGCCCTTCCTCCCATCCGAGCGCCGCGGCGAGAAGCCGGGTCGTCTTGGCGCAGTGGCAATAGTACGGATCGCCGTTCTCGAAATAGGCTTGCGGGATGCCATGAAAAGAGGCGAGCACGACCTCAGGGGCGAAGTCGAGCTGCGCGAGGCCGTCGCGGGTCGAGCGCGCCAGCGCCTCGATGTAAGCCGGGTCGTCGAACCAGGGCGCGGCGATCCGGATCGTCGGCTGCCAGCGCATCGCCTTCAGCGCGTCGAAGACCTTGTCGCCGACGGTCGCGGTGGTGGCGGCGCAATATTGCGGATAGAGCGGCACGACCAGAATCCGGTCGCAGCCCTTGGCCTGCAAAGCAGCGAGGCACCTGGCGATCGGCGGCTGCCCATAGCGCATCGCCCAATCGACGTCGACTTCGGGCGAAAGGTCCTTCAGAGCCTCCGCGAGTTTCTCGGCCTGCGACCGGGTGATGGTCTTGAGGGGGCCCTCGTTGCGGTCGTTGTTCCAGATCGCGGCGTAGTCGCGCCCCTTGGCGGTGGGGCGCCTGAGCAGGATGAGCTGCAGCACTAGGAGCCACACCGCGCGCGGCGCTTCGATCACCCTCTGGTCGGAGAGGAATTCCTTCAGATAACGCCGCATCGACCAGTAGTCGGTCCCCTCTGGAGTCCCGAGGTTGACGATCAGCACCCCAATGCGGCCGCTCTTGAACGGCGGATGGTCCGTGAGCCGGCGTAGAATCTCGGCCGCGGCGGCGCCCGAGGCGTCCTGTCGCGCGTGCGGGCCGAGGCAGCCTTCGGCCGCCTCCCGCCGAACCTGATCCGACGTCGTCATTCTTCTGCCGGGGTGAAGGTGGTCGCCACGCCGTTGATGCAGTACCGCAGGCCGGTCGGGGGCGGCCCGTCTGGAAAGACATGGCCGAGATGCGAGCCGCAGCGCGCGCAATGCACCTCGGTCCGGCTCATGCCCCAGGAATTGTCGACCGTCTTTCCGAGCGCGCCGGGGACGGGCGAGGTGAAGCTCGGCCAGCCGGTGCCGCTGTCGAACTTCTCCTTGCTTTCGAACACGGGTTGCCCGCAGCCGGCGCAGGCGAACGCGCCCGGGCGCTTCTCCCAGTTGAGGGTGCAGCTTCCCGCGCGCTCGGTCGCGTGCTCGCGCATGACGGCGTATTGCTCCGGCGTGAGCAGTGCGCGCCATTCGGCTTCCGTGTGGGTGACGGGGAATTGGCCTTGGCTCATCGAGGTCTCCTTGCGAACGATTTTAGCCCTTTTTGCTTTCGGGTCGAGGAGGACGCGCGTCCTATCTCTCGCACCACGAAGAACACCAAGGTCCACAAAGGCTTCATGCTCCTTGCATGTCCTGGGTGGCGGCCTTCGCGCCGGCCGCCGCCGATGTTACGCGCTCACGCGTGCGCCGGATCCGCCCCCGCCATGAATTGCGCCCTGGCAAGCGCCGCGAAGGCGCCGCCCTCGGCGACCAGTTCGTCGAACGAGCCGCTCTCGATGATGCGGCCCTGATCGAACACCAGGATGCGGTCGGCGTTGCGGATCGTCGCGAGCCGATGGGCGATGACGAAGGTCGTCCGCCCCCGCATCGCGGCGTCGACCGCGGCCTGGACCTGGCGCTCGGTCTTGGCGTCGAGGGCGCTGGTCGCCTCGTCGAGCACCATGATCGGCGGATCTTTGAGGAGCGCGCGGGCGATCGACAGGCGCTGCCGCTCGCCCCCGGAAAGGTTGCGCCCGCGCTCGCCGATCACCGCCTGAAGGCCCTTGGGTGCGCGGCGGACGAAGTCGATCGCCTGCGCCGCCTCGAGCGCCCGCTCCATCTCGGCCGTGGTCGCGTCGGGCTTGCCGATGCGCAGGTTCTCCTCGATCGAGCGGGCGAAGATGAACGGCTCCTGAAACACGACGCCGATATTCTCGCGCAAAGATTCCAGCGTCATCGAGCGGATGTCGAGCCCGTCGACGGTGATCCGCCCCTCGGTCGGGTCGAACACCCGATGCAGCAGGTTCAGCGTCGTCGACTTGCCCGATCCGGTCGCGCCGACGAGGGCGATCGTGCAGCCGGCGGGCGCGTCGAAGCTCACGTCCGAGAGCGCCTCGCGCGCCTTGTCGTAGGCGAAGGACACGTCCTCGAACCGCACGCTGCCGGCGAGCCGTCCGACCGCGACCGCGCCGGGCGCGTCGCCGACGTCGGGCCTGGTGTCCATCACGTCGAAGAACATCCGGATGCGCGGCGACTGGCTCAGCATGTAGTTGGCGAAGCCGACCGTCTGCTCGAGCCGCCCGACCAGCATCTGCGCCAGCGACATGAAGGCGACGATCTGGCCGACCGTGGTCAGGTTCTGCATGAGCAACCAGACGCCGGTGACGAGGATCGAGACCAGCGCCAGCGTCGAGCTCGACCGGGTCGCGACCGAGGCCAGCGCCCACCACGTCAGCACTGGCATCTGGGCGTTGAGCATCCGGTCGATCATGCGGGTCAGCGCGCTCGTCTCCTCGTCGGCGCGGGCGAAACTCTGGATCGCCGGCATGTTGCCGAGCACGTCCGACACCCGCTCGGCGACGTCGTTGGAATAGACGTCGGCCGCGCTCTGCATGACCTCGGTCTTGCGCAAGACGACGTTCATCAGAACGCCGAGCACGACGACGAGTATCAGCAAAATGCCGCCGAGCCGCCAGTTGACGATCAGCGTGGCGGGCAGCAGCACGCCTAGCGACACCAGCGCGGCGAAATGCTCGCGGAAGAACGACAGCCACACCCCGAACATGCCCGAGGCGCCCTCGATCATGATCTTCAGCAGCCGCCCGGTGTGGGCGCTGGCGTGAAAGCTCATCGGCAGGTGCAGGACATGGTCGAAATAGGCCGCCATCTCGACGACCCGGCGGCGGTGGGCGAGGCGGTCGGAATGAAGGGCCACCGTGACGCCGGCGACGATGCTGAAGATGCCGAACGCCGCCCAGGCGGCGAGCCAGGGGCCGATTCCCGACCATTGCAGGGTATCGCCGGGGCTCATGGCCTTGGTGAGCTGGTCGATGATCCTGCCGAACAGCATCGGCTCGGCGAACTGCGCGACGGCGAGCGCGACGTTGGCGAGCACCAGGGCCGCCGCCAGTCCCTTCTCCGGCCCGAGCCGTCCGAGGACGCGGGCGTATAGACCGATGAAACCCATAAAAAAACTGTCCCCGATCGCCTTCTCGCCCGTCGCGACGCCTCCGGGCTCGTGTTGCCTTTACGCCACTCGAAAGCCAGAATCACGCCGATGAGGCTGCCGAAATTCGACCGCCGCCGCGCCCTCGCCGTCGTCGCGACGATCGCTGCGGCCTATCTCCTCGTCGCCTACCTCGTCGCGCCCGGCGCGTGGCGCCACTACGAGCGGCAGAGGGGGATTGCGGACCTCGGCGCGCGGACCGTCACCGCCCAGGGGATCCTCGGCGACGTGATCAACGTCGGCGTCGAGGGCTCGCAGGACGACCTGATGTGCGCCATGGCCGTGGCGGGATGGTCGCCGTCCGATCCGGTCACGCTTATGTCGTCGCTGAAGATCGCCGGCAGCGTCGTCTTTCATCGGCCCTACCGTCGCGCGCCGGTGAGCCCGCTCTTTTTCGACGGGCGCCGGCAGGATCTCGCCTTCGAGAAGCCGTCCGGGCTCAGCGCCGGGACGCGCCATCACGTCCGCTTCTGGAAGGCGCTGGACGCCGGCGACGACGGGCGGCCGGTGTGGCTCGGTGCGGCCGTGTTCGACGACGGCGTCGGGATCAGCCACTACACCGGGCAGATCACCCACCGCACCGCACCCGGCATCGACGCCGAGCGCGACTTTCTGATCCAGGACCTCATCGACGCGAAACGGGTCGCCAAGACCTATTCGGTAAGCGGCGTCGGGCCGACCCTCTTCGGCCGCAACGGCGGCGGCGACCCTTTCTATACCGACGGCGAGATCGCCTTCGCCGATCTCGCGCCGCGCTGCGCAACGCGCGAAGCGCCGCCGGAAGTTCGCGCGCCGGCGCCGCGGATTGCGGTCACGAACGTGGTTTACGGGTGGCTGGCGGCGGTGAGGGGGCTTTTGCCGTGAGTGGGGGGAATTGAGATCGAGTCGCGCCCGAAGACCCTCATTCTGCCTCTCGGACCACCGTATCCCGCAAGGGGAGAAGGGCGCGCTCGCCTCGTCCGCGAAGCGGCCGGGTGAGCGTGCGGGGCGCAACCCTATGTCGTCGCGCTCTACTCCTTCCCCGCCACCCCGGCCTCGGCGAAGGTCGCCATGCCGTTGTGGCAGGCCACTGCCGCCTTGATCACGCCGACCGCGACCGCCGCGCCCGAGCCTTCGCCGAGCCGCATGCCCAGCGCGAGGATCGGCGCCTTGCCGAGCCGGTCGAGCGCCTGCCGGTGGGCGCGCTCGGCCGAGACGTGGCCGGCGAGGCAATGGTCGAGCGCCGCGCGGTCGAGCGCTTGCAGGACGGCCGCCGCGGCGCAGACGACGAAGCCGTCGAGCACCACGGGCGTCCGGCGCAGCCGCGCGGCCAGGATCGCCCCGGCCATCGCCGCGATCTCCCGGCCGCCGAGACGCGCGAGGACCTCGAGCGGGTCGGCGAGGTGATCCCTGTGGAGGGCGACGGCGGCGCGCACCGCGTCCGCCTTGCGCTTCAGCCCCGCGTCGTCGACGCCCGTGCCGCGGCCGACCCAATCCTCCGCCTCGCCGCCCCAGAGGGCGTGGTAGATCGCCGCCGCCGAGGTCGTGTTGCCGATCCCCATTTCGCCGAGCAGCAGCAGGTCGGGCTCGGAGGCCAGCGCCTCCATCCCGAAGGCGATGGTGCCGGCGCAGTTGCGCTCGTCCATCGCAGGCTCGCGGGTGATGTCGCCGGTCGGCCGCTCGAGGGCGAGCTCGTAGACTTTCAGCGAAATGTCGAAGGCCTTGCAGATCTGGTTGATCGCCGCGCCCCCGGCGGTGAAGTTGGCGACCATCGCTCCCGTCACCGACTGCGGGAAAGGCGACACCCCTTGCGCGACCACGCCATGGTTGCCGGCGAAAACCGCGACCAGCGGATTATTGACATGCGGCCGGGCGGAGCCCTGCCAGCCGGCGAGGAAGGCCGAAATCTCCTCGAGCCGCCCGAGCGACCCGGCGGGTTTGGTGAGCTGAGCCTCCCGCTCCCGCGCCGCCGCGAGGGCTTCCTCGTCCGGCCCGGGCATTTGCAGGAGGAGGGCGCGGATGTCGTCGAAGGGGCGGGGGGCGGTCATGCGGGGCTCTTTCATGGATGGGTGGCGCCCCTATAAGGCAAGAGCGTCGAAGGGAAAATTGCGAGCGCATCTCGCAGAGTTGCGCCGGCCCCTACTCCGCCGCCTCGCGCAGGGCGCCGTAGCGGGCGAGCTGGGCGCGCAGGGGCGCCGGCTTCAGCGGCTTGTGGAGAATGACGATGTCGTGGCGCGCCGCCTCGTCGCGGACCTCCGGGCTTCGGTCGGCGGTCGCCAGGATCGCGGGGACCGGACGGTCGAGGCCGTCGCGCAGCGTGCGGATCGCCGCGATCCCGTCGCCCTGGTCGAGATGGTAGTCGGCGATGATCACGTCGGGCGCGCCGAACGCGGCGAGGGCTTCGTGCGCCTCCACGACGCCTTGCGCCGTCGCGACGACGCATCCCCAGCGTCCGAGAAGCGCGCGCATGCCGTCGAGGACGCGCGCCTCGTTGTCGATCGCGAGCACCCGGAGGCCGCTCAGCGGCTCGTCGGCGGCAGGCTGCTCGGGCGCGCCGGCGCCGTGCGCGCGGCGGACGCCCGAAACGCCGAGCGGCGCGTCGACGTAGAAGACCGAGCCGTCGCCGGGCCAGGAGCGCAGGCCGACCGGATGGTCGAGCACCCGGCCGAGGCGCTCGACGATCGACAGGCCGAGGCCGAGGCCCCGCGCAATGCGGGCGCCCTGGTCGAGCCGCCGGAACTCCTCGAAAACCGCCCGCTGCCGATCGGCCGGAATGCCGAGGCCGGTGTCCCAGACCTCGATGCGAAGCGCGTTCCTGCGGCGCCGGCAGCCGACCAGTACCTTCCCCTGAACCGTGTACTTGACGGCGTTGGAAACGAGATTCTGGAGCAGCCGCCGCATCAGCCGGCGATCGGTCCGGACCGCGAGCGCCGTCTGCGCGAACCGAAGCTCGAGCCCCTTCGAGCGCGCGAGCGGCGCGAACTCGACTTCCAGCATGCGCATCAGATCCGCCACCGGCGCGTCGGAAATCTCCGGTCTCGTCGCCCCGGCGTCCAGGCGCGAGATGTCCAGAAGGGCGCCCAGGATCTCCTCGACCGCCTCGAGCGACATGTCGACCTTGCGCGCGAGGTCGGCGCGCTCTTCGATCCCGAGCCGCGCGGGCCCTTCCGCGAGCGAGCTGGCGTAGAGCCGCGCTGCGTTGAGGGGCTGGAGAATGTCGTGGCTCGCGGCGGCGAGGAAGCGGGTCTTGGACAGATTCGCTTCTTCCGCCACTGTCTTCGCACTCGCGAGCTCGGCGTTCAGGCGTTGGAGCTCGGCCGTGCGCTCGCCGACGCGCTTTTCCAGGAACTCGTTGGACGCCTCGAGCGCCTCCTCGGTCTGCACGGTCTGGGTGACGTCGGTGTAGGTCGTGACGATGCCGCCGTCGGGCAGACGCGCCGAGCGAACCTCGATCACCCGGTGGGTGGAGAAGAGGCGCAGCCGCGTCGGCTGATCGTCGTAGAGCAGGGAGGCCACCCGCTCGGCGACGAAATCCTCCGAATCGCCCGGCCCGTAGGCGCCGCGGGCGGCGTTGAAACGGACGATCTCGTCGAGCCCGACGCCGTGGCGCAACAGAGCCGGCGGCAGGTCGAAGAGATCGGCGAACTCCCGGTTCCAGGCGTTCAGCGCGAGATTGGCGTCGAACACCGTGATGCCCTGCCGCGCATGGTCGAGCGCGTGCTGCAACTGGTCGCGGCTGGTCTGGATCGCCGCCGAGGCCTCGTCGATCAGCTTCAGCGCCGATTGTCCGGAGACGGTGCGGGGCCTGAGGAGCAGGGACAGCACCTGCCGCGAGGTCGAGGCGCCGATGGCGGGCGAGAGCAGGAATTCCGCGTGCCGGATCAGTTGGGCGCTCGCCTCCTGGGCGGGGTCGTAGTCCTGGCCGCTCTCGCGCAGGAAGGCGGAAAACGCGCGGCGCGCCCTCGCCGCCCCGAGATAGCGGGCGACGGCGGCTTCGAGTTCTCCAGCCGTCGTCGACGAGCGCCACAGGCGGAACGCCTGCGGCTTGCCGCCGACGCCGGCGAAGGCGTTCGCCTGCGCGCGTTCGAGCGCGGTGACGTTACGCGTCAGGGAAAACGCGACGAAGGCTGCGCAATTGACGAGAAGCGAAATGACCACCCCGCCGACGAGCGCGTTCGGGGCGAAGGACACGAGCGCCGCCGGGCTGAGCCAGCCGATCGCCAGAGGCCCGTGCGCGAGAAACGCCGCCATCGCGCCATGAGGCGCGAGCGACGGCAGAAACAGCAGATAGAGCCAGACCAGCGAACCCGCCGCCATGCCGGCGAGGGCGCCGCGCGCCGTGCCGCGGCGCCAGAACAGCCCCCCGAGGAAGGCCGGCGCGATCTGCGCGACCGCGGCGAAGGACAGGAGGCCGATCGAAACCAGCGCGGTCTCTCCGGTCAGCCGTTCGTAAAGAAAGCCCAGGGCGAGGACGCCGACGATCGCGAGGCGCCGGACCCACAGCACCAGCGCGCCGATGTCGCCTTCCGAGGCGTTCGCCGGATCGGCGCGCCTGCGCAGCAGAAGCGGCATGACGAGATCGTTGGAAATGGTGATCGCGAGCGCGAGACTGTCGAGCACGACCATGCCGGTCGCCGCCGAAAGCCCGCCGATCATGGTCATGAGCGCGACGCCCGGCGCGCCCGCGGCGAGCGGCAGCGCGAGCACCGTCAGATCGCGATTGATAGCGCCGTCGGGGAACATCTCGAGTCCGGCCACGGCGAGCGGCGCGACGAACAGGTTGATCAGCACGAGATAGGCCGGGAACAGCCACGCGGCCGTTCGCACGCCGCGCGGGTCGTGGTTCTCGACCACCGCCACGTGGAACTGCCGCGGCAGCAGGAGAATCGCAAAGGCGGACAGCAGCGTGATCACGCCCCAGACGGCCGGGTCGGGGGGCGTCTGGATGACGGCTGCGATCTTCGGATTCGACAGGGCCGCCTGCGTCAGGCCCGACACCCCGCCGTTCAGCCCCCAGACGACGAAGGCGCCGACGGCGAGAAAGGCCAAAAGCTTGACGACCGATTCGACCGCGATCGCGAGGATCAGCCCGCTCTGGTGCTCTTTCGGATTGATGCGGCGCGTGCCGAAAGCGATGGCGAAAGCCGCGAGCCCGAGCGCGATCGCCAGCGAAAACAATGCGGAGGGCCGATCCGCGGTCAGCCGGGACCTGTCCAGGGAGTCGACCACGGTGAGCAGCGTGGTCGAGACCGCCTTGAGCTGGAGCGCGACATAGGGCGCCGAGGCGACGAGCGCGATCAGCGCCGCGACCGCGGCGACCGGCTGAGACTTGCCGTAGCGGGCGGAGACGAAGTCGGCCACGGTCGTCAGGTTCTGCGTGCGGGCGAGATTTGCGATGCGGCCTACGAACGGATAGCCGAGCCCGATGACGAGGATCGGGCCGATGTAGACCGGCAGGAAGTCGAGGCCGCGCGACGAGGCGAGGCCGACCGAGCCGTAGTAGGTCCAGGACGTGCAATAGACGGCGAGGCTCAGCGCGTAGACGACGGCCTGCGTTCCGCCGGCGACAAATCGGCGCCCGCCCTTGTCGCCCCACCATGCGATGAGGAACAAAACAAAGACGTAACCAATTGCGGCGAGGGTGGCGGCGGCGCCGTTCATCGCACTCTTCGCGTCCCCTCCGTGTCTCGACCGGACTTTACGAGGACGCGCCGCCAAACGCCAGCCTCGGCCGGCCCAGGCGCCCGAGGGCGCATGGACCGGCCCCGATCAAGCGATCACAGCCACGGCCGGGCCACGGCGGATTTTTCTTCGAAGGACGCGATCGCGGGCGCTTCGACCATGGTCAGCCCGATGTCGTCGAGGCCCTCGATCAGGCACTGCTTGCGGAACGGATCGATTTCGAACCGGACGACGCCGCCGTCCGGGCCGCGGATCTCCTGCGCCGGAAGGTCGATGGAGAGCGTCGCGTTCGCGCCGCGCTCGGCGTCGTCCATGAGCTCGGCGAGGTCTTCCCGCGAAACCTTGATCGGCAGGATGCCGTTCTTGAAGCAGTTGTTGTAGAAGATATCGGCGAAATCTGTGGAAATGACGCAGCGGACGCCGAAGTCGAGCAGCGCCCACGGCGCGTGCTCGCGCGACGAGCCGCAGCCGAAATTGTCGCCCGCCACGATAATGGCCGCCTTGCGGTACTGCGGCTTGTTGAGCACGAAGTCGGGGTTCTCCGAGCCGTCGTCGCGGTAGCGCAGCTCCGAGAACAGCCCGGCGCCGAGGCCGGTCCGCTTGATCGTCTTCAGATATTGCTTCGGGATGATCATGTCCGTGTCGATATTGTCGATCGGCAACGGAGCCGCCACTCCGGTCAGGGTGGTGAACGTGTCCATTCGTCAAACGCCTCGCGGCTCGAGCGTCGGCGCCGGCCGGCGTCGCTCATCGGCGGTCGCTCTAGCAAATCAACCGCGCGGCGGCAAACCGGGGTCAGAGGTAACGCTCCAGCTCCCGGGCGGTCTCCTCGGGCGGGCGGTCGAGGTTCAGCGCCCCCACGAAGCCGCCGGTCTTGCTCATGACGTAGACGATCGAGCTGTGATCCATGGAATAGCCTCCGTCGGACTGGATCGGGCCTTTGCGCGCAAACACCCGAAAGGCCTTCTCGACCGCGCCGATCGCCTGCGGACTGCCGGAAAGCCCGATGATCGAAGGCCCGAAGCTCGAGGCGTAGTCCTGCATGACCTTCGGCGTGTCCCGCTCCGGATCGACGGTGACGAACAGCGCCGGGATCGCCTTGTCCCCCATTTTGGCGAGCGCGTCGGCGACGCGGGCGAGCTCGGTCGGGCACACGTCGGGGCAGTGGGTGTAGCCGAAATAGACCAGGAAGGGCCGGCCGCGGACGCTCTCGCCGGTGATCGTCCGGCCGTCGCCGTCCCGAAGCGCGAACGGGCCGCCGATCAGGGACTCGCCGGCGTTCCGAGGCGAGGGCAGCGTCAGCCAGAGGGCGATGAACGCGAGGACGAGAACCGCGCTCGCCGTCGCGGCGACGCGGATGAAGAAGCCGTTCGGCCGCCGGTCGTTCTCGGGTTTTGGCTGACGCATGTCGTCTCCGTCCGATCTGCCTCGGCGCGAAGCAGCTTCCGCCTCGAGGGCGGTGAACCGGCGGACGCGCCGCGTCCTTATTGACCCTGCCTGAGCGCGGCGCCAAGACCTGAGCGAGTTTCATCCGCCCCACGTCGGGAATCGGAGGGGCGGCCGGCCGGGCGACCGCCGCCAGTTTGGAGTCGACCGTGCGCAGGGCCAACCCGATCGCCGACTTCCGCGCCGCCTTGCCCGCCGCGCGCCCGCCAGCCGCGCCGGCGGTCGAAGCGCCGCGCGGCGCCCGGCGAAGCTGAGACGGCGCGCCCGTGGCCCGCTGGCGTCGGCCCGACTTCACCCGGATGCTGGTCGGCCAGCACATCGTCAACGGCGTCAGCGTCGGCGCCGGCGTTCTGACGATCGCGCTCGGCGCCTCGGCGATCTTCGGATTCGCGGCCGGCCAGCCTGCGACGCTGGGCGCCATATCGGCCAGCATCTCCGATCTGCCCGCGCCGTGGCGCGAAAAGGCGCGGACGCTGGCGTTCGGGTTCGCCCTTGCGCTCATCTCGACCTCCGCGATCCAGCTCGCGCTGCCCTGGCCGCCGGCCGCGCTCGCCACCATCGGGGTCATCGCCTTCGCCGCCGGCATGATCACGGGCTGGGGCCGCTGGGCCATCGCGCTCGGCATGCAGGCGTTGATCCCGATGGTGTTCGTGCTCGGCTTTCCGCGCGAGTCCTACGCGGTCGCGCTGAAAATCGAAGCGCTTTTCGCCCTCGGCGGCCTCGCCTACATCGCGTTCGCGCTGCTCGCCACGATCGTCACCGACGCCAGCGCGCGGCGGCTCTTGGCCAGCGAGACGATTCGCGAGCTGTCTCTCTATCTGCGCGCCGTCGCCGCGGTCTTCGACCCGGAGACGGACTTCGAGCAGGCCTACGGATCGGCGATCCGCCAGCAGGCCGCGCTGTCGGAGCAGCTTCAGTCCGCGCGAGCGCTCCTGCTCGATCGGCCCGCGCCGGGGTCCGAGCGCATGCGGCTCGCCGCCACGATCGGCATTCTGCTCGACGCCTTCGACGCGCTCGTCGCCGCCCAGAGCGACGTGACGAAAGTCCGCGGCGCGCCGTCGTCGACCGCGCTCCTCCAGCACATCGGCGCGGCGCTGCGCGTCGGCGCCCTCGACCTCGATCATCTGAGCCTCGAAATCCTGACGACCGACCGGCCGACCCTTCCGCCGGATCATCAGGTCGCAATCGACGCCCTGTCGCGAGAGGCCGCCGAGCAGGGCGAAACGGATACGGCGGGGACGGCCCTGACCGCCGCCACGGGTCGTCTGGTGGTCGCGCTCGGCCACATCCGCCGGCTCGAACAGGCGCTGTCGGACGACCGGGCGGCCGAAGCCGCGATCGAAGGCGTCGACCTGAAGGCGTTTATTCCCAAGCGCTCCTACGCCTGGGCGGCCGTGGGGCAGCATTTCCGGATCGCCTCGCCGGTCCTTCGCTATTCGGTCCGCCTCGCGCTCGCGATGATGGCGGGCGCGGTCGTCGCGCAGGTTCTCGACGACTCGGGGCATGGCAACTGGGTGCTGCTCACCATCGCGGTGGTGATGCGATCCAACTTCGGCCTGACGAAGGCGCGGCGCGACGATCGGGTCATTGGAACGCTGATCGGCTGCGTCATCGCGGCCGGGCTGGTCGCATGGCTGCCCGCGCGCGCGCTGGTCGTGGCGCAAGGCCTCGCGGTCGTCGTCATTCACAGCTTCCTGCGCCTGAATTATCGCCTTTCGTCGGTCGGGGCGTCCGTCATGGCGCTTGTCTCGCTGCATCTCATTCAGCCGGATTTGCCCGCGCCCGTGCTCGCGCGCCTCGCCGACACGCTGATCGGCGCGGCGATCGCGCATCTGTTCAGCTTTGTCTGGCCCCACTGGGAGTTTTCCGACGCGCCGGGCATCGCTCGCCGCCTTCAGGCCCGGCTCGCCGCCTTTTCCGGCGTCGCGCTGAACGCGGACGCATCCGCGCAGGAATACCGGCTCGCCCGCAAGAACGTCATCGAGGCGATCGCGGCGCTTTCCGACTCCGCAGGCCGGATGAGCGCCGAGCCGACGGCGGCGCGCAAGGGCCTCGAGGAGATGGCGGCGCTCTTGATGGCGGCGCATGGGTTCATCGCGCAGCTCTCCGCGGCGCGGCTCGACATCCGGGCAGGCTTGCCGGCGCCGGACGCCGGGGCGCGCGCCGGGCTCGAGAGACTGCTCGCCCCCGAGGCGGATGAAGCGGTTGCCCCGGCGGGCCCGCTCGCCGCGGCGGCGCTTGCGGTCGTCACGGCCGCCGAGCGTTATCAGAGCGCCGCAAGGCGCGAGCGGGCCGGATCGTAGCGCCGGAATCCCGGCAAAAAACCTGCCCGCGACCGTCGCGGCGGTCGTCTCTCCGCGAGGTGTGGAGAATTGCGAGACCCGCTCAAAAAAAAGCCAATCTCGCATGAGAGAGACTAAAAAAATCAGAGCGCGATGCGTCATGGAACCGGCGCTGTGCGACGACGTTGAACGAGGGGCTGGGCCTTGAAGGCGGAGGACGACCCTAATGGCGAATGTCGACTTTCACTATCCCGTCGCGCGGACGTCACGTTTTCTCGACGTCGCGCCTTTGATCGATGCGCTGCGCTTCCAGCCCGAAGACTTCGACCTCGACCGCGGCTGGCTGAGCCATACCCCGAGCCGCCACTGTTTCCAGTTCGACCGGCTGGGACGGGTGACGATCGAAGCCCAGTGCAACTGCATGAACCTCGCGATCAATCCCGAGCAGAAAGACGAACTGATATCGATGTACAAGACTTGGCGCCGCGAGTACTGGCTGCCGATCGAGACGAACCGCGAATTCGCCTCGCACTTCGCGAAGCCGGGCGCGTGGGGGCGGCTCTTGCGGGATATCCGGATGGCGTTCCGGCGCTTCCTGCGCCGCGAACATTCGCTCGGGCTTCCCGTTGACGATCGCGTGACCGTCTCTGCGACGCCGGCCGAATAGGGCTCCGGCGACGCAGGCCGAAACGAGCCACGACCGGACGGCGGCCATGTGGAGATTGTGGCCGCACGGTTGTGCGCGTCCCTCGGACGGCGCCGCGGCGTCCGCCTGGATGTCGGCCGCAGTCGTTCCTCTTCAAGGCTGAAAAAGCGCTGACGTCGCGCAAGGCGAGCGGCTCTCGCTTCCCATGGCGGCGGAGAAGGGGATAGACTCCGCTCCGGCATCCGGGGAGGCGGCATATCATGGGCGACGGCGTCGCGGTGTTCGACGTGGGCAAGACGAACGTCAAGCTCATCGTCTTCGACCGCGACGGACGAGTCGTCGCCGAACGATCCCAGCCCAACGCGCCGCTGCCGCCGGACGAGCGCTGGCCCTATCTCAGGCTCGACACCGAGCGCGCCTGGAGATTTCTGCTGACCTCTTTGAAGGACCTCGGCGCGACGACGCCGATCGGGGCGATTTCGGTTTCCGCGCATGGCGGTTCCGGCGTTCTCGTCGCCGAGGATGGCGACGCTTTGCCGGCGATGGACTTCGAGTTCGACGGATTTTCATCGGTCGACGCCGAATACGACGCGCGGCGGCCGCCGTTCGAGGAGAGCTTTTCGCCTCGTCTTCCGCGAGGCCTCAACGTGGGCCGGCAGGTTTTCTATCTGGAGCGGACCTTCCCCGAGGATTTTGCCCGCGCCCGCGCCATCCTCGGCTACGCGCAATACTGGTCCTGGCGTCTGAGCGGCGTGCTTGCGCTCGAGTGCACGGCGATGGGCGCGCACACCGACCTTTGGCGGCCGTATGAGGGCCGCCTCTCGAGCCTCGTCGAGCGGGCGGGATGGACGCGCCTCTTTCCGCCGTTGCGCAACGCATGGGAAACGCTCGGGACCCTGAAGCCCGAGGTGGCCGCGGCGACCGGGCTTTCGCCGTCCGTTCGCGTCGTCTGCGGCGCCCACGACTCGAACGCCGCCCTCGTTCCCTATATCGCCTCCCGGCGCGATCCGTTCACGGTCGTGTCGACCGGAACCTGGGTGATCATCATGGCGGTCGGCGGAACGGGCCGGCTCGACCCGAAAGCCGACATGCTCGCCAACGTCGACATTCTGGGACGTCCGGTGCCGACGGCGCGCCTGATGGGCGGCCGGGAATTCGCCGCGCTCGCCGGGGAGTCCCCCGCCGAGGCGGGCGAAGCGGACGTTGCGGCCATCGTCGCCGCGGGCGTCATGGCGATGCCCGCCTTCTCGGATCTGGGCGGCCCCTACGCCGGGCGCAAGGGCTGGATCGAGGGCGCGGCGCCGGCGACGCCGCCTGCGCGCGCCGCGCTCGCGACCGTCTATTCCGCGCTGATGACCGCCCACATGCTGAAACTGTTCGACGCGCCGGGCGACATCGTCGTCGAGGGCGGCTTCAACCGGACGCCGGCCTTTGCCGGGGTGCTCGCCGCCCTCATGCCGGGCAGGCCGGCGCTCGCAGCTTCGGCTTCGGGCGCCGCCGCAGGAGCGGCGATGCTCGCCCGCTGGGGCGAGCCGCGGGACCCGCCGAGGCTCGCGCCCGCGTCGCCCTGGAATATCCCCGGCCTCGCGGACTACGCGCGAAGCTGGGAGCGTGGACTCGTGCAGGCGGCGCCCGGCGGGTGACCGGAAACGCCGCCGACGCCAATGGCGTCGGCGTCCGGTAAACTGCGGCGGAACGCTTCGAGCAGCGCGATGACCTTGGCCGTCTTCTGTCCGCCCAGAAGCGAGAGTTCGAGGGTCAGTTGGTCGCGCAGGGTCGCAAGCTCGCCGTCGCGCCTCTGGGCGATCCGAATCATGGCGGCGAGGAGGAGTCCGCCAACCGAGACGGTCAGCGCAAGGAACGGGAGCGGGTAGGGATCGGGCGCGGGTCCGCCAGCGGCGGTCAACCCGAGTTTGAGGCCGATCCATCCGAAGACGGCGAGCGGCCGATGCTCCGGCGCTCCAGGCAATCGCGCGGCAGGCCGATCGAACCGAGCCGATGTGTCCTTCGGGAAAGGCGGACGAACCCGCCTCGACCGACCTCAGAACTTGTGCGTGCCGATCAGTTCCGGCTCTTCCAGATGGCGGTGGCGGACGTATTGCGCCAAAGTGTGCATCAGCGCCTGATGGGCGTCTTCGACGACGCCGTAGTTGTGCGCCTCGACGTGCAGACTGACGTCGGCCATATCCATCGCCTTGCCGCCATGGAATCCGGTCATCGCGATGGTGCGCACGCCATGCCTCCTGGCCCAGTCGACGGCCTTGACGATGTTCGGCGACTCTCCGGAGGAACTGATCGCGACGAGCGTGTCGCCGGGCCTCGCCAGCGACGACAGTTGGTAGGCGAACACCTCGTCGTAGCCGAGGTCGTTGGCGATCGCCGTCATCACTTCGACCGTCGCCGAAAGGCTCGTGACGCGCGGCCGAATCGTCGAGCGGTTGCGCGCGCCCTTCAGGCAGTCGCAGGCCAGATGGTTTGCGATCGCCGCGGAGCCGCCGTTCCCGCAGGAAAAGATCATGCCGTCGCGAGCGACCGTCTCGGCGATCATGTCCGCCGCAACCTGCAGCTGTTCGCGGTCGATCCCGACGAGGGCCGACCGAAGCAGGTCGAAATAGCCATCGAGATAGACGCCGATATGATCTTAGAGCTTCTCGGGGAAATATTTCAAACAGATCTCCTACGCGCTCAAAATCCCACGCGCCTTGATCGCGGAACTGGCCGGGCGGGCAAGCGGGCCGGTCGGCAGTCAGGCCGGCTGATAGAATACGATTGAAGCACCGAGTTTGTCGAACTTGAAGTCGACGTGGGCGAGCGGCGCCAGACTCGCGATGACGGCTTCATGCCGCTCCTGCGGCGCCGAGAAGACCAGGAAACCGCCGCCGCCCGCGCCGAGCAGCTTGCCGCCGCGTGCGCCGGCTCTTCGCCCCGCGTCGTAGGCATCGTCGATCAGGGCGTTGCTGACGCTGCCGCTCAAACTCTTCTTCAAGAGCCAGCTTTCGTGGAGGATGTCGCCCACGATGCTCGCGTCGCCCGAGGCGATGCCGTCGCGCAGCGTGTAGACCATCCCGACCATCCGGGCGAGCGCCTTCTGTTTGTTCCTGTCGGCGGAAACCGCCTCGGACTGCACCTTGAGAAGATCCGACGCCGATCGGGCGACGCCGGTATGGAACATCAGCAGCTCCGATTCGATCGTCTCGATCACCTCCGGCTTGGCGATGACGGGCTCGATTCCGACGCTGTCGTCGGGATTGAAGGTGATGATGTTCAAGCCGCCATTGGCGGAGGCGTACTGGTCCTGCTTGCCGATCGGTTCGCCGCAACGCTCGATCTCGATCGCGCAGGCCTCGGCCGCCAGGTCCATCTTCGGACGATAGCGGCCCAGATAGGCGTGGAGCGCGTGCAACAGTCCGACTGTGAACGCGCTGGACGAGCCCAAGCCGCTGCCGCGCGACGGGATGTCCGCAATCGAGGTGATCTCGACGCCGCCCTGCGGGCCGAGGCCGTCGATCCCCAGCTCCATGAGCGTATTGCGGACGATTTTGTGCTCGATGTCCGCAACGCAGCCGGTTTCCTCGGTCTTCGAATAGCTGACCCGAAACCCTGGTCCGAATCGCTTGTTGACGGTCAGATAGACGAACTTGTTGATCGATGTGCTCAACACCGCGCCGCCGTGTTCCCGGTAATAGGACGGCAAGTCGCTGCCTCCGCCGACAAAACTGAGGCGCATGGGTGTCTTGCTGATGATCATGGCGTTCCGAGCCGGAGCGTGAGGTTGGCGTTCTTTGCGTGCGACCGAACGAGCGGCGCCTCGTCCTGGTTGCGCGCTCGGTAGACGCTTTCGATATCGGTCGCGGGCAGTCCGCGCCACGTATATTCGCGCTCGAACCGCCGCCGGCGTTCGTCTTCGTCGCAGGCGACGAAAATGCGCAGCGCCGCCATCGCCGCCAGCTTTTCGGACAACAGGGACGGAATTCCATCGACGATGATCACGTCCTCGGGACCGGCCGCGATCGTTTCGGCGTTCGGACGGCTTTGTCTCCGGAGCGGATCGTAGCGCGGCGTCGCGATCGTCGTCCGGTCGCCGATCAGGCGCGTCATGGCCGATTCGAGGGCAGCCATGTCGTAACGTCCGAGCACGCCCGGCCCCCGCAGGGATTCGGAAAGCAGCCAATTGTCCAGCGGCGCGACGACGGCAGGGATGGATCGCTCGCGCAAGGCGTATTTCAACTCGGACGCGACCGAGCTTTTTCCGCTTCTGGCCAGACCGCCGATGGCGACGACCTGTCCCGGCCGGATATCCTTCGCGAGCCCGCGCGCCGCTTCGCGCACGGCGGTCCAAGCGTCCAGGATGAAGTCGAGCGCCGCCGGCAGATCCGTCGCGACAAAATCCGCCCGTCCCGGATATTTCCCGTCCCGGCCGGCGAGCCCCGTGCGAACGAGCATGAAGCGCAGGCCGCGGCGGCGGGCGAGCTCCATGTCCGATGTGGCGTCGCCCACGAGCCACGATTGGCCCGGGTCGATGCCGAGATCCTCGATCGCGCGGTCGACGAGCCCCGTCTCCGGCTTTCGGCAGGCGCAGGCGAACTTGAGGTGGGCGACCTCGCCCGGATAGCCGCCGTGAGGGTGATGCGGGCAGTAATAGAGGCGGTCGACATAGGCTTTGTCGAGGGCGAGGAGCGAATCGAGCTTGGCGTGGATGGCGGCAAGCTCCTCCTCGGTGCAATCGCCCCTGGCGACGACCGGCTGGTTGGTGACGACGACGGAGCGATAGCGGGTGTGGTTCAGCCGCGCCACCGCGGCGCCGACGCCCGGAAACAGCCTGAGTTCGTCAGGCCGCCTCACGTAGCCGTCGTTGTCGTTCAGCACGCCGTCGCGATCGAGAAAGATCGCCGCGGCCGGGCGCTTGAACGAGAGGCTTTCGACGCGTCCGCTCTCGATGTCGCGCACGACCTTGGCCAGCCGCTCCGGCGTGCCGGCGTCCTTGACGTATTCCGGACTGCGGTAGCCGAAGATACGCAATCCGCTCTCCAGCATCCGCGGGAAGAGGTGCTTGGCGAAGTCCGGCTTTTCCGGCAGCCCGGTCAAGCCTTGCAGTCCCCGTCGCTCGACAACATAGAGCGCCGCGTTGACCAAATTCGGCAAGGGCCTTCCGGGAGGGTGAGGATAAGGGTGGAGGGCGCGGACGAAGCCGTCGCCGTCGATCTCGACGATGTCGGAGTCGAAGGGATGGTCGTTCGGGTGAAGGAACAGGGTCGCGTCGGCGCCGCTCCGTTCGTGGGCCGCGAGCAGGCGCGTCAGGTCGACGTCGAGAACCGTGTCGCCGTACATCACGATGAAACGCTCGGCGAGTTGCTCGAGGGCGTCGAGGACGGCGCCGGCGGTTCCTCGCGGCGTCTGTTCCGCGAGGCATCGGATGCGCAAGCCCCATTTCGACCCGTCGCCGCAGTAGCCGGCGATCGGCTCCGCGCCATGGCCGGTGAGGACGACGACGTCGCTCGAGCCCTGCGCCGCGATCATTCCGAGCTGGCGCCCGAGCAGCGTATCGCCGCAGACGGGCGCGAGCGGCTTCGGCAAACCGCCGGTGACGGCTTTGAGGCGCGTCCCGGCTCCGCCGGCCAGGATCAGGACTTGAAACACGTGAGGCCTCTCTCGGCAGCCAGTTCCGCTATCGACGTTCTCACCGCAGCGGCGGACGAGCGCCGAGGGCGCCATCCGAGCTTCGCCAGCTTCTCGACCCCGTAGGCGAAGCGGGGAACGTCGCCGACCCATCCGCGGTCCCTGCCGGTATAGCGAATGCGCGCCGCGCAGCCGACCTCGTCGATGACGCCTTGCGCGATTTCGGACACTTCGACGCCGTCGTCCTCCGGCCCGATGTTGTACAGCGCCCGCTTTTCCGGCGCGTGCAACCAGATGAACACCATCGCGTCCACGAGCTCGGAGACATGGAGATAGGGCTTGCGCTGCCTGCCGTCGCCCAAGACTTCGAGGTCTTCGCGATCGCGCGCGAGCTTGTTCAGGAAATCGAAGATCGCCCCGTGGGTGCCCCGTCCGCCCACGACATTGGGAAAGCGGCATATGCAGGCTCTCTCGAGGTCGGCCTCGCAGGCGGCGCTGACGATCGCCTCGGACGCCAGCTTCATCGCTCCGTATTGCGAGATCGGCAGCAGCGGACCGATCTCTTCGGTCAGCAGGTCCGACCGCTCCCCGTAGACTGCGGAGGTCGACGCGAACACCATCTTGCGGCAGCCGGCGACGCGCATGAACGCCAGCAGGTTGAAGGTCGTCATGAACGTGTCGCGCAGGTCGACGCGCGGATCGGCGACGCCCGCGGCGATGTCGGAATTGGCTGCGAGGTGCCAGACCGTGTCGATCGGTTCGCCGAGAGCGTCGAGGGCCGGCGCGAGGCTTTTTTCGATCTCATGCGGTTCGGAAAGATCGAGGCGGAGGAACTGAAATCGAGGGTCGCCGAGCGCCGCCGCGAGATTCGCCTCGGTCCCGCGGCAGAGGTTGTCCACGCCGACGACGCGAAGCCCCGCGCCGAGGAGCCGGTCGGTCAAATGGCTGCCTATGAAGCCAGCCGCGCCCGCGACCAACATCGCCATCCGCATGTCCCCCGTTCAGATCGAGCCGGCCGCCGCCAAAAGCGCGCGTTTCCGCCGCTCCGGAAACGCCGAATCGCGCTCGCGCGGCGCACTTCGCCTGCGTGTCGAGTCTTCTGCAACCCCACGGATCATGTCGGCGCCACTTTTTGCAGAGCGGAGCGGTATGCCTCGACAATGCTCCGCCGCTTGAATCGTTCGAAGCCTCCGGCCTCGTGAAGCGCGGCGATCTGGCGTTTCAACCGCGCCTGATGCTCGAGAAGGCGCTCGATCCCGCGCTCGACGTCGGCCGGCTGCATCGGATCGCAGGCGTAGCCGATCTCGTCCGGCTTGAAGAACCCGTCGATGCCCCAGCCTCTGGTGTGCAGCAAAGGCAGTCCGGCGAACAGGGCCTCGATGAAGACCATGCCGAACGTTTCGCGTCGCGTGGGCATCAGGAACGCGGCGTATTGGCCGAGCGTCGAACTGAAACCGGCGCCGGGAAGCGGACCTTTGAGCCTGACGACATCCTCCGCCTTGGCGGTCTTGATAATCTTGTCGACGGCCAGCAGCGTCACGGGCGAGCCTCGTCCATAGAGATCCAGACGGAGCCCTGGAACGTGCTTCGACAGCTTGGCCATCGCACGGACGAGCGTTTCGAAATTCTTGCGCTTGTAGGAGTCGAGATTGAACAGGGAAACAAATCGCGGCTCGGCGACGACGGGAGAGGGCGAAAACTCCTCGTTCTGCACGATCGGCGGGATGACGATCGCCTTCGCGCGGTCGATTCCAAACAGGCTGTCGAATCTGTCTTCCGCCCAGGGCGCGCACGGGACGATGACGGCGGCTTCCTTCAGGATCGCCCTCCATTGCTTCGACAGGTCGCGACGCACGCTGACGACCTTCAGATCGGTGTCGCCCCAGATGTTCACGATGAACGGCCGATCGAGCGCGCGGGCGATCTTGAGGCCGATCAAACCTTCGACGGAAAACTTGTGCAGGTGAAGCGCGTCGACGGGGATTTGACAGCGGCGGAGGTCCTCGAGAATCCATTCGGCCACCCGGTCGAGGCAAGTCGCCAGCCACAAGCCGCGCGGCGGCGCGCCATAAGCGAGCGCCTTCCGATCCGGGCCGAAGTCGATGCTGACGACGCCGGAGGACCAACTGACCCTGTTCAGAGAATAGACCACATGCCGGAAGCCGGGCGTTTCGGAAATCAACTTCGAAACCGAAGACGTTTTGGTCGGCGCCAAAGGATCGGGGAAGTCCGCGCTGATATGCACGATCGTCTTTTCAGCCATACGGTCCCCGAATGAATATTGACCTGAGATGAGCGAAATACGCTGCGCGGCTCCACGAAAAGGCGTCGGGGAAAACGTCGCAAGCAATAGAGTCGCCCCGTCGAACTGTCAATCCCGCTCGCAGGCTGATATTGTTGTGAACGCCCTTTGTTTCCCAACGTTGCCCAGCTAATATGACGCCGCCTCGCGTCGTGGTTTCGAAGAGGTTCGCCAGCCGGCCTCGGCGCGGCCCCGACCTTTCGCGGCGAGCGGCCGCCGGCATGGGCTTCCGGGCCTTTCCCGTGGCGCGCCTCCTGGCGGAGGGCTAGAAAGGTCGGCTACAGAGGTCCCGAAAACTGTCGAGGAACGAAAAGCCATGAACGCCGAGCACGGTCCATCTTTCACCCGTCGCGCGCATCCTGCCCCGGTCGCGGCCGACGCGCGCGCGGCGATGCTGGAGGATCCTGGATTCGGACGCGTGTTCACCGACCATATGGCGACCATCCGGTGGACGCAGCAGCACGGTTGGCGCGACGCGGAAATCCGTCCTCGCGAACCTTTCGTTCTGGATCCGGCCGCCGCCGTGCTGCACTACGCCCAGGAGATCTTCGAAGGCCTCAAGGCGTATCGCCTGAGCGACGGTGGCGTTGCCTTGTTCCGTCCCGAGCAGAACGCCCGCCGCTTTCGGGCTTCGGCCGAGCGGCTGGCGATGCCCGCCCTGCCGGAAGCCACGTTTCTGCGGTCGATCGAGAAGCTGATCGAGACCGACGTCGCATGGGTTCCCGGCGGCGACGGAAGCCTCTACCTTCGTCCCTTCATGTTCGCGAGCGAGCCGTTTCTCGGCGTCCGCCCGGCCGCCGAGTATTTGTACGTCGTGATCGCGTCGCCCGTCGGCGCCTATTTCAAGGGCGGCAAGAAGGCGGTGACGGTGTGGCTGTCGGACGACTACACCCGCGCCGCCCCCGGCGGGACCGGCGCCGCGAAATGCGGCGGCAATTACGCCGCGAGCCTCGTGGCGCAGGCCGAGGCGATGAAGCACGGCTGCGATCAGGTCGTCTTCCTCGACGCGGCGGAACGGAAGTGGGTCGAGGAGCTCGGCGGCATGAACGTGTTCCTCGTGTTCGACGACGGCTCGTTGCAGACCCCGCCGCTCGGCGGCACCATTCTGCCGGGCGTCACGCGCGACGCCATCCTGACGCTCGCCCGGGACGAGGGCCGGACGGTGCGCGAGGAGCGGTTCAGCTACGAACAATGGAAGGCGGACGCGGCCCGCGGCAAAGTGCGCGAGGCCTTCGCCTGCGGCACTGCCGCGGTCGTCACCTCGATCGGCGAGATCAGGGCCGCGGAGGGCGGCTTCGTCATCGGCGACGGCGGCGGCGGCCCGGTCGCGGAAGCACTTCGCGCCAAGCTCGTCGGCATCCAGCGCGGCGACGTCGCCGACGCCCACGGCTGGGTGCGGCGGGTCCTCTGAGGAAGGAGCGCGCCGGCCGCCCTGCGGCCGTCACCCTCTCACATACATCCCCGGCGCGTCGCAGAGCGGGGGCAGGCCCGCATCGGTCGCGCCCACCTGCGGCGGCCGGACCTCTTCGCGGGAACCCGAGGCGTCGAGCCACTGCTCCCAGGCCGGCCACCACGACCCCGAGTAGGACGGGGCGGAGGCGACCCAGGTGTCCGGCTCGACATAGCGCTCGCTGCGCTCCATCGTCATGAGCTGATAGGAGCCGCGCTTTCCGGCGGGCGGGTTGACGATCCCGACGTTGTGGCCGCCCGAGGCCAGCGCGAAGGTGACGTCGGTGTCGGTGAAGAGGCAGATCTTGTAGACCGAACGCCAGGGCGCGATGTGGTCGCGCGCCATGCCGACGACGAAGATCGGCGCGCGGATGTCGCGCAGCGCGATCTTGCGGCCTTCGACCGCGTAGCGCCCCGAGGACAGGCGGTTCTCGAGATAGAGCCCATGCAGGTATTGGCTGTGCATGCGGGCGGGCATGCGGGTCTGGTCGGCGTTCCAGGCCATCAGCGCGCTCATGTCGTCGCGCTCGCCCAGGACGTATTCGCGAATGATCTTGCCCCAGATGAGCTCGTCGGACCGCAGCGCCTGGAAGGCGCCGGACATCTGCCGGCTGTCGAGATAGCCCTGGTCCCACATGAGGTCGTCGAGCAGCATGATCTGTCCCTCGTCGAGGAACAGCATGATTTCGCCGGCCTCGGCGAAGTCGGTCTGCGAGGCCAAGAGGGTGAGGCTCGCGATCCGGTCGTCGCCGTCGCGCGCCATCGTCGCCGCGGCGATCGCCAGGATCGTGCCGCCGAGACAATAGCCGCAGGCGTGAACCTTGCGGTCGGGGACGATCGCGGACACCGCGTCGATCGCGGCCATCACCCCGAGGCGGCGATAGTCGTCGAGGCTGACCTCGCGATCGCGGGCGTCCGGGTTCTTCCAAGACACCATGAAGACCGTGTGCCCGCGCTCGACCAGCCAGCGCGCGAGCGAACTCTTCGGCTCCAGGTCGAGAATGTAGTATTTCATGATCCAGGCCGGGATGATCAGGATCGGCTCGGACGAAACCGTCGCCGTCGCCGGCTCGTACTGGATCAGCTCCATGAGGTCGTTGCGGTAGACCACCTTTCCGGGCGTGACCGCGACCTCCCGTCCGACCTCGAATCGCTCTGCGCCGGCCGGCGGCCGGCCCGCGAGCATGCGGTCGTAATCCTCCTGCCAGTTCGCCGCGCCGCGGAGCAGATTGAACCCGCACTCCTTGACCGTCTTTGCGATGCTGACCGGGTTGAGCCAGGGGATATTGCTCGGCGAGACCATGTCGACGGCCGCCCGCGCCATGAAGGCGGCCTCGGCCTCGCGGTCGCGCGCCAGTCCGGGAACGCTGGTGGTCGCCTCCGTCCACCAGCTTTCGACGCCGAGGAAATTCTGGACGAACACGTTGAACGGCCATTGCGCCCATCCCGGATCGGAAAAGCGCCTGTCGGCCGGCGCGGGCGCGAAGGGCGGGGCGTGCCGGCCGTCGGCGACGGCGTAGGGCGCCCAGAGGCTGAGCCGCGCCGCGATCATCGCCGCGCGCTGCGCGAGCTCTGCTCGCTTGCCGGGCGCCTGCGCGAGATGCAGCGCCCAGTCGGTCCAGGTCTGGACGAGGGCGTTGGGCGAGATTCCCTGCGAAGCGCGCGCCATGAGCGCGCGGGCCAGCCGGTCGACGGTGTGGAAATCGCCCTGACCGTCGACCTTCCGAGGCGGCGCGAAGGGCGGGACGACCCGCGGCGCCTTGGCGCGCTCGAGCACACGCGTCGCCAGCGCCTCCGCGGTCGCCCGCGCCCGTTCGTCCGGCGGCAGCAACGCCGCGGCCTGATCCGAAATTCTATCCTGCATGTCCCGTTCCCCCGGCGCGCCGGAGCGCGCCTGCCGAGTCTCCCTATGCGATGGTTAGCGCAATCGGCTCCGGTGTGGATTGATCTTCGTCAACGGAGCGCCGGAGTCCTCTTGCCGAGGGCGGCCTCGCGGCGAAGACGCGAGCAACGCGCCCGCCGCCATGTCGCTCCCGGCGCCGTTCTCGAAGACCCCCGTGCGCCCCGCGCCGGCGAATCCCGGTCAGAACGCGCTTTTGACCACGCCGCCGTCGACCCTCAGCGCCGCGCCCGTGGTGGCCGAGGCCAGCGGGCTCGCGACGTAGGTCACCATCGCCGCGACCTCCTCCGGCGTCGCGAAGCGCTTGATCAGCGAGGTCGGCCGCACCGTCTCGAAGAACTCGGCCTGGAATTCGTCGAACCCCTTGCCGGAGTCCTTCGACAGCGCCTCGACGAAGTCGACGACGCCGCGCGATTTGGTCGGGCCGGGGAGGACGCTGTTCACCGTGATTCCCGTCCCGGCGAGGCATTCGGCGAGCCCGCGGGCGACCGCGATCTGCGCCGTCTTGGTCACGCCGTAATGGATCATCTCGGCGGGAATCTGGAGCGCGCTCTCGCTCGAGATGAAGATGATCCGGCCCCAGTTTGCGCGCTTCATGCCGGGAAGGTAGAGGCGGGCGAGTCGGACGCCGCTCAGCACGTTGACCTCGAAGAAGCGCAGCCAGTCGGCGTCCGGGATGTCCTCGAACGGCTTCGGCTCGAAGATGCCGAGGTTGTTGACCAGAACGTCCACCTCGGGGTGCGCGCCGACCAGCGCCTCCGCCGCCGGCGCGTGGCCCAGATCGCCGGCGAAGCCGGCGACGTCGCCGCCCGTCTCGGCGACGAGGCTCGCGACCGCCTTGGCCACGCCCTCCTGCGTT
>CAIZGR010000863.1 GCA_903932535.1 uncultured Hyphomicrobiales bacterium | reverse complement strand
GCGGGGCCTCGCGATCCTCGAGGCTTCAGGGACGGTCTTGAGGAGCTCATCGACCATGACCGCGCATATCCGATTGGTCTCGCCCCCGGGCGAGGAACGTCGCGACCTCGAAGGCGAGGGCGCCGAGGCCGACGAGGCGCCCTTGGGGCTTCCGGAGGAGTCCCGCAGCCAGGCAGCCGACGCGCATGCGAAGACTGGTTCCCGGGGCGCCGGAGAAGACGATCGCCAGGGGGACTGGATCCATGGCGATGCACCGCCTCCGCTCGTCGCCGAGCCGGAGGATCGCGCGGGTCGCCGTCCCGGCCCCAAGACCGTCCTCGGCGGCGCCCTCGCCCGCCTGATCGACCGCGCATGGCCGCGAAAGCGGACAGGCACCACGGCGCCCGGTGAGGCCGAGAGCGAATCGGGCGACCGGAAGAAAGACGCCGGGAGCGTGGCGAACGTTATCCCTGCCGGCGGCGCCGCGATCGAGGATCGCGCGGGTCTTCGTCCCCAACCGATGGCGCGCCTCGACGCTCTCGCGCGCCTGATCGGCCGCGCCTCGCAGCGGAAGCCGAAGGCGGCGGCGCCGAGTGAGCTCGGAAGCCCCGATGGCGGGCTCGAAGGCGACAAGGCCGGATCGGGCGTCGAGGGCGCCGCGGATTCCGGCAAACCGGTTCGGTCGCGAGGCAGTGCGAGGGGGACGATCGCGGTCGTCCTCGTGACCGTGGCCGCGGCCGCGGCGATCGTGGCTCTGAACTGGCCGCATGGGAGCCGTCGTCCGCAGATCGTGGAGCCCGGCCTCATCGCCGATCAACCGTCGAAGCTGATGGCGCCCTCGGCGGCGCTGGCGAGGGTGCCCCCGAGGGAAGAGCCGAACGTCGCCGGCGAACGGCCCCGCGTTCATCAGGCCCGGGGCGACCAGGTGGAGGAGATGCTGTCGTTCAAGCCCGGCTCCGCGACGGCGAGCGGCGCGCCCCCTGACGCGCGGGTTCCGCAGCCCCTGCTGCCGTCCGCTCCGGACAAAGGCGCGGCCTCGTCGCCCGCGGTTGCGACCGTTCCCATCCCGGCCACCCCCCCGCGCGCTCCTGACCCGGATCCGAAGCCCGCCGTGGTCGCTTCGCTTCCGCCGGCAGCGCCCCTCCCGGCCCCCACCCCGGTCGCCCGTCCGCCAGTGGAGGGAGCGCGGGAGCCCGGGCTCGGCGAGGCGGCCAAGATCGAGGCGCGACTCGCCGATCTCGAAGCGGCGATCAAAGCGCGTGCGAACGCGCCGGCGACGCGGACCGACATCGACAAGGCCGAGACCCAGATGTCCGATCAGGTCGCGCGGCTCGCGGCGATCGTGACGCGTCTCACCGGTCAGGTGAAGGATCTGCAGGCTGAAGTGCGGACGACGTCGACGGGTTCGGACGAGCGATTGGCCGATCTGACGCGGCGGGTCTCGCTGGCCGAATCGAGGAGCGCGGTCGCAGCGGCGGAAAGCGCGGGCGTCGCGCCCGTGGGCGTCCCACCCTCGGGCGCGCCCGCAGCGGCCCCGAGCTCGGGCGCGGCAGGCCAGGCGCAGGG
>CAIZGR010000862.1 GCA_903932535.1 uncultured Hyphomicrobiales bacterium | reverse complement strand
GAAGGAGAAGGAGAGGATTAAGGACAAGATCGGCGCTTTGGAAAAACTCACCAAAGAATCCGACAAGCTCATGCGCGCGTTCGCGAGCGGACTCGACGGCGCCAGGAGCGCGGTCGCCGTCGATGGCCTGAACGGCGACGAGACGGACGCGAAAGCCGGGGAAGACCTCGGCCGCGCCTTCATCCTGCCCGAAGAGAGGCCCGACGTTTCTCCGAGGCCGTCCGCGTGAGCGGAGCGCAATGGGCGCTGGTGTTCGCGGCCCTCGGCGACGCGGAGGCGCGGGCATTCGTGGAGGCGCGCGCCGAAAGCGGCGTCCTGCTGGCGACGCCTCGCGATCTCTCGCGCGAGGGATGGATGTTCGATCCGCAGGCGCCGGAAGACGCGCGCCTGCGGGTCGGCGACCGCCTGCTGTCGCCGCGCGAGATTTCAGGAGCGCTGGTGCGTCTGATCCAGGTCGATCCCGGCGAATTGAGCTGGATCGCGGCGCAGGACCGCGCCTATGTCGCCGCTGAAATGTCCGCCTTCCTGCTCGCCTTCCTGACGCTGCTGCCGGCGCCGGCCTTCAACCGGCCGACGTCTCAGGCCTTGGCCGGACCCTTCTGGCCGCCCGAACGCTGGCGCCGCCTCGCCCGCGGCCTGGGACGGCCCGCCGCGCGCGCGCCGCGCGCCGTCGTCCCGGGCGGCCCGCCGCCCCGAACGGTCGAGGCCGCGATTCGCGTCCACGTCGTCGGCCCGTCCTATTTCGGGCCGCCGGAACTGCGCGCCGGCGCGCGAGCCCTCGCCCAGGCCGCCGGCGCCGCGCTGCTTCGCCTCGATTTCGACGGCGACGGCGCCCTGCTCGGCGCCGAGCCGTCGATCGACCTCGCGAATCCGGCCGTGGCGGAGGCCGCTTTCGCCCTGATCGCGCCGCCGGAAGCGGGGCGCGCAACGTGATCCTGCTGTGGGGACTGGAAACCGACACCCCGCTCTGCGCGACGCGCGAAACGCTGCTCGGGCGCGGCGCGGACGTTTTCTTTCTCGACCAGAGCCGGGTTCACGAAACTTCGCTCAGTCTCGACGAGGCCGAGGGCGAAATCCGCGTCGGCCGCGACCGGCTCGATCTTTCCGACGTGACGGCGATCTATCTCCGCTGCGACGATTCCGCCGAAGCGGCGCCGGACGCGCGTGAAAACGCTGAGCTGCGCCGCCACGCCGGCGAAATCGACGCGGCCATGGGCGCCTTTCTCGAAGCGACCGCGGCGCTTGTCGTCAATCCGTTCGAAGCCATGGCGACGAACGGCTCGAAGCCCTATCAATCGGCGCTGATCCGCGCCCGGGGCTTTTCCGTTCCCGAAACCTTGGTGACGACCGATCCCGCGGCGGCGCGGGCCTTCGTCGCGCGGCAGGAATCGGCCATCTACAAATCGGTGAGCGCCGTGCGCAGCATCGTCAAGCGGGTCGGGGCGACGCAGATGGCGCGTCTAGAGGACGTCGCTTGGTGCCCGACGCAGTTTCAGGCCCACGTGCCCGGCCGGGATTTCCGCGTGCATGTCATCGGCGACCATGTTTTCGCCAGCGAAATCGTCAGCGACGCCGACGATTACCGCTATGCCGGACGGCAGGGCGAAAGCGTCGACGTCAAAGCCAGCACGCTGGATTCCGCCCTGGCCGGGAAATGCCGCGACTTGGCGCACGGGCTCGGCCTGCTCGCGGCCGGCGTCGATCTGCGGCTGACGCCGGACGGGGAGTGGTTCTGTTTCGAGGTCAATCCCTCGCCAGCGTTCACCTATTACGAAAGCGCCACCGGCCAGCCCATGGCGGAGGCCATGGCGGAGCTGTTGATCGGCGGCGCACGCTCCTGCGAGCGCCGGCCGGGGACGTGACCTTCGAACGGACAGCTCGGCCGTCATGCGGCCATCAGCGATCACCCCGAGCGTCAAATCCTGCGACGGGAACGCCTCCCGACTCCGCGGCCCTCGCACGCTCGGCGCTCCGGCGCCCACGCAACCGTTTGGCTGCGCGCCGAGTCCTCGCGCCGCGCGATCACCCCAGAAACCGCGTCGCCTCGAAGCTCGGCGTGGCGGCGGAAAAGAGATCGAGCCAAGCGACGAGGCGCGGGTGGGCGGCGCGCCAAGCGCCTTCGAGCCGGAGGTCGAGATAGCCCAGCGCGCAGGCGAGCGCGATCGTGGCGACGTCGCTCAACTCCTCCGGCGGCGACGTCTCGAAAGCCGCCAGCGCGCGGGAAATCTTGTCGCTCTGATGAGCGACCCACCGCTCGGAGCGCTTCTCCGGCTCGCGCCACAGCGATTCGTAGCGCAGCAGCACGGCGGCCTCCATGATTCCGTCGGCGAGCGCCTGCCGGGTCAGCGAGCGGAACCGCAGGGCCGGGTCGCCCGGAATGATCTTGGCCCCGCCCGCGAGCCAGTCGAGATATTCGACGATCACCGCGCTGTCGTAGAGGACCTCGCCGTTCTCGAGCACGAGCGCCGGGATTTTCCCGAGCGGGTTCTGCGATCTCAGCGAATCGCCGGGATCGCTGGTGTCGGCGGCGCGGACCTCGATCCGGTCGTCGAGCTCGAGCACGGCGGCGGCGATGCGCACCTTGCGGACGAACGGCGATGGCGCGGCGGCTCTGAGCACGAGCATGACGAAACCCCGATGCGAACAGGCGGCGCGATTTCCCGCGCGTGTCGCCCTGCCGCCGTTGTAGCGCACTCGCGCCCCCCATATAAGGCGAGAAACCAACCGCCCGCGCCGCGACGCGCGCCGGCCTTGAATTATCTGACGGGGTTCGCCTTGACGTCTTTGCAACGCCCCGCGCGCGAGCGCGTGGTCATCATCGGATCGGGGCCGGCCGGCTACACCGCCGCCATCTACGCCGCGCGCGCCATGCTCGACCCGCTCCTGCTGTCGGGCTTCGAGGCCGGCGGCCAGCTCATGATCACCACCGACGTCGAGAACTATCCGGGCTTCGCCGAACCGATCCAGGGGCCGTGGCTCATGGACCAGATGCGGGCCCAGGCCGAGCGGGTCGGCGCGCGGATCGAGAGTGAAACGGTCGTCGGCCTCGAATTGCAGAGCCGGCCGTTCGTCGTCCGCTGCGACAGCGGCCGGACCATTCTGGCGGATTCGATCATTCTGGCGACGGGCGCCAAGGCCAAATGGCTCGACCTGCCGGGCGAGCAGGCGTTCAAGGGCTTCGGCGTGTCGGCCTGCGCCACCTGCGACGGCTTCTTCTTCCGCGGCAAGGCGGTCGTCGTGGTCGGCGGCGGCAACTCGGCGGTCGAGGAGGCGCTCTACCTCTCCCACCTCGCGAAGAGCGTCACCGTCGTCCATCGCCGCGATTCGTTCCGCGCCGAGAAGGTCATGATCGAGCGCCTGCTGGCGCGCCCGAACGTGACGGTCCGCTGGATGAGCGTCGTCGACGACATTCTGGGCGAGCATGAGCCGCGCGGCGTGACCGGCGTTCGGCTGCAGAAGGTCGCGACCGGCGCGATCGAGGACCTCGCGACCGACGGCGTGTTCGTGGCGATCGGCCATGCGCCCGCGAGCGAGCTCGTGCGCGGGCAGGTCGAATTGAAAGCCAACGGCTACGTCCGCACAGCGCCGGGGTCGACGGCGACCAGCGTCGAGGGGGTGTTCGCGGCCGGCGACGTGACCGACGACGTCTTCCGTCAGGCCGTGACCGCGGCAGGCCTCGGGTGCATGGCGGCGCTGGAGGCGGACCGCTGGCTCGCCGCCCAAGCGCCCGCGCGGGAAGCGGCCGAATAAGTAAGAAAGGAAAGCCGCCCGCAAGGCCGGACGCCCATCAAGGGCGGCGCGTCGGCCGGGGCTGGCTTCGGGAAACGCAATGGACTGGGACAAGCTGCGTATCTTTCAGGCCGCTGCCGACGCGGGGTCGTTCACCCACGCCGGCGAGACGTTGGGCCTCAGCCAGTCTGCGGTCAGCCGACAGGTCGGCGCGCTCGAGGCCGATCTCGGGGCGCCCCTCTTCCACCGCCACGCCCGCGGCCTCATTCTCACCGAGCAGGGCGAGATGCTGCTGGGCGCGGTGCGCGACGTCGTGCTCAAGCTCGACGCGGTGCGGAGCCGCCTGATCGACAGCCGCGAGAAGCCGACCGGGGAGCTCAGGATCACCACCACCCTCGGGCTCGGGGCGAACTGGCTCGCGCCGCGGCTGGGCGAATTCGTCGAGCTCTATCCGGAAGTGAGGTTGCAGCTCCTGCTGTCGGATGAAGAGCTCGATCTCGGCATGCGCGAGGCGGACGTCGCGCTGCGCCTGCGCGAGCCGAGCCAGCCCGATCTCATCCGCCGCCGGCTGTTCACGGTGCATTTCCACGCCTACGCCTCGGCCGACTACCTCAAGAAGCGTCCGCAGCCGCGCAAGGTCGAGGATCTCGACCACCACCACCTCGTCGCCTTCGGCGCGGCGACGGCGACGCACTTCCTGTACGATCTCAATTCGCTGCTTGCGGTCGGGCGCGACCCGAAGAATCCGCGCGCGCCGCAGATCGCGGTCAACAATCTCGGCGCCATGGTGCGGGCGGTCGAGAACGGGGTCGGGATCGCGGTGCTGCCCGATTACGTCGTGCAGCCGAGTTCGAATCTCGTCCGCCTGCTGCCGCAGGCCGACATGCCGGAGATGGACTGCTTCCTCGTCTACGCCGAGGAGCTCAAGAACGTCGCGCGCGTCCAGGCGTTCCGCGACTTTCTCGTCGCGGCCGCGCAGCGATGGCGGTACTGACCGCCGCGCCGGGCGACGGCCCGGGGTCGCCCTAACCGGAGCTTCTTTCTTCCCGACGCGTCAAGCGTCTGAGTTTGCGCGCATTTCCGCTTTTGGATGCACAGAAATGTAGCCATGTAAATGCGATATTTCAGTTGATTGGGCATGGCTTTCATGCTATCCGTAGGCCATGTACAT
>CAIZGR010000861.1 GCA_903932535.1 uncultured Hyphomicrobiales bacterium | reverse complement strand
CTGGCCCGACCTCCTCGAAGCCCTCGCCACCTTCACCATCCCGCCTCACCTGCTCTCCGGCCAAAAAAATGAATGAGGACCCTGCTGCGAGGGACTTTTAGAATTGCTGATTGACGCCATCGCGCCGCAATGACGTCACAAACGCTTCAACTCTGAATGAGAAGAGGTTACAATTCAATGCAAGTCGATCTAACGTCCCTGACTGTTTTATATCGCAAAACATCGATGACATTAACCATACATACATATTTTTTGCTTGACTCATATCATGCAAAAGAAGATTCATGAACACGCACGAAGAACGAAGTCTTTTCTATTCGTCCGAATTGCGGCGTCCCGGTCACGTTTTGTCAACACCCGCGCAGCGACGCCTCGCGGCGCGGGGCGGGCGATAGCCAGACCCGTCCCGTTTTGATAGACGAGGCGGAGGGATCGAGGCGTTTCATGCGGCGTAATCGCAAGTTCGGTCTGTCGGAGGCGGCTTGCCGCGCCGTCTTTCTGACGCTGTCGGGCTGTTCGTCCCTGCCGGATTCGGGCCCCAGCGCGAGCGACGTCGCCTTGCGGCAGACCGGCGCCGACAAGAGCCCGCGCTACATGGTCGTCGACATCGCGCCCTCGACGATCGAGGCGCTCAGGCGCCGGTCCTTCGCCAGCTTCTCGGCCGCGTTCGGCGACCGCAGGCTTTCGGCCGAGCCGGTGATCGGGGTCGGCGACGCGGTGTCGGTGACGATCTGGGAGGCCTCGGCCGGCGGCCTGTTCTCGGCCCCCCTGATCAGCGACAAGACGAGCACGGGATCGAACAGCGCGACCATCCCCGAGCAGACGGTCGGCCGGGACGGCGCGATCACGGTGCCCTACGCGGGACGGATCGCGGTCGCGGGCCAGACGACCCGGGCGGTCCAGCAGACGATCGAGAAGGCGCTCGACGGCAAGGCGATCCAGCCGCAGGTCCTGGTCAACGTGACGCGGCCGGTCAGCAACAGCGTGAGCGTGGGCGGCGAGGTGACGGCCGGCGCGCGCGTGCCCCTCAGCGTCAAGGGCGACCGGCTGCTCGACGTGGTGGCCGCCGCGGGCGGGGTGCGCGCTCCGGTCAACGAGACCTTCGTCGAGCTCTCGCGCGGCGGAAAGACCTCGCGCGTTCCGCTCGTCGCCATCATCGACGACCCGCGCGAGAACATCTACCTGCGCCCGGGTGACGTGCTGACGCTGGTGCGCGATCCGCAGAAGTTCATCGCCTTCGGCGCGACCGGGGCGAACGCCGAAATCCCGTTCGACGCCGACGGCGTCACCCTCGCCGAGGCGCTGGCGAAATCGGGCGGGCTCCAGGACAACCGCTCCGACATGCGCGGGGTGTTCGTCTTCCGCTGGGAGACCGCGGCGGTGGCGCGGGCGCTCGACCCGGGGAGCCCGCTGCCGAGGCCGGGCCAACCCACCCCGGTCGTCTACCGCCTCGACCTCAGCGATCCCGACAGCCTTTTTCTCGAGCAGCGCTTCCGCATCGCCAACCGCGACCTGATCTACGTGTCGAACGCGCCCGCGACCGAGGTGCAGAAGGTGTTCGCCGTCATCGGCGGCGGCTTCTCCACCATCGGCTCGGCCGCGAGCGTCGTCTCCGCGGGCGCGGTGGTGAAATAGGCGAAGCGGCGCCCGATCCGGCGCGCCGTGCGCTCATCGAACCGCCGGCTGGGAAACCGCGTAGCCCGCCGCCGTGGCTGGCCGCGCCGCCGGGCGATCGGGCGCGGCGCCGGCGAGGCTCACGAGATAAATGAGCAGCCAAAAGGCGACGGCGGTCAGGAGCACCATCGCGACCGCGGCCAGGCTGCGGTCGTCCGCCAGATACCCGCGATAAAACGCGGCGTGCTTCTCGATCCTGTTCATGGCGACCACCATTCGCGTTCGCCCCTCGGCCGTCGCGCCCGATCTGCGGGCGAAATTTCGTTTGGTTGGCCGTTTAACCCGCGCGCTGGAACGCGGGCTGTGATGCTCGTCACAGCGCGAGAGCGGCGCCGGGGCGCGCAGTCTTCCCTTCGGGCGCAATCTGGCGCAGGCTTGCGTGCGACCGAAGCATGATCACGACCATCCTCTTCGACATGAACGACGTTCTCTACCGCTACGACCGTCGTGTGCGGGTCGCGCGTCTGGCTGCGCTTTGCAATTCCAGCGAAGCCGAAGTCGAGGCCGCGATCTGGGGTTCGGGCTACGAGGATTCCGGCGACGAGGGGCGGATGGACGCCGACGCCTATCTCGCGGGCTTCGGCGCGCGCCTTGGCCGCGCGCTGACCGTGGACGAATGGGCGGGGGCGTTGCGCGCCGCCGTGACGCCGATGCCGGATATCCTGTCGCTCGCCGCCGCGGTGGCGCAGCAGGCTGAGGTCGCCGTGCTGACCAACAACAATCTCCTGGTCAAACGCGCCCTCGACGCCGTCTTTCCCGAACTCGGTCCGATCGTCGGGCCGAACGTTTTCGTCTCGGCCGAGTTTTGCGCCCGCAAGCCGGACGCGCGGGCGTATCTCGGCTGCCTCGAGCGCCTTCGCGCCGCGCCCGGGGCGACGCTGTTCATCGACGACAGCGCGCGCAACGTCGCGGGCGCCGAGCGCGCCGGGCTCGCGGCGTATCGCTTCCAGGACCGCGGTCGGCTGGCCGCCGCGCTCGAACACGCCGGCCTCGCTCCGGGCATGAGCCTGACGCCGAACGGGCCGCGTCCTTAGTTGACTAATTTTATGTACTAATGTAGCAAAGCCCGGCGCGCCCGCGGATTCGGGTTATGGGTTCTTTTCCAATGGCTTCGGCGGCTTCGATCGACATGCGCCCTGGGAGCGACTGGAACCCCAGCCTCTATATGAAGTTCATGGCGGAGCGGACCCGCGCCGCGGGCGACCTGCTCGCGCGCGTGCCGCTCGCTTCCGCCCGCCTCGTCCATGACCTCGGTTGCGGACCGGGCAACAGCTCCGAGCTTCTGACGCGCCGTTTTCCCGAAGCCGAGCTGATCGGCGTCGACACGTCGGAGGCGATGCTGGCCCATGCCCGCCTGCGCGCGCCCGAGGCCCGGTTTTTCCGGCGCGACATCGCCGGCTGGACGCCCGAGACGCCGCCGGACCTCATTTTCTGCAACGCAGCGCTGCATTTCCTGCCGGATCATCACAAGCTCGTCCCGCGCCTCGCGGCCTTTCTCGCGCCGGGCGGCGTGTTCGCGGCGCAGATGCCCTCGACCGCCAACGAGTCGTCGCATGCGCTGATGCGCATGGTCGCGGCCGAGGGACCGTGGTCGTCGCGGCTCGTGCCGGTGGCCAAGACGCAGCCGCTGATCGCCGCCATCGACGACTATTATGAGTGGCTGCAACCGCTTGCGTCTGCGGTGGAATTGTGGATGACCACTTATGTCTACCTCTTCGACAGCGCGGACGACGTCGCCGATTTTTTCGCCGGCTCGGCGCTCCAGCCGTTTCTCGAGCGGCTCTCGGACGACGAGCGCTGCGCGTTCATGAGCCGCTATCGCGAGGGGCTGCGCGAAGCCTACCCGGCGCAGTCGGACGGAAAGGTGCTGCTGCCCTATCCGCGTCTCTTCATGGTCGCGGTCCGCCGCTGAGGGCGGCGGCGGACGCTAGTACGACGGCACGCCCTCGGGAATGACGTGGAACGGCTGTTTGTCGGCCGTCCAGATCGCCATCTGGGGCCCCTCGTAGAGCGCCGGATCGTCGAGCGTGCCGACCTTGAGCATCACTTCGGGAAAGAGCGGGGACCGCGTCGTCAGATGCGTCCCGCACACCTCGCAGAACGCGCGTGTCACCGGCTCGGCGAGATCGTCGCGGGTGAAGGTCTTCGGCGCGCCCTGCTGGTAACGAAACCCATCGGGCGGCATCAGCATGAACAGATTCGGCGCTCCGCCGGCAATATACTGGCACGCGCGGCAGTGGCACTGCCCCTTCAGCACCGGCTCGCCGTCGGCGACGTAGCGCACTTTCCTGCAATAGCAGCCGCCTTCGAATCGCATCGCCGTCCTCCGAATATTGCGGGGCAACATAGACGTCGGCAGCCGCCGCGGAAAGCGCGCGCCCTGAGCGCCACGCCGCGCGCCTTTCGCGGGCGCCCCTTTGCGGGGGAACACGCGCGCGCCATCTTGTCCCACGCCGACCGTCATGCCAAGCAGCCTCCTGGACGCTACAAAGACGTCCAGATTCCGGGAACGAGGGAGCGACGCTCATGAACCCGACGACGACTTGGCGCGCCGATCCGCTGACCTGGGGGCGCGGGCCTCGGGTGTTCGAAATGTTCCTCGAGCCGACCTGCCCGTTTTCGGCGCGGGCGTTCGGCAAGATCGACGAGCTGCTGGCTTCGGCGGGCGAGGACCGGATCACGGTCAAGATCCGCCTGCAGTCGCAACCCTGGCATCTGTATTCGGGCGTGATCGTGCGCTGCGTGCTGGCGGCGTCGACCCTGCCGGAAGGCAAGGAAGCGGCCAAGGCCGTGCTCGCGGCGGTCGCGGCGCATCGGGAGGAATTCGAGTTCGCCAACCACTGCGGCGGCCCGAACATGGACGCGACGCCCAACGCCATCATCGCGCGGATCGAGGGTTACAGCGCCGTGAGGCTCGCCGGCGCCTTCGCGATCCCGGACCTCGATCGGGAAATCAAATGGCACTGCAAATATGCGCGCCAGAACGGCGTTCATGTTTCGCCGACGTTCATGATCGACGGGCTCGTGGCGTCCGGCCTGAGCAGCGGCGACGCCGTTTCCGACTGGGTGTCGCGCCTCGCGTCCCGGTAGCGCCGCCCGCACGTTCGCCGAAAGAAAAGCGCCTCATGCTCACCAACGCCGCAAAGGGGGTCTTCCCGATCGCGCCGACCCCGTTTCTGCCCGGCGGGCGGGTCGACGAGGCGAGTGTCGACCGCTGGTCGACCACTACGCCGCGGCGGGCGCGGACGGCTGCACGATCCTGGGCATCATGGGCGAAGCGCCCAAGCTCGATCCGGACGAAGCGCGCGCCTTCGTCTCCCGCTGCGTGCGGCGCGCGCCGAAGCTGCCCTTCGTCGTCGGCGTCTCCGCGCCGGGCTTCGCCGCGATGCGCGCGCTGGCGCTGGCCGCGATGGACGAGGGCGCTGCCGGCGTCATGATCGCGCCGCCCTCGTCGCTGCGCACCGACGACCAGATCGTCGGCTATTACGCGCAGGCGGTCGAGGCGATCGGCGGCGACATTCCGTTCGCGATCCAGGATTATCCCCTGACGCTCGGGGTCGTCATGACGCCGAACGTCATCGCGCGGATCGTCGCCGACAATCCGTCCTGCGCGATGCTGAAGCACGAGGACTGGCCGGGACAGGAAAAGATCAGCGCGTTGCGCGCGCTCGAACGGGACGGGCGGTTGCGGCGCGTCTCGATCCTGACCGGCAACGGCGCCCTGTTCCTCGACTTCGAGATGGAGCGCGGCGCGGACGGGGCGATGACGGGCTACGCCTTTCCCGAGATGCTGATCGACGTCGTGCGGCTCTCCGCCCAAGGCCGCCGCGACGAAGCGCACGACCTTTTCGACGCCCACCTGCCTCTCGTCCGCTACGAGCAGCAGCAGGGCGTCGGTCTCGCCGTGCGCAAATACGTGCTGATGCGTCGCGGAATCCTGGCCTCTGACGCACAGCGCAAGCCCGCGGCGGCTCTGAGCGCGAAAGCTCGGTCGGAAGTCGAATACCTGCTCGCGCGGCTCGCCCGTCACGACTCTCGGGCGCGCCTCGCGTAACCGGAAGGCTTTGCGCCATGCCGCCGCCGATGCGATAACGATTCCCCCATGCCGATTCGCCGTCTCGATCCCCTGCTCGTCGATCGCATCGCCGCGGGCGAGGTGGTCGAGCGGCCGGCTGCGGCGGTGAAGGAGCTGGTCGAGAACGCGCTCGACGCCGGCGCGCGCGCCGTCGAGGTCATGATCGAGGCCGGCGGGCGCCGCCTGATCCGCGTGAGCGACGACGGCCGCGGCATGGACGAAGCCGACCTCGCGCTCGCGGTCGAGCGCCACGCGACCTCGAAAATCCCCGACGGCGACCTGACGGCGATCGCGACCTTCGGCTTCCGCGGCGAGGCGCTGCCCTCGATCGCCTCGGTGTCGCGGCTCGAGATCCGCACCCGCGCGGAGGGCGCGGCGACGGGCTCGCGGCTCGTGGTCGAGGACGGGGCGAAAAGCCCGATCAGTCCTTGCGCCGGCGCCGCGGGCACGCGGGTCGAGGCGCGCGACCTCTTCGCCGCCACGCCCGCGCGGCTGAAATTCCTCAAGTCCGACCGCGCCGAGGCGCAGGCCGTCTCCGAAGTCGTGCGCCGCCTCGCGCTCGGCAACCCGCAGGTTCGCTTTTCGCTGGCGAGCGAGATCGGCTCGGGCTTCGACTGGCCGGCCTGCGGGCCGGGCGAGGCGGGCCTCGCGGAGCGCCTGCGGCAGGCGCTCGGGTCCGACTTCGCCGCCAATTCGCTCGAGCTCGACGCGATCCGAGAGGGCGTGCGGCTCTCCGGGCGGATCGGGCTCCCGACCTTCTCCCGGCCGAACGCGCTCGCGCAATATCTCTTCGTCAACGGCCGTGCGGTGCGCGACAAGACGCTGTCGGGCGCGCTGCGCGCGGCCTATCTCGATTTCCTGCCCGCCGACCGGCATGCGGTCGCGGCGCTGTTCGTCGAATGCGATCCCCATAGCGTCGACGTCAACGTCCACCCGTCCAAGGCGGAGGTGCGCTTTCGCGATCCCGGCCTCGTGCGCGGCCTCGTCGTCGGCGGCGTCAAGCAACGCCTCGCGGAAGCCCTGCATCGGGCCGCGACCACCGGCGGAACGGCGACGGCGCTCGCCATGCGCCCGCAAGCCGGCTTCCGCCCCGCGCCGCCTGCGGGCGGATGGGACTGGCGCGCCTCGCCCGCCGCCCCGTCTGGGGGAGGCGGCGCAGCGGCCGCGCCGCATTGGGCCGAGCCCGCGCAGCAGCGGTTCGCGGACTTCGCCCCCGCCGCCGCGGTCGTCGCCCGCGAGCCGGCAGAGCGGGACCTCGCGGCGCCCCTCGGGGCGGCGCGCGCCCAGGTCCACAAGACCTATATTCTCGCCGAGACGCCGGACGGGCTCGTGATCGTCGACCAGCACGCCGCGCACGAGCGGATCGTCTACGAGACCCTGAAAGCCCAGCGCGAGGACCGGGGCGTCGAACGGCAGGCCCTCCTCCATCCCCTCGTCGTCGACCTCGATCCGGACGCGGCGGGGCTGATCGAAGCTCATGGCGAGGATCTCGCCGCGCTCGGCCTCGTCGTCGAAGGCTTCGGCGCCGGCGCGATCCTCGTCCGCGAGGCGCCGGCGATCATCGCCCAAGGCGATCTCGTGGGCCTCGTGCGCGACCTCGCCGCCGACCTCGCCGCCGAGGACGGGGCGCAGAGCCTCGCGCGACGCCTGGACGCCTATCTCGGCACCTTCGCCTGTCATCACTCGGTGCGCTCGGGCCGGCCGCTGAAGCCCGAGGAGATGAACGCGCTGCTCAGGCAGATGGAGGCCACCCCGGGCGCATCGACATGCAACCACGGCCGGCCGACCTATGTGGAGCTGAAGCTTTCCGACATCGAGCGCCTGTTCGGCAGACGGTGAGTCCCTTCTCCCCGCAAGGCGGGGAGAAGGCGCAAGTCACCGGTTTCGGAACGCCGCCGGGCGCTTTTCCACGAAGGCCTTCATGCCTTCCTTCTGGTCCTCGGTGGCGAACAGCGAGTGGAAGATGCGGCGCTCGAAGCGGACGCCTTCCCACAGCGTCGTCTCGTAGGCGCGGTTGACGCTCTCCTTGGCGGCATAGACGGCGGAGGCGGACATCGCGGCGATGGCGGCTGCGGTCTTCAGCGCCTCCTCGACCAGCGCGGCCGCCGGCACGATGCGCGAGACGAGGCCCGAACGCTCGGCCTCGGCCGCGTCCATCAGGCGCCCGGTGAGGCACATCTCCATCGCCTTCGACTTGCCGACGAAGAGATCGGAAGAGCGTCGTGTAGGGAAAGAGTGTCTTCGCCTGTGTAGATCTCG
>CAIZGR010000860.1 GCA_903932535.1 uncultured Hyphomicrobiales bacterium | reverse complement strand
TTCCGTTCGGGGTGCAGGGGCCGGACAACGGCCTCGCCGTCGAGGGCGCGCGCACCCTCGCCTTCGAGATGGCCGAGACGCTGGCGGCGGAAGGCGCCGGCCTCGACGCGCTTTATGTGCAGGTCGGCGGCGGCGCGCTCGCGAGCGCGCTGGCGCAAGGCTTCGCCCTCGCCGCCGCCGCCGGACTCGTGCGTCGCGCCCCGCGCCTGATCGCGGTGCAGGCCGAAGGCTGCGCGCCGCTCGCGCGCGCCTGGGGCCGGCTCGACGGCGTCGCGCTCGGCGAGGCGGCGCGCCGCCGGTCGCAGTTCATGCGCCCTTGGGAAAGCGTCCCCGTGAGCCTCGCCCACGGCATTCTCGACGACGAGACCTACGACTGGTGGGAGATCGCGAAAGCGATGCGCGCAACCGGCGGCGAAGCGGTCGTCGCCGACGAGGCGGCGGTGGCGCAGGCGCTCGCGCACGTGCGCACGCTGACCGATATCCCGGCTTCCGCGACCGGGACGGCCGGTCTCGCCGGCGTCCTCGCGGCGCCCGCGGGCGGCGCGGTGGCCGTCGTGCTGTCGGGGGTCGAGCGGGAGGCGGGCGCATGACGCGGCGCGCGCCAATTCCCCCTCGCCCCGCAAAGCCCGTCGAAAGACGGGCGTCTTTCGACGCCCTGTGCGGGGAGAGGGCCGGGGTGAGGGGCTGCGCCAACCTCGGTCGCCTTGCGCCGCCTTCCGCCAACCTCCGCCGCTCGGCGCAGCCCCTCATCCGGCCGCGCCTTCGGCGCGTCCACCTTCTCCCCGCTTCGCGGGGCGAAGGGATTTCCCCACCCCCCGCACCGGCATGAGCCCATGGTCCAACTCGCCCCCGTCCCCTTCGACGTCCTGATCGGCCGGATGTTCCGCGAGCTCGACGAGAAGCGTTCGATCTTCGACCTTCCCGCCCAGCGTTTCGTCGAGGCCACTCCGGGGCGCGACCTGTCGGTGGCGTTCGGCGACCGCCGCGCCGCGACGCCGTTCGGGCCGGCGGCCGGGCCGCACACCCAGATGGCGCAGAACATCGCGCTTTCGTGGCTGGCCGGCGGGCGGGTGATCGAGTGCAAGACCGTCCAGGTCAACGACGCCATCGAGGTGCCGCGCCCGTGCATCGACATGGCGACCGTCGGCTTCAACGTCGAATGGTCGCAGGAGCTGACCGTCGCGCAGTCGCTCGAGGAATACGTCAAGGGCGCGATGCTGATCGAGATGCTGAAGGCCTCCGGCGTCGGCGCGGGGCTTGGCGACACCGTGTTCGACATGAGCGTCGGCTACGATCTCGCCGGCATCCGCTCGGCCAAGGTGCGCGGCTTTCTCGATGGCATGCTCGACGCGACCACGGTCGTCGAAAGCTTACGGGCGCAGATTCCCGCGCCGTTCGAGACATTCCGCGACCTGCCGTTCCCGGCCCGCATCTCCGACTCGCTGACGCTCTCGACCTTCCACGGCTGCCCGCCGAACGAGATCGAGGCGATCGTCGAGCATCTCATCGGCGAGGTCGGCCTCGACGTCGTGATCAAGCTCAATCCGACGCTGCTCGGCCGCGAAGCGCTGGACGCGATCCTCCGCGACCGGCTCGGCTACAGCGACATCGTCGTCCCGGAGCGGGCCTTCGCCGAGGACGCGACCTGGGACGAGGTGGTCGCAATCGTCGAACGCCTCGACGCTTTCGCCGCGGCGCGCGGGCGCAGCCTCGGGGTGAAGTTCTCCAACACGCTGGTGGTCGAGAACAACCGGGGCGTCTTCCCGGCGAGCGAGCCCTTGATGTACCTCTCCGGCCCGCCGCTGCACCCGCTCGCCATCGCGCTCGTCGCGCGCTTCCGCGGCGTGTTCGGCGACCGCCTGCCGGTGTCGTTCTCGGGGGGCATCGACGAGGGCAATTTCGCCGACGCGGTCGGCCTGGGGCTGAAGCCCGTCACCGTATGCAGCGATTTCCTGAAGTTCGGCGGCTATCGGCGCGGCTGGCGCTATTTCGGCGCGCTCGTCAAGCGCATGGACGCGGCGGGGGCGAAGGACATCGACGCCTTCGTGCTCAAGGCGCACGGACAGGCCGAGGCGGCGCTCGAAGGCCTCGGCCTGCCGGAGGCGCGCGCCGCCGCCTGCCGCGCAGCGCTCGCAGCCGGCGGCGATCCGCGCGCCGCGGCGGGCGAGGCCTTCCCGGCCTGGCTTTCGGCGGCCCGCGTGCTGAACAGCGCGGTCTACGCCGAGCGCGTCCTCGCCGACCGCCGCTACGGCGCGGCCGAGAACGCGACGCCGCCGAAGAAGATCGGCAGCGTCCTCGTGCTGTTCGACTGCCTCACCTGCGACAAGTGCATTCCCGTGTGTCCCAACGACGCCAACTTCAGCTTCTCGGTCAAGGTCGGCGAGACGCCGGTCGAGCGCCTGACGCCGACCGACGCCGGGTGGACCGTGGACGTCGTCGGCGTGGTGAAGGTGAAGAAGCCGCACCAGATCGGCGCCTTCGCCGACGTCTGCAACGAATGCGGCCATTGCGACGTGCTCTGCCCCGAGGACGGCGGACCGTTCCGGACGAAGCCGCTGTTCTTCGGCAGCCGCGCGACGTTCGAGGCCGCGCCGGAGCGCGACGGCTTCGTCGTCGAGCAGGGTTCCGGCGGCGCCCGGATGCTCGGCCGCTTCGGCGGCGACGTCGTCCGCATCGAGCGGATGGGCGAGCGCGTGCGCTTCAGCGGCGCGGGCTTCGATCTCACGCTCGATCCCTTCGACGTCGCCGCCGAGGTCGGCGGCGCGGCCGACGGGCCGGTGGATCTCACCCGCCTGCGCATCATGCTGCCGATTCTGGATGCGGTCGCCGCGCCGGGGGCGGTGAATTACGTCAGCGCGGCGCTGGGGCGGGGGACGGCGGAGGGGTGATCACGGCTCCGGCGTGACGAAACTCTCCATCACCAGCTTGCGGCCGGCGCGGTCGAAATCGATGGTGAGCTTCGGCCCGTCCGCCGCCACCACGCAGCCCGGCCCGAACTTGATGTGGAACACGCGCGCCCCGGCCGCAAAGCCCGAGGCGGGCGCCGGCAGCGCGCGCCCGTCGCCCGGACGCCCCGGGCCGCCGCCGAAGCTCGCGGGCGAAGCGCTGTTCTGGCGCGCCCACGCCTCGGCCGCGCGGCGCGAGCCCGGCGTCTCGTAGCGCGAGCCGAAGCCGGCCGCGTCGAAGCGGGAAACGCCGTAGCCGCCGAACGCCGCCGAGCCGGCCGTCTCCTCGAACCCGACGTGCTCGACCGGCAATTCGCCGATGAACCGCGAGGGCACGGAGGTCTGCCACAGGCCGCGCATGCGGCGGTTGGCGGCGTGGAAAATCTTCGCCGTCCGCCGCGCCCGGGTGAGGCCGACATAGGCCAGCCGGCGCTCCTCCTCGAGCCCGGCGCGGCCGTTGTCGTCGAGCGCGCGCTGGTGCGGAAACAGGCCCTCTTCCCACCCCGGCAAAAAGACGAGGTCGAACTCGAGGCCCTTGGCGGCGTGCAGGGTCATGATCGAGACGCGCGCGCCGCCTTCGGCGCTTTCCACGTCCATGACCAGCGAGACATGCTCGAGGAAGGCGCCGAGGTCGGGAAACTCGCCCATCGAGCGGACGAGCTCCTTGAGGTTGTCGAGCCGGCCGGCCGCGTCGGGCGTGCGCTCGGCCTTCCACATGTCGACGTAGCCGCTCTCCTCCAGCACGAGCTGCGCCAGCTCCTCGTGCGGCATCTCTTCCGAGCGCTTGCGCCAGCGGTCGAAGCTTTGGAGCAGGGCGCGCAGGAGCTGGCGCGGCCGGGGCTTCAGCTCCTCGGTTTCGATCAGCAGTTGCGCGGCGCGCATGAGCGAGACGCCGGCGCGGCGGCCGAACTCGTGCAGGATCGCCAGCGTCGCCTCGCCCAGGCCGCGCTTGGGCTGGTTGTAGATGCGCTCGAAGGCGAGGTCGTCGTCGGGCTGCGCCACGCAGCGCAGATAGGCGAGCGCGTCGCGAATTTCCGCCCGCTCGTAGAAGCGCGGGCCGCCGATCACCTTGTAGGGCAGGCCCATTGTGATGAACCGCTCCTCGAACTCGCGCATCTGGAACGAGGCG
>CAIZGR010000859.1 GCA_903932535.1 uncultured Hyphomicrobiales bacterium | reverse complement strand
GCTGTCGATCGGTTTGGTCAAATCGGCGTCCCCGAGGTCCGCCGCCCGCGGCGAGGGCCGTGGCGGGCGACAGCCCTCCTGTCGATTAACGCGCGGGGGCGCGCGCTTCAACCTCGCCGGCGGCCGGCGCAATCCTCGTGAACGCTGCGGCGCGCAGCGCGAGCTGACCTTCGATCGCGCCCTCCAGGAGCTGGAATCGCAGCTCGACCGGGAGAAAGGCGTCGGCGACGCCGAACGGAATCGAGAACGTGAACACCCCGGACGCCGGCAGGGCCATGACGACCCCGCCCAGGATCGCGCCGGAGAACACGTCGACGCCGAGCCGGTTGCCGGACCGGTTGTCGGCGATTTCGATGACGACCTCGGCGGTCCATTCCCCTTGCGGAAGGTGAAAATAGGGGCCGCAGACGACAAACCGGGCGGGACCGAGCATCTCGACCGGCCCCCGCAGGAACTGGCCCGGCCGGTCCCAGTCGAGGAACATTTCGGTCGGCCATTCGATCCGCCGGCCGCCGCGGCCCGAGCCCACGCCGTTGTATTGCGACGCCACGAGTCTGACGATCGCGTCGGCCCGCGCGGCCCGAGAGGCCGGCGACGTGACGCGCAGGCCCGACGCCACGACGTGGTCGAGAAGCGTGTCCGTGGCGCCGGCTGGGTAGCCCAGCGCCGCGAGCGTTCGGGCCGACGTCTCGTTCGGCGCGTCGAGACCGAAATGCTCGGCGAGCCGCGTCATGACCTCGCGCAACCCGCGCCGGCCGTCCCCGGCGGAGACGACGAGCGCCGCGTCGCCTCGACCGGCGTCGAGCGAGCAGTACGCCTGGGTGACGAAGCGCAGCATCTCGGGGAGCGCCATGTCGCGGGCCTCCATGACCTGGTGCGCCGTCTCCTCGAAATCGTCGACGACGACCACGAACGGCAGGCGGGTCGAAACCACCAGATCCACGAGCCCCTTGCTCGGGCAGTCGGAAAACAGCACGATCGGCGTCGTGGCGGCCCGTTCGAGTTGCGCCCAACCGTTCTTGACGTCGTCGACAAAGACCGCCTGAATCAGCGCGTGGCGCCCGTACACGATATCGGCCATGGCGCGAATGAGCGCGCAGCAGGTATAGGTCAGACTCGAAGGCGCGCCGAGCGCTTGAAACAGGATTCCCCGGCGAAAGGGCTGCTCGGCGGACACGATCTCGAACTCCCGGCCCATCGGCATGGCGAGGGCGGACGCCTGATACCATGCTCCCGGGCGCTGGATAGCGCCGTTTTTTGACAGAAATAGCCCGTGCAGTCGTCCTGGTGGCGCTGCGGCTCCTGTCGCGCTAAAAAGGCTGTCGATTTGCCTGGCTGAACCATGGGGGCACGATGTTCCAGCCTTTCGGGGCGCGAACGCCAATGCGCCTTCCTGCGGTCGGCGGCCAGTCCGCGGCAAGGGCCGCCGGATTGCGGATTCGCGCCCGCGCGCAAAGCGTCCGGCTGGCGTTCCTGGCGATCGTGGTGATTCCGACGGCGCTGAGCGCCCTTTACACGGGCGTGCTGGCGACGCCCCGCTGGGTCTCGGAGGCCCAGTTTGTCGTGCGCGGCCTTTCGAGCGGACGCGCGAGCGGTCTGGACGCGCTGTTTCGCACGTTCGGCATCTCCCGCACCGTCGACGACGCCAACATCGTGCAGAATTTCATTCTTTCCCGCGACGCGATGCGGGCGCTCGAGCAGCGGCTACCCTTGCGGGCGATGTTCGAGCGGGCGGACGTCGATCGCCTCGCCCGATTTCCCCGGCCCTGGGAATGGGACAGCGAGGAGCGCTTCTACAAATATTACCTCGATCGCGTGTCCCTCGTGCAGGACGGCGTCAAAGGCATTTCCTCCCTCGCGGTCGTGGCGTTCAGCGCCGATGACGCGCGGAGAATTGGCGTGGAGCTGCTCGCGCTCGCCGAGGATCTGGCCAACCGGCTGAACCTGCGGGCGCAAAACGACGCCGTCGCCTCCGCCGAGGACCATGTCGCGGCCGCCGAAAAAGGCGTGGTGGCGGCCCAAGCCGCCCTGACCGAATTTCGCAACAAGCACCTGCTCGTCGATCCGGGCAAGAATTCGGAATTGTTGCTCGAAACGATCACGGCGCTTTCGTTGGACTATGCGCAGGCCGAGGCCGCGCTGAGGGAGACGACGCTCTCGGCGGCCTCGAGTCCGGCGATTGCGGCGCTCAGGGCGAAAGCGGACGCCTTGCAGGAAAGAATCTTCGCCGAGCGGGCCAAGCTCGCCGGCTCCGACGAAGCGCTCGCCGGCAAGGTGTCGGAATACGAGCGGTTGACCCTCGACCGCGATCTCGCCGACAAGTCGCTATCGGCGGCGATCGAGTCGCTCGAGCTCGCCCGGCAGGACGCGCGCCGGCAACTGATCTACGTCGAGCAGATCGTAGCCCCCAACCTCCCCGACGAGGCGACCGAGCCGGAGGGGCTTCGCACGACGTCGACCTTCCTGGTGATGGGCTTCGCAATCTTCGCCGTGCTCTGGATCGTCACCGTCGGCGCCCAGGAGCACGAGCAATGAGCGAGACGCCGACCCAACAGAAACCGGAGCCGGCGCAGATCCTGATCGAGGAAATCGAGCTGACGCCGATCGCGCTTCGGGGCACGCTCGTACCCTGCGACGAGCGGGAAACCTTCGCGCCGAAGCCCAAACCTTTTTGGAGGCGGTGGTACGACTTTCCCGTCATGGTCGTCCTTCCGGTGCTCGTCGCGGGGGTCTACCTGTTCCTGATCGCCTCGAACCGCTACGTCTCCGAAACGCAATACGTGGTGCGGTCGAGCGGCGGAGCTGCGCTGGCGGGCGTCGCGTCCCTCGTCGAGACGCAGGGCCTGTCCAGAGCGACCGACGAGACCTGGGTCGTCAACGAATACGTCCGGTCTCGCGACATGGTTCGCCTGCTCGCCGGCCACAACGCCCTGCGCGACATCCTCGACCGGCCGGGGGAGGACCCGTTCGTCCGGTTTCCGAACTTTTATTCGCGGGACGACTTCGAGCACCTTTACCGGCACTTCAAGAGCGTCGTCGACGTCTCCCTCGACGAAGCGTCCGGAATCAGCACGCTGAGGGCCATCGCGCATCGTCCCGAGGACGCAAGAAACCTGACGATCGCCGTGATGGGTTACGCCGAGGCGCTGATCAACACGCTGAACGACCGCGCCCACGACGACGCGATGCGTTACGCGCAGATGATCGTCGACAAGGCGCGCGACAAGACCGCGGAAGTCGAAGCCAATCTCACGGTCTTTCGCAATGCGCACGGCACGGTCGATCCCGGACAGGAATCGGTCGCCGCGCTCGCCACGATCGGGCGGTTGAGCGAAGCGCAGGCGAAGCTCGAGGCGACCCTCGCACGGCAGACCGCCCTCACGCCGTCGAACCCCGGCATCGAACCTCAACGGCGCAACGTCGAATCCTACAAGGACGAGATCGCCAAGCTGCAAAGCCAGGTCGTCGGGACCGCCACATCGACCGCCTCGGCGCTCGCCGCCTTCGAATCGCTGGCGCTGGAGCGGGACCTCGCGGCGAAATCCCTCGAGGCGGCGCTCGAAAATTTCGAGCGCGCCCGCGAAGACGCGCAACGAAAGCACCTCTACATCGAAACCGTCGCCGAGCCGAACCTGTCGGACGTTCCAGAATATCCCAAGCGGTTTCTCGACGTGTTCCTGGTCGCGATCGTCGCCATCGGCGCCTGGCTCATCTTGCGGTCCTTGCGGATCAGCGCATCCGAGCACAGCGTGTGATCGCCTTCGGCTCCAGACCGAGACCCGCGAACGGGCCGCCTGCCGAAGTCGCCGCGCCCGAGACGGCGGGCATGCCGACGACGCGGGAGGCCGCTCCCGCGGCTCCGCCCCTGCGGCGCGTGGTCGCGCGCGACGTCGTGAAGACGTACCATACCCAGATCGGGCCGAGACGGGTTCTGGACGGCGTCAGCTTCGACATTGGAATGGGCGACAAGATCGGGGTGCTCGGCAAGAACGGCGCGGGCAAATCGACGCTGGTCAAGATTGTCGGAGGCGTCGAGGCGCCGACCTCGGGTTCGGTCCATCGCGGGCTTTTCATGTCGTGGCCCGTCGCCTTCTCGGGCGGGTTCGAAGGGACGATGAGCGGCATCGACAACATCCGCTTCGCCGCCACCCTCTACCAACGCGACGTGCAGCAGGTGATCGCCTTCGTCGACGACTTCGCCGAGCTCGGCCGTCAGTTGCTCTTGCCTGTCAGGAACTATTCTTCCGGGATGCAAATGCGGCTCGCCTTCGCCTTGACGCTCGCCATCGACTTCGAGTGCTTTCTCGTCGACGAAGTTCTGGCCGTCGGCGATCAGAGGTTTCATCGCAAGTGTCACGACGCGCTGTTCGTGCAGCGCGCCAATTGCGCGATGATCCTGGTCAGTCACGACGTGCATACGCTGAAGCGTTATTGCAACAAGGCGCTCGTGCTGAAATCGGGAAGAGGCCGCGTCTTCGACGATCTCGATCTGGCGATCAAGATCTACGAAACGCTGTGATTTCGACGTCTTCGCGAGAACGCGCTCAGGTCGCGTCGTGGAAGATGATCCCGAGGGTGAAGCGCTCGCCGCCTCGAATGCGGCTGACGCCGTGGCGGAGCGCGACCCGGTAAGGGCCGCGCGTTCCCTGGACCGGGCGTTCCCGCACGGCGAAAATCACGCCGTCGCCCTGCCCCGGGCTCACGACCTCGGCGCGCGACTGCATCCGCGGGCGCTGCTCGGTCAGCACGAATTCGCCCCCCGAAAAGTCGCGCCCCGGCGCCGACAGCAGGATCGCCACCTGGAGCGGGAAGACGAGCGCGCCGTAGACGTCCTGATGCAGGCAGTTGTAGTCGCCTTCGCGGTAGCGCAGCAGGAGCGGCGTCGGCCGGGTTTGGCCGGCGGCGCGGCATTCGGCGCGGAAGGCGTCGTGCTCCGCCGGATAGCGCCGGTCCAGGCCCATCGTTTCGTTCCAGCGATCGGCGATCGGCGCGAGGCGCGGGTAGAGGCCGCGGCGCAGGGCGGCGACGCGGCCGGGAAGCGGATCGGCGAAATAGCGGTATTCGCCGCGGCCGAAGCCGTGGCGCGCCATGACGACGGTCGCGCGGAATCTCCGGTCGTCGGGAAAGAGCGCAGCGAGCGCCCGGCAGGCCTCGGGCGCGATCAGTTTCGGCGCGACGGCGCAGCCGCAGGCGTCGAGATCGCGTTCGATCGCCGGCCAGTCGAGCGCTTCGATAACCATGTCCGTCATGAGTCCGCATTTCCGGGACGCGCCGCCCAAGGTGGCACGGGTTTTCCCGGTGTTCCACCCGGTTCCGCCGCAAACCATTCGGCCGTCCGTCGCCAGCAGGATGGAAAACATCGTACCGGCGATAGGGACGCTCGCGGCGAACCTGACCAGCGGACTTCGGGAGAAGCCCCGGTCCGTGATAGGAAGTTGGAGCCGTCGTTGTCGCACTGCGGAGTCGATGTCATGAACGATCTGGAAGCGATTGCCGCTGCCAGGAGCTACCTGAAGCAAGTTTTTGTCGATGAGAACATCACCGACATCAGCCTCGAGGAAATCGAGCATGTCGGCGACCAGTGGATGATAACATTCGGCTTTTCTCGTCCCTGGAATACGCCGCGGACGCGAGCGCAGGAGGTTTTGGAAAATCTCGGAGCCGCCTCACCTGTGCGGAGAACGGAAAAGGTCATCTTGCTTCATGATGATGGACGGGTGTTGTCCATGAAAGATCGCCCCAGGGTCGGAATTGGAAAATGATAGGCCCTGTCGTTCTCGACACAAATCTATTGCTGCTGCTCGTCTTTGGAACAACTTCGAAAGATTATATCGCTCTGCATAAACGTCTCGCAACCGATTTCACTTATCTACATTACGAATTGCTGGTGGAATGGACAGGACGATTCTCCGACATCGTCCTCGTGCCGCATATCGTTGCGGAGACATCTTCGCTTCTGCGGCACATTGCAAATCCCAAGCGAAGATCGATCCAGGCAACCTTCCAGAAGTTGATCTCCAGTACGATCGAGTATCCAGTCCCGAGCGCCATGGGCGCTGCCCGCGACGAGTTCCAAGACCTCGGGATCACCGATGCGGTGATCCTGCACCTCCTGAGCCTGAATGAGATGGCTCCGACGCTGCTGACGATCGACCAGCCCTTGTCGAATCGAGCCAACGCTTTGGGTTACTGCGTGCTCGATTTCAGGCAGTTCATGGATTGAACCTTGTCCAGTCGCCTTTCGCTGGGAGAAAGCCTGCGCTCTTCTCACGCCGTCCTGCGCGTCGCCCCCTCGGCGGCGTCGGCGATCGAGCGCGCGCCTTGATGCCGCGCCCGTCCCAGGGGCATCGACTGCCCAGGCGCGTGACGATCCCTCATGCCGCGGACTTCCGTCCCCCGGTTCCGGGCGGCGCGATCAGCGCCTCCGCCGGAATTCCCCAATCGCGGTTGAGCTTCCACGCCATCCGCATCGTCAGGGACCGCTTGCCGGACAAGATGTCGGATGCGCGTTGCCGCGAGCCGAGAAGACGGCCGAGATCGGCCTGGGTATGGCCGCCGGTCTCCATCCCGTATCGGATGGCGTCGAGCGCATCCGGAGGCTCGATCGGCCAGCGTTTGCGCTCGTAATCTTCGATGACCAGCGCGAGAAGATCGAAGCGGTCGGCTTCCGGGGTGCCGGGTTTCGGCTCATCGTCGAAGCACGCTTCGATTTCGTCGAGCGCCGCCTCGCAGTCGGCCTCGGAGCAGAGCGGACGGATCATAGTCCTCGCCAGGAGACAGTCTCCCGATCGATGCGGTCGCAGTGGCCCTCACGCCCTCCTGCGCATCGCCCCCTCGGCGGCGTCGGCGATCGACCGCGCGCCGAACAGGATGAAGATCACGCCGACCACCCGCGTCACCGCGACGCCGTGGGTGAGGAAGAATTTCCGCACCGCCGGCAGGCCGGCGGTGAAGATCAGCGTCGCGTCGGCGAGCAGGAACCCGGCGAAGGCGGCTGCGAACATCTGCGGCGCGTCGGCGACTTTCAGCGCGCCGATATAGGGGGCGACGATCGCGGAAAACATCGCGAGCGCCACCGGATAGGATTTCGGATTGGTGAGGCCGAAGGCCATGCCGGTCATGAGCGGGCGCTCGGCGCCGATCGTCTTCGGCGGCGCGTCCTTGCGGGTCATGAGCGCCCGCGCGCCGAGCCAGCAGAGATAGAGGCCGCAGACGAAGCCGAGCGCCTCGAACAGCGTCGGCCCGAGCG
>CAIZGR010000858.1 GCA_903932535.1 uncultured Hyphomicrobiales bacterium | reverse complement strand
CTGCATCTCATGGCTCATCCGCATGTCGTTCGGCGTGGCGGCCGCCTTCGTGCTCGGCGACGGCTGGATCGTCACCGATTGGCTTGGGCTCTTCGTGCTGCTCTCGATCTTCGTGCTCGCGCATGTCGTGGCGGCGATCGCCTCGTTCCGGATGATCACCTTGATCCCGCACCACGTGCCGCGCATGATCGGGTTCTCGTCAGCCAACCGGGTCGACATGGACGAGTGGGCGCAAGCCGCCGGATTGATCGGGACGCAGAAGGTTCTCGGGACCGTCGCAGACACCGTCAATCCGAAGAGACTCACAGCGGAGTCGGGAAAGTTCGGGGGACAGGGCGACCAAAAAGCAATTGGGTCAAGTGGTACGAATAAGAACAGCTCGTCGAGCGGATCGCCTTCGGGAGTAGACACAACGATGCAGGCGATGATGGACATGGGTGGCGGCGGGCGACGACCTGAGGACGATGAATGAAAGGCTGGATTGGCTACTCTCTCGGTTATGATGCCGGACGCTCGGACGATCGGAGGTCAGATCATAACCTCGAGGTTGTGCATCAAATCCTTTACGGCGTTCGGACCGTGACCGTGGATCAATCGTACATTGATCGACTTCACGCCGCGCTGGATGAGACCAGAGAGGCGTCGGTTCATAACTACGCTGCCAGCAACAGGCTTTACGGCGAGGCGCTTGAGTGGAAAGACAAGACCTATCAGTTCCGCAATGAGGCGCTCTATTGGAGGGACCAAAAGTGGGCCCCCGCTACGGCCGAGGCCAAGGCCCTGCGAGAAGAGAACGCCCTCCTCCGCGCCCGCCTGGAAGATCGCAACCCCGACGTCGCCGCCGAGCAGGCGGCCCACGACGAGACCTTCCGGGAAAAGCAGAGCCTGCAATGCTTCCGCCTCGTCGCGACCGCGATCCTTGACGCCCTCCTCGCCGGGCGCGCCGATCGGCCCGAATTCGGCGAACTGGTCGTGATGGTCAAGGAAGCCGCGGACGTCATTGATCGGGGCGGCCTCTTTTTCGGCTTCAGCGAGACGCCGGAAAAGGCTGAGAGACTCGACGCCCTGACCGACGCCCTCGCGCGGCCCTGATTTCCGACGCGGCGTTCGCGCGGCCGCTCGTCAGGATGAGCTCCGAACCCGGAGCCCATCCCATGAACCGCCTTCTCCCGATCGCCCTCCTCCTCCCCACGCTCGCCGGCTGCGCGCAGGGCAACCTCCGCACCCCCTCGAGCTACGCCGCGCTCGCCCCTCCCCCCGTCCGAAACCCGTGGTACGATCCGTACGCGCCTTATGGATCGTCGAACGCGATCTGGCGGCCGCCGGCGTATGACGTGCAGCGGACGATCGTGAAGCCGGCCGAGCCCGCCTCGCAGGCCTCCCGACCGGACTACGAGGGCGCGGAATGGGCGACCGGAGCGGGCGGCGGAGCGGCGCTCAAGCCGCCTGGCACGTTCTGAAGCATCGGACCAAAGAAGGGGCGGCGCCTCCGCGGCGCCGCCCTTCCCGATGAAGCGAACCGAATCGCCCGTCAGCGCGGCCAGAAGCCGGACGGCGCGCTGAAAAACTCCCGAACCGAAACCTTTCGACCGAGCCGGATCTGATAGTTCTCGAGTCCGAACAGGAGCGCGAGCAGGAAGAACACCGCGCAGGCCGGGGAGAACTGCAACGCCGTCAGTGTCGCGTTCACGGTCCAGGTCATGGTCGCGAGCCGATAGAGCCAGGCGATGAAGAACATCGCCCCGAGCCCCAGAAAGATCCACGCGTAGCGAGCCGTCGATCGCCGCCGGCGCGCCAGCGTGTCTTCGAAGCGGCGGCGCGCCTGCCCGTGCAGGAAGGCCATCGCCTCGAGGTCGAACGCGCCCGTCTCGTCGAGCCGAACCTTCGACGGCTGTCCGTCGTCGCGGGACCGGAGCTGCTCGAGGTCGCGACGAAGCGCAACGCAGCGCTCGCGGAGCTTGAGCGAGAGAAAGGGCGACAGGGCCGCCTGGCCGAGACGGCGCAGAAGGCGCGGCCGAACCGGATCGCGCTCGTCGCTATCGCGAGACATTGTGCGCCTCCTCGACCTGGGCGATCAGCGCATCCCAATTTTTCGGTATGCCGTCGATCTCGCCCGCGCTGCCGTCCGCCTTGCGCCAGATGAGCGTCGGCGTCCCGCGAAGTCCGATCGCGTCGGCGATCCGATTG
>CAIZGR010000857.1 GCA_903932535.1 uncultured Hyphomicrobiales bacterium | reverse complement strand
GTCAGCGTCGATCCGGCGTCCTCGGAGTTCTTGCGCGAGGCCGGCCCGCAGGCCTTTCTCGACTGGACGCGCGGCGCGGCCCTCCTCATGCCGAACGCCGGCGAGGCCGAGGTCCTCGCGGGCTCGGCCGATCCGGAGACCCAGTGCGTCCGGCTTGTCGCGCGTTACCCGCTCGTCGTGATCAAGCGCGGCTCGGCCGGCGCGATCGCGGCGGCGGGCGCGCGGCGGTGGCGGGCCGAAGCGCCCGCAGTCCAAGCGATCGACGCCACCGGCGCCGGCGACGCCTTCGCCGCCGCCTTCCTCGCGGCGCAGCTTGCGGGCGCGGACGTCGGGACGGCGCTGGAGCGCGCCGTGGCGGCTGGGGCGAGGGCGACGACGAAGATCGGCGGGAGGCCAGGCGCAGGACACCTTCGATCAAACTGATAGGTTCTCCCGGTGTTACTGATAGTCTTGCGCTCTGGAATTTCTATCCTAAATCTGTTTCCAGCGCGGCCTGCGAAGTCCTTCTTTATTCATCCAACCTAAATCCCAGTATTTCGCAGGCTATCCTCTTTCGGAGCTTCCCATGTCCATTCGACCCGTCAAACGCGTCGCGCTCAGCCGCCCGACCCTGGAGGGCGCGGGCGTGAAACTGCGCCGGGCCTTCGGCTTCGGCGACACGTCCGACTTCGATCCGTTCCTGATGATGGACGATTTCCGCGGCGACAGCCCGGCCGACTATCGCGCCGGCTTCCCCTGGCACCCGCATCGCGGCATCGAGACGATCACCTACGTGCTCGCGGGCTCGGTCGAGCATCAGGACAGCCTCGGCAACAAGGGCGTGCTCGGGGCGGGCGACGTGCAGTGGATGACCGCGGGCAGCGGCATCATGCACCAGGAGATGCCGTCGGGCGACGCCGGGGGCCGCATGCACGGCTTCCAGCTCTGGGCGAACCTGCCGGCCCGGCTCAAGATGACGAAGCCGCGCTACCAGGACGTTCCGACCGCCGCCATACCCGAGATCACCGACGACGACGGCGTGACGGCGAGGGTCATCTGCGGCGAGTTCTGGGGCAAGACCGGCCCGGTCGACGGCGTCGCCGCCGAGCCGCGCTATCTCGACGTCTCCGTGCCCGCCGGCAGGAAAAAGCGCCTGAAGGTCGAGGACTACCGCCAAGCCTTCGCCTATGTCTTCGAGGGCTCGGGCGACTTCGCCGGCGCCTCCGAGCCGTTCGGCGTGCTGCGGGAGGCGGAGGCCGGCGGAAAGGACCTTCTGGTGCGCGACCCGGTCGGCAACCGCTCGCTGGTCGTGTTCGGGGCGGGCGACGAGATCGTCGTCCAGGCGGGCGAGGAGGGGGTGCGCTTCCTGCTCGTCTCCGGCCGGCCTCTCCGCGAGCCGATCGCCTGGCACGGGCCGATCGTGATGAACACCGACTCGGAAATCCGTCAGGCGATGATGGATCTGCGCGACGGGTCGTTCATTCGGCCCGCCTGACCCGGAGAACTGGCGAACGGCTGTGGATTGACGGGACCCGGTGTAGCCGGGTCCCCATGGGCGAGGTAGACTCGCTAGAAATTTTCCCGACCGAGGCCAAAGCGATCCATGAAGAAGCCCGCCGCCAAGCGCACGCCGGCCCGCAAGACCAAGACAAAGCGCGCCGGTCCGCTCGATCGGTTTCTGTCCGGCGAGGACGTCGAAATGCTGCGGCAGATGCTGACGAACGCCTTGCCGAACCCACAGCCGTCGCTCGACGACAGGATCGAGTCGTTCCTCTCGTGCGACCCGGCCAACGTCGACGAGATGCCGGAAACGCAGGCGATGATGGACCTGTCCGAGGAGCTGGAGCGGCTGCGAATCGACGCCAACGGGGGCGCTCCCAAGGCGCGCAAAGCGCTGAACCGGGCGCGCGAAAGGATCGGCGAGGCGGCGCGGGAGGACGATATCCATCCGGGAATTCTCATCATTCTCGGCCGATTGTTTGCGTCGGCGAAGGTCGACGTCGGCGAGGCGGCGCGCGCCTCCATGGGGCGGATGGTTGCGGAGGGTCTGTTCCAGGAACCCGGCGAGGATGGGTTCCGGGCGCTCATGCAACCAATGCTGAACGGTCTCGCGGGCGACGATTTCGGACTGCACGAGGAGATCCGTTGCTTTTCCGCGATCTTTCCTTCCGCCTACAAGGCGGGCCTCGTCGAAGCGGTCGCGTCCGATTTCGGCGACAGGGCCCGGCGATGCGCGCCGGGCTTCCTGCTCGATCCCGACGAGGCGACGGCGCTGGCGGCGATTCGCGGCCTCGCCGCCTCCGCCGCGCGCGGCGAACTGGACGCGGTCACCCGGCGCAGGATCGGACTCATACGCCCGTGGCTCCCCTCGGCGCGGCGCGAGGCGCTGGATCTGGCTTTCCCGCCGGCCGCCCCGGCGCAGGAGGACGCGGGCGCGCGGATCGCAAAGGCGACCGCCTCGGCCTGCGACGGATCGGGCGCCAGCAGCCTGATCGCGACGGTCAAACGCGGGGCGCGCGTCGATGTCGTCGTTCTGCTCGCCAATTCCCGAGGGATCGGCGATTCGACCCTGATCGCGGATGCGCCCAAGAAAAAGGCGCAGGAGCTCCAGCGCGAGGTCGGCCGCGCAATGCCTGCCGCCGAAACGACTGTCGAAACCTGGATTCGACTGGTGCGGCTGGCGCTCGGCCGAAACCTCGTCACGAACACGCCGCCGCTGTTCGAGTTCGTGCGCGCGATCGAGACGATCGGACTCGAACAGATCCTTCCCGATTGCGCGACGCCCGCGGAGACGATCGAGTCGCTTCTCGCCGGCATCGCCGACCGGGACGAGGAGGCGGCCATCCGGGACGCGCACCGAGCGGTTGCGGACTCGGACGTCGCCGAGAGCTGGTTCGAAGCCGGCGAAGACCTCGAAGCCGTTCTGCAGCCGACACGAACCGCCGCGGAAGGCGTTCGGGCGATGCTCGAAGCCTATCTTCCGCGCCGGCGGGACTTCTGGTCCAGCCAATGCGCGCTGACGGCGCTTGCGCTGAGCGCCGCGCCGCCGCCGGAGGGGTGGCGCGCCTTCGCGCTGGTTGGGCGCGACCTCGCCCGGAACACGCCCCTGACCGAGATCCCGCTGATGGCCCGGATCGCGGAGAAAAGCGTGAACGCCTTCTTTGCCAACCGGCGCCGGGCCGGCTCGAGCTAACGCGCCGGGCGGATCATCCGGGTTACGACGTCGTCGCGCACGACGAAGCGGTGCCACACCGCCCCGGCGACATGGAGCGCGATCAGCAACAGCAGCACCGGCCGCATCATCAGGTGATGCAGGAACGCGAGCTGCGGCAGCCAGTAATAGGCGATCAGCCCGACGAGCGCGCCGAGGGCCAAGTCGACATAGAGTCCGACATGGACGGCGCTGGCGAGAAACTGAAGCGCCGGATGCTGCTTGGGCGGCGGCGGGACCCCTTCGGCGTGGCGAAGCCCGAGCCGCCACAGCACGAGCGCAAGCACCGCGACGCCGACGACGACATGGACCGTCGCCCAATTCGGGTTGACGGCGGCTGGCGGCCCGCCGTGGGCGGCGTCGAACAGGTCGCTCATGTCGTCGCCGGTGAACCACTGGTAGGCGACCAGCAGGAACACGAGCCAGTGAAGCCCGATCTGCCGCGCGCTGTATCCGTTCGTCACTGCCGCCATCACAAACCCCTTTCCTGCAAAGCCTCGGCATATACGCCCAATGTGTCACGTGTCATACGCGCGAGCGAAAAGCCAGCGGCGATGCGCTCGCGCGACCGGCGGCGGATCGCCTCGCGCGCCGACGCGCCGAGGGTGAGGGCCGCTGTGATCGCGTCCGCCAGCGCGCCGGCATCTCCGGGCGCGACCAGCCAGCCCGACCGCTGCTCGGGCGGCGCATAGGGCGGCGCCGCGACGATCTCGCCCGCCGCGCCCACGTCGGCGACGACGACGAGCGCGCCCGCGGCGGCGGCCTCGATCACGGCGCGGGTGACGCCCTCGGCTTCGCGCGCCGGAAAGACCACCACGCTCGCGCCGACGAAAGCCGCCGGCCGATCGGCCTCGGCCCCGACGCGCGCCAGCGCCCCCTTGACGCCGCGCGCGGTCGCCAGCGCGTCGAGCTCGCGTCCGAAGGAGGCCTTCTGCGCCTCGCCCGCCAGAACGAAACGGACATCCTCGAGGCCGCGTCCGGCGATCAGCGCCGCCGCCTCGATCACGAGCGCCTGCCCGCGTTCCGGCGCAATCCGCCCGGGCG
>CAIZGR010000856.1 GCA_903932535.1 uncultured Hyphomicrobiales bacterium | reverse complement strand
CCAGACAGAAGCGACGCCAAGATATTCATCCCCAGCGAGAATCATGTTTCCGCCGATTTGTGAATCCCAAAAATGACCGTCCGTCCTTCTTTTAGAATTGCTGGCGTTTGGCCGTTCCCCTTTTCCTGCCCGGCGAACGGCGCCATGGTCTTCCCCACGACAAGGACGTCGCCGTCCAGCGTAAAGGGTTGGGAGGAGTTGATTGAGATGAAAAGTTCGACCTTGACGATGGCGCTCGCAGGGGCGGCGCTGTTCGGCCTGATCGCCGCGGACGCGGGAAGGGCGCAGACCGCCGAACCGGCCGCGCCTGCGGCCCCGGCCGCCGCCGCGCCTGCGGCCCCCGCCGAAGCGGCTCCAGCCGCAGCGGCGCCTGCCGAGGCCGCGCCCGCCAAGGCCAAGCCTACGGCCAAGAAAGCCAAGAAGAAGACCAGCAAGAAAGCGAAGTCCGCGACGAGCCTTTCGGTCACGGTGATGAATTCGCGCGCCTCCGACCTCACCGACCTTCAGGTCGCCGTCGCCGGATCGGACACGTTCGAGCAGGTCCTCGGCGCGTTGAAGGCGGGCAAGAAGGCGGGCGCGAAAGTCCCCAAGGGCAAGGATTGCCAGATCGACCTGCACGCGACTTTCGCCGACGGCGCGAAGACGGACGCGACCGGCGTCGACGTCTGCAAGCTGAAGACCCTCAATCTGACCGACTGATTCGGGTTTTGGCCCTCCGGCGCGAGCCGGAGGGCATGGCTCGAAGCGAAGTGCTTACTTCTGGCCGAATTGCTCGGCGACATATTCCCAGTTGACCAGATTCTCGATGAACGCCTTGGCGAAGTCGGGCCGGCGGTTGCGGTAGTCGATGTAGTAGGCGTGCTCCCAGACGTCGAGGGTGAGGAGGGGCTTGGCGCCGTGGACCAGCGGGTTCTCGGCGTTGCCGGTCTTGGTGATTTCGATCTTGCCGTCCTTGAGGGCGAGCCAAGCCCAGCCCGAGCCGAATTGGGTCACGGCGGCCTGAATCAGGTCCGCCTTGGCTTTCTCGACCGTGCCGAATGCGTCCACGAGCGCCTTCTCGAGCTCGCCCGGGATGGCGCCGCCGCCGTTCGGCTTCATCGACAGCCAGAACTGCGAATGGTTGAAGTGCTGGCCGATGTTGTTGAACACCGCGGCGTTCTTGCCGAAGGAGCCCTTGATGACCTCCTCGATCGGCTTGCCTTCCCATTCGGTGCCTTTGACCGCGTTGTTGCCGTTGTTGACGTAAGCGAGGTGATGCTTGTCGTGGTGATATTCGAGCGTCTCGCGGGACATGTAGGGGCCCAACGCTTCGTAGGCGTAGGGCAGATCGGGCAGCGAGAAAGTCATGCGACGGCTCCTTGATGAAATTTGCGGAATTTGAATTCGGAGGCCGAAGGACAACGGGTCCTGTCGGGATCGAAAACTTATCCGGGCGCGAACGGCGCGGCAACTGCGAGAGCAGGCGTTCGCGCCGGCGCGCGGTGTTCAGGGACTCGTTGACGCAGCCGCCGAGCCGGCTATGGCGCAGGCGACCGCGTTCGCCTACCTTAACAAAAAACGCAGCATGAGGCAGTCATGTTCAAACATCTTCTCATCCCGACCGACGGCTCCGACCTGTCGCGCAAGGCGGTGGCCTATGGGGTGCAACTCGCCAAAGAGAGCGGCGCGAAGGTGACGGCGCTCACCCTGACCGAGCCCTACCGTGTCGCGTCGATGGACGCGGTGCTCGTGTCGGTGGGCGAGGACGAATACGAGGACGAATCGCGCCGGGTTTCCGATCAGGCGCTCGAGCAGGTGAAGCTCGCGGCCGATGCGGCCGGGGTGCCCTGCGAGACGCTCCGCGAGGTGCACGACCAACCCTATCGCGCGATCATCGACATCGCTCACGCCAAGGGTTGCGATCTGATCGTGATGGCCTCGCACGGCCGGCGCGGGATGTCGGCGCTGCTGCTCGGCAGCGAGACGGTCAAAGTGCTCACGCACTCGACCATTCCCGTCCTGGTCTACCGCTGAGACGTACCCGAGGGGACGCGCTCGACCCGCAGGAGCGAGCCGTCCTCCACCCCCGTCACCCTGACCTTCATGCCGGCGGGACAATCCATGCCCGCGACGCGCCATGAGCTGTCGCCGACGCGGATGCGGCCGTAGCCGCGGACGATCGGCTCCTCGAGAAAGAAATCCGCGCCGATCATCGCGTGCGCCCGGCTTTGCGGCAGCGGCCCCGGCTCGGCGCCGAACGAGCCGTAGAGCCGCCGGCCGATCAGCACGAGCGCCGCGACCAGCACGCCGAACAGGAGGAGCTGCATCCTCAGATACATCGGCGCGATATAGTCCACGGCGCCGACGAGCGCCGCCGCGGCGCCGAACCAGATGAAGAAGGCGCCGGGCGCCAGCGTCTCGCCCGCGCAGAGCGCAAGGCCGATGACGCGCCAGGCGAGGGCGGCGGCGTGGGAGGGTTCGACGAGCAGGTCCAGCGCCGCCGCCTCAGCCGGCCCGGGGCGCGCCGCCGGCGGCGGGACCGGTAT
>CAIZGR010000855.1 GCA_903932535.1 uncultured Hyphomicrobiales bacterium | reverse complement strand
GCTCCGACCGTCATGGCGCATAGGCCGACCCATGAGCCCGACTTCGACCGCGAGCTCGCCGACCTGCCGCCGGAGCTCCGCTGGCGGGAGTGGAAGGCGCGGGTCGAGGCGGTGCTGTTCGCCGCGGCGAAGCCGGTCACGCGAGACATCCTGGCGCGCGTGGTCGGCAAGACCTGCGCGCTCGACCTCCTCCTAGACGACCTGCGCGAAGACCTGCGGGGTAGTCCCATCGAGCTCGTGCGGGCAGGGGACTCCTACACCCTCCACACCCGCCCTGCCTTCGGGCCGGCGATCCGCGTCGCCCTCGACATTTCTGCCGACGCGAAGCCGCTGACCAAACTCGAGGCCGGGGTCTTGATGGCGATCGCGATGTTCCAGCCGACGACGCGGGGCGAGCTTTCAGAGATGTTCGGGCGGGAGATTTCGCGCGACCTGATCGCGTCGCTCCGCGAGGATGGGCTGATCGCCGCGGGGCTGCGCAGCCCGAAACTCGGGGCGCCGTACGCGTACGTGACGACGGAGAAATTCCTGATGGAATTCGGGTTCGAGTCGCTGCGCGACCTGCCCGACCTCGAGGCGCTCAAGGACGCGGGGCTCATTTCGGACGACGCTTCGGACCGCCAGAGCGACCGGGGATCTTCGCGCGCGCGGGGAAGCGAGAGCGTCGCACCGACGGACGCTGCGGAAATTAGGCTTGCGTAACTGGACCGCTGCCGGCGCCGGACGCTCACGCCGGCCGGACGCTCCCAAGGGGGCACTTCTGTACCGTGGCGTCAAGCTCATCCCGAAGACCGGGAGCGGTCGCCCATCGCAAGTCCGAGCAGCCGTAGGTCACGACGGTCTCAGGCGACGATCGTAATGCCTGCGCGCCGGCCGAAATTCCTGAGCTCCAGCAATAGGCTCGCGTCGGCGCTGGCGTCGATGCGGTCGTGGACGTCGAAATCAGCCTCCCCGACACGATCTCCGAATAGGACGAGGCCTTGATCTGGGTCGCATTGCCGCGACGTCCAGATCAGCCCGTCGAGGTCGGACCCGGTGCGGTGTATCGCCTGAGCCCAGAGGACGGTTTGGCCATAGCTCGATTTCGGCGTGTCGATGAGTTCGCCACGGCTCAGGCCCCAAGCCTTGAGGTCCGGCGCGAACAAGCCGGCGACCATCAAGTCGCGCTTCGGCGCGATCGCACTCACGCTGCGCGATTCTACGACATCGAGGCGCACCGTCTTGAACGGCGCGGTCGGTTCGATGTCGTGAAAGATCGACTCGAAGGCCGCCGCCTCTCGGGTTGTCGCCGCATAGAGCGTCGGAACGCATTGGCCTTCGGCATCGGTGAAGGGCGCGAAGCGCGTAGGTTGACCTTTGCAGGGATTGAACTCAGCCGGCCGGAAGCCGGCGGCGTGGGTTCGGTGGAGAATGGCGCCTTTCGCCACCCTCTGAACATTGATGCGCGGAAAATGCGAGGGTGGCAGGGGTACGCGCGAAACGCTCACCCAATCACCTCTTGGCCCTCACGTTCGGCAGCGGCGACCACGGCCTTTGGATCGTCGAGCCTGTCGGCTGGCGCCTTGTCGCCTAGCCAACCGTTGGTCGACACGAACCAGAAGGCGCGCTGCCACGGCGACAGGCGGGGAGGGAGGGCGGCGAGGGCCTTTTTGACGGTCGGGTGCGGCCGTCCCTCACGAAACTGGAAGGCCGGGAAATACTCCTTGCCGCGGTGCTGGACCGAGAAAATGTCGCCGGTCTTCTTCCAGCGGGCAGCCGTGGCGTACGGGTTCTTCGCCCTCAGTCCCGCCTGCGCTCCGATCTCGGCGCTCGTCAGCTGGGGAACGTTCGCAATGAATCGATCGCGAAGCTCCAGATTGTCGGAGGCCAGCGCTCCGCGCGCGTCGGCGAGTTCATCCGGCAGGAGGACCTCGGCAAGCTTGCCGATCGCGGACTCAAGTCGGGTCTCGTCCAGCGTGGCGCTCACGCGGACAACCGTCTCGAGGAAAGCGCGCACCGCGTTTCGGCGACCTTCGTCCAAATTCGGTTTCAGCTGGAGGATGACGGAATGCCCGAGCGCGATATTGGCTGCGGCGGCCGCGAGAACGTCGAGGCCGGCAGATGTTGCCGCAGGAGCGGCCGTCACCGGCGTAGCCTCCTGAAGCGCGCGAAGGAACGCCGTCACAAAAACCGCGCGTGCGGCATCCTCAGAACGGGCAGTGGGAACCTGTTTCTTGAAGCCGCCAGGCGCGACCGGAGCCAGCCGCCGATCGACCATCAGGAAAGAGGAAAAGAGCGTATCTGACATGGTCCAACGTGAGATTACGAACGAAGCATTCATATCACGCATATCACGTTCTGTCCAATGTTACAGGGTGCGAAATACGCTGGGGGCGCGGCCACGCGCCCGTGAAGGGCGCGACTCGGCGTCGGCCGGGATCTCCACCATGTCGTCCTCGTTTCGATCCACGCGCCCGTGAAGGGCGCGACCGATCGGCGTCGCCGAGCACGCCGCCCCGGCCTTGTTTCGATCCACGCGCCCGTGAAGGGCGCGACCCCCGGGATGTCCCGTTCGGCGGCTTCCCATCGGCGTTTCGATCCACGCGCCCGTGAAGGGCGCGACGCGCGCTCCAGTCGAGGACGCACACGCCCCTCGGTTTCGATCCACGCGCCCGTGAAGGGCGCGACGCGCGCAAAGCATTGGAGGGGACACCGTGAACCGAGTTTCGATCCACGCGCCCGTGAAGGGCGCGACGAGATGCGGCTGGCTGGCGATCAGCGCCATGGTGGTTTCGATCCACGCGCCCGTGAAGGGCGCGACCAAGCCGGGCGAGCTCGACCGCCTGACCAATGAAGTTTCGATCCACGCGCCCGTGAAGGGCGCGACGTGCCTGTCGTCGGGTGTGACCCCCAGACTGACGAGTTTCGATCCACGCGCCCGTGAAGGGCGCGACCCCGCGCTCCGCGAGCGGCAATCCCCACGCATTGCCGTTTCGATCCACGCGCCCGTGAAGGGCGCGACACCGTCACATCTACAACCTGCTTCTCAAGGCCACGTTTCGATCCACGCGCCCGTGAAGGGCGCGACGCCCCTCGGTGCGGCTTATCCGGCGCAACATCGACGTTTCGATCCACGCGCCCGTGAAGGGCGCGACTGGGCGATAATGTGGGGTTCTCGCCACATTACCATGTTTCGATCCACGCGCCCGTGAAGGGCGCGACTTCCGCCGGACAATGTACATCTTGGACGTCGCCTTGTTTCGATCCACGCGCCCGTGAAGGGCGCGACCCCTCTTCCGCTATCACATTGCCGCATCGATTCGAATCGCGAGGCTGCAGCGAACCGGCCACGAACCAGACGCGAGATTGAGCGCCAGCCGTGCTCCATCCTGAGATTGATGCATGATTTCAAACAACTAGGCCGGCCGCGAACTGACCGCCTTCTGGTGAGCGCTATAGGTTCGCGGTCAGACGATCAGCGGCCCGCCGAGGTCGGCGGCGGGCTTGGCGCCGACGTGCTCGATGCGGCGCTCCCATTGGGCGCCGAGGAAGTAGAAGCGCAGGCTGTCGGTTCGCTTGTCGATGAGCCCCTCGAGGCGGGCGCGCAAGCGCGTCCATTGCGCCGGATCCACCTCCACCTCGAACACCGAGAACTGCACGCGCTGGCCGAAATCCTGGCAGGCCTTAGCGACGTGGCGCAGCCGGCGCGCCCCGCCGGGGGTCGCCGTGCTCACGTCGTAGGTGACGAGCACCATCATCGCTCACCCCCAGATCAGCGGCGGGTAGCCGTCGAGATCGCCGCGCAAGTGGCGCGCCAGCATCTGCGCCTGGAGGAACGGAAACAGACCGATCGGCGCCCGCTCCTCGAGGAACGGATGCAGCCGCTCCTCTCTCTTGCGTTCCTGCCAGGCGGCGAGCACGACCTTGCGCGCGTCGTCGCGCAGCTTCACGGCGCCGCCGTCACGGATCTCGAAGTCGTGCGCCTTGAGCTGACCGCGGTTGACCAGAGACAGCGCCACTCTGTCGGCCAGAACCGGCCGCAGCTCCTCCATCAGATCGAGCGCGAGACTCGGTCGCCCCGGCCGGTCGCGGTGCAGGAATCCGACCGCCGGATCGAGACCGACCGCCTCGGCGGCGCTGCGGCAATCATGGGTCAGCAGCGTGTAGAGAAACGACAGCAGCGCGTTGAGCGCGTCGAGCGGCGGCTGGCGCGAGCGGCCGGTCCAGCGCATCTGCGGCTCGTCGGAGCGGACGAGCTGATCGAAGACGGAGAAATAACGCTGCGCCGCCTCGCCCTCGGCGCCGCGAAGCCCGTCCGGGTCGTCGTCCCCGAACTCGACCCGTCGCAGGATCCCTGCCAGCCGCTCGACGACGTCCTTCAGCCGCTGTGCGTCGTCCGGCGCAAAGTCCTCGCCGTGGTCGCGCTGGGCTCGCATCAGAACCGCGCGCTGATTCGCGATCTTGCCCACCAGAATGGCGCGCACGATTCCGGCCGGCGTCTCGGAGGTCCGGTATTGCGCTCGCCGCAGCAGAACGTTGCCCGCAGCCGGGCCCTCGATCCGCGCCTGGAAGCGGCCGACGCGGTCGAGCAGCACGATGGTCAGTCCGGCAATGGCGCAGGCGCCGATCAGGGCCGGCGAGATCGACACGGGACCGAAGGTGACGATGGAAACGAGCATGTGCAGCGGAACGCGCGATCGCTCGGCGCCATCGACGCTGACGACGAGGTTCTCGCCGTCCTTGCGCAGGCTGGCGTTCTCGCTGGTCACATAGACCGTGTTGAGCAGCTTTCTCACGACGTCTGTCCTTGAGCGAGCCACGCCTCGACCCGGCGGCGCCGCCATGCGAGCGCGCTGCGCCCCACCGCAGCGGGACGACAGAGCTCGAGCAGCGAGCAGGCGCGGCAACGGCTTCTGTTCGGTGTTGGTTGCGGCGTCGTGCCGGTTTTGAGGACCTTGGCGAGCTCGGCGACCGTCGCCTCGGTCAGGCGCCGCAGCTCGTCGTCGATCGGCACGATCGTCCGGCGCTTCGCCTCGGCGTAGAACAGGGCGCCCTCGGCCACGGGGCGGCCAGTCATCTCCTCGAGGCACAGCGCCTGCGCGCAGAGCTGTGCTTCGTCGGCGCGGTGGGGCTTCGGCTTGCCCCGCTTGAACTCGACCGGATAGGGCGTCTCGCCGTTGTCGTGGGGCACGAATTCGACGAGGTCGGCGACGCCCGCGACGCCGAGCCGCGCCGAGGCGATCGGCAGGGCGGTCACGCGCCGAACGCCGCGCAGGCGGCGCTGGCCGGCGGTGTCCGCCTGCTCGTGCAAGACGCGGCCCTCCGCGGTCAGGCGGTTCTCCTCCCAGAGCCGCTCGACGTGGATGAGCGCGGCCTGCCGCAGGCAATAGACCGCATGCTGCACGGCGGAGACGGGGATGGGGTCGTCGATCTCCGCCGCACCCGGTAGGAGCGGCGCGCCGGCCATCACAGTCTCTCGTCGACCGTCACGCCTTGCGGAAGGTTCTCCCGATCGATCGTCACCGTGTAGTCGGCAAAACGCCGCGGCGCCTTGAAGTCCGGGTTCGCCGCCACCTTCACACGTTCGAACAGCTTGTGGGCCGGCGCATTGCCGAGCGGCGACTCGTGCTTGAACACGATGAGCCGCTGCGCATTCATCTCCATGCGAGCCGCTGACCGGTCGTGATCGAACATGTTCGCGAGCGCGTCGAACAACAGGTCGAGATCCTCCTGCGAGAAGCCGGTGCCCTTCTTGCCGTCGCCAGCCAAGTGGGCGGAGACGAAGCCGTGGCAGCGGTAGAGGCCGTAGGGCACGATGTACTTGCGGCCCATCGTGCGCTCCTTGCCCGCGTCCTTCTCGTTGGTGACGGAGGAGCGGGTGATCGTGATCTCCTGCGGGATGACCGGGTCGATCGACTGGGCGAAGCCGAGTTGCACGGGGCCGCGGACTTGTCCGGCATTGACGTCCGTCGTCATCACGGCTCCGAACGTGCGCACGTCGTAGAAATTGTCGCACATCCAGCGCGTGATCCTCCGCGCCTCGGCCTCCTCCTTCGGCAGCTTCTTGGACTCGGCCTTGACGCCGATCGCTTCGTAGGCCCGCTGGTGCTGCTGGTTCAGGATTGCTTTTTCCTGCATGTAGATCGCAAAGGGCGGCGCGCCGCCTTTGACGATGTCGACGTAGTTGCGGATCTTGCGCTTCAGGGCGACGTCCGTGACGAGCCCCTTCTGCGTGTCGAGGTCCTGGCGCGGCATGTTTCCGCTGTCGGGATCGCCGTTCGGGTTGCCGTTGACGATGTCGAACAGGTAGACGAAATCGGTGCGATGCTGGATGGCGGTCACGGCTCTTGGTCCTCGCTCGGCTCGTTGGCGAAATCGGCGGCATCGGCATCGCCGTCGGCGGAAGCGTCAGCGGTCTTGCCCCAGCGCTCCTGGTAGTATCCGATCAGGAAGAGACCCTGCTCCTTGGTGGACATTTGCTGCGGGAAGCCGGTCTCGAACTGCGAGACGAGCCGGCCGATGTCGCGTTCCAGTGCCTTCCCAACTTTTTTCGCAAGACTATTCGGATTTTCCGATTCCCTGATCCATTTCGCGTCCGAATGCCCCTTGCTCAGTCGCGCGATGTGGTGCGTCTGTGCGGCCACCACGAGACTCGGCATCACGTGAGCCGGGGTCGCTGAGGCCGCGCCGAGGAATTTGTCGGCGACAGTCGAGTTGACCGCCTCGCCAAGCGCTGCGCGCTGAGCCCTTTCTATCAAGGCGAACAGGCGGCCGAGGCGTCGAGCGGGATCGGGATCGTCGGGATCGGAGCGCATGAGATCGTCCTCCTTCGCCGTTCCCGCGAGACGTCGGTCGCGCAGGATGACGGCCTTGATGAGCGCGACGCGCAAGGCGTCGAGAACGCCGTCGCCGCGCACGCGCATGAGCAGCGTCGACAGCAGCGAGCGGGGAAAGCGCGCCCCGGTCAGCACGGCGCGCAGGAGCTCGCCGGCGATGAGTGGCGAAATGGCGTCGAAATCGAACGTGACCTTGCCAGCGGCGTCGCGTCGCGCTGGGGCTGTGCGCGCAGCGAGCCGACCGATTGACGGCCGCGGCGACCAGTCCGGCCACGGTTCGACAGCTATGTCGTTCACATACAGACGGTAGTTGTCGGCGAGCACGCCGAAATCGTCTTCGAAATAGAACCGCACCGACAGCCGCGCTGCGTTGGGCGCGAGGCCGACGACGAAAAAGCGCACGCCCTCGTCCCGCGCGAGCTGCGGCTCGACCTCGGCGAGCGGCTCGCCGCGCGCGAGGCGTTTCAACCGGTCGTGGATTTCTTTCGTCAGGATGAGGTTCTCGGCCGCCTCCTCCTGCGAGGGCTCGCCAAGCCGCTGCGGCTCGATCATCTCCGCGAAATATCGTTCGGCCCGTTTGGCCGCGAAAGCGTCGGACGAGTCCGCCCAGAACACGGTGGAAGCATCGCCGATGTGCAGCCGGTGGCCGCTGTCGCGCGCGAGAAAGCGGTTGAGCGCCGTCGTGTAGGCGAACGCCGCGCGCTCGCCGATCTGCGCGTTGTCGCCCTGCTCGTGGCCGTAGGAGGTGAAGGCGTCGAGATTGTACGAGACGAGCGCCGCGCCTGAGGATTGCGCGCCGCGCACGCCCTTGATCGACGGGTGTAGGCGCGCGATCGGACCGACGTCTCCGGTGACGAGGCAGACCCGCACCGGTTTTTCTGCGTCCCCGGCAAGCCGGGCTTGCAACGCCTGGGCGGCTGGCCGGTCGTGGAGCAGCACGCCAGCCAGGCGCTCGCGTTCGAGGCCGAATACGACGTTCTGATCCTTGTAGTCGTCCTTCCAGTGCGGCGGCCGGAATTGATCCGGCGACCACGCCCGATGGAAAGCGAGAAAGGCGCGCAGGCCCTCGTCGTCCTCCCCGGCGAGCGCTTCCTCGTGGCGCCGAAGGAAGGCGGCGCGCTCCTCGGCCGTCCGCCTCCCTGCCCCCGCGGTGACGCCGAGCGAGTACGACGTCTTGTCCCAAAGGAGATTCGGGACGATCGCCACGGTGCGCTTCACCGGCTGCGGCACCCGCAGGGGCCGCGGTTGCAACTTGCCCTTGGCGTCGGGCAGGCGGAGATCGCTGACGTGCGCGACAGCGCCGTCGGGATGCAGCGAAACCAGCACGCCGACTTTCTCGGTCGAGCAGCCGGACGGCGGCCTTTCTGGCAAGCGCTCGTAGGCCCGCGCGAGCGAGGAAAGGAGGCTCATCGCAAGATCTCCGGAGATCCCGGTTGCGGCACGCGCATGACGCCGTCCTCCAGCCGCGCGCGAAAGAACGTCGACGGCCGCCCCTGCGCTGCATGGTCGATGTCCCACAGCATGAGCCCGAGATCGCGCGGCGCGCCGAAGCCGAGCGAGGGAGACGGCTCGCGGGGCGCCGGCATCGGCGCGTCGGGCACGATCAACTCGAAATCGGCGGCGAACTCGCGCGCGCCGAGACAGGGTTGGTGAAAGCACTGGCCGTGCGCCGCGCGGCGATTGAACATGTCGAGATGCTTGCCGACGCTGTCGTCCGCGCCGGCGCGCTCCGTGACCTCGAAGTGCGCGGTAATCACGTAGGCGGGCTTGACGAGGACGGTCGCGGCGCGTTGCTGCCGGTCGTCGTTGACGTTCAGGCGCAGGCCGTCGACCGAGCCCCGCGCCATCGCGGTCGACACGTTGCGGGCGGAAATCTTGCTTCCGACCTCGTTGCGGCGCAGGCTCGCGAAACGAATCGGCTCCAGCACATGGATGGCGTCGATGACCCAGCGGATCGCCGGCTTCCAATGAACGGCCTCAAGAATGCCGCGCGCGGCGGAGGGCGTCATCACGTCGTAGGAGACCCTCTCGGTCTTCAACTCCGGGCGGGTGAAGCAAGCGTAGTCGGCCGCGACTTTCAGGCGGATGCCGAAGGACATTCGCTTCCTCGTTTCTCTGTAACTGAACTAAGAGATTACACCGTTCGCGGCCGTCGTCAAGCGCATTTTCCCGTAGCAGGCTGGCTTGGTGCTCCCATCGTTGCGGACTGCGGCGCTTTCGCGATAGCTGGAAATGTCGCGTCCGATAGTCGGCGTGTGGGTCGAAATTCTGTTACTGAGACTTGCAATAATGCGGGTGGAGACCCTTCAAGGGTTCTCCGCTCGCGTCTCAGATTAACAAGCAATCTTCGGCGAGATACTGCCCGTCTTCCCAAACCAGCCCGACATCCTTCTTGTACAGAGCAGCGTTGCGCAATACGACGAATTGCTCGCCGCGCCTCTCCGGCCGCGCGAATTTAATGTGTTGACTGTCGAGCAACAGCCGCCGCGCCTTAAGCGGAACCTGCACAATGTATGGCTGCAAATCACGCGCGAGCGAGCCCGAGGAAACCGCCTCCACGCCCAGCTTGTCCACGGCTGCCTCGGCGGTGTTGTCCCAGGGGACAATCACCGGCGCCATCCCGCTCTCGATCATGCGGAAATCCTCCGCGACCTTGCGATACGCGAAATGCAACTGATTCTTTCGTCTCAGAACGACAAATTGCTCGCAGATGCGCTTAGCGTCGAGCGCTGGCCCGAGGCGCCAGTAGACCTCCTCGAAATAGTTCTCGATCGCCTCCAGCGACAGCAGGTCGTCGTGCGGCCGCATGCGCCCCATGTCCTCGACGAGGCCGCGGATCTCGATAGGCGGTGGGTAATCGGGCGCTGAGAAGACCGTCACGACGCTCGAGGCTGGATCGGCCTTGCCCTCGCGGTTGCACCGCCCCGCCGCCTGCACGATCTGGTCGAGGCCCGCCTTCGCGCGCCAGACGCGAGGGAAGTCGAGATCGACGCCCGCCTCCACGAGGCTGGTCGCAACGACGCGGCACGGTTCCCGGCCCTTCAGACGCGCCCGCACCTGGTTGAGCACGACACGCCGATGCGCCGCGCACTGGCGCGTCGTCAAATGCGTCAACCCGTCAAGCCCGGCCGCGCGAGCGGCGCGGTAAAGTTCGAGCGCGTGCTTGCGACTGTTGACGATGACGAGACCCTGGCGCTCCGCCCCGAGCGCCTCGACGAGCCCGTCGTTGTCTAGATCGCCGGCGTCCCGGATCGTCGTGCGCCGCAGCCGCCGCGCCAGGCCGTGCGGATCGGGCGCCAGCTCCCGCCCCTCGAGCGCCAGACCACCCTTCAGATTGCGCCGGTCGAAGGCGGGCTGCGTCGCGGTGCAAAGCACGATCGAGCAGCCGCAGAGCGCGCACAACGCCTCCAGCATGCGCAGCGCCGGCATGAGGAGCGGCCGCGGCAGCGTCTGCGCCTCGTCGAGGATGATGACGCTGCCGGCGATGTTGTGCAGCTTCCGCGCCCGCGACGGTCGCGCCGCGAACAGGCTTTCGAACAGCTGCACGTTGGTCGTCACGACGATCGGCGCCGCCCAGTCCTCCATCGCGAGGCGCTGCTTGTCGCGCTGACTGTCCGGCCCCCTGAAACCCGCGGCGCGCTCCGGCCTCTCCTCCTCGATCGCCGAGTGGTGGGCGAGCACGAAGCCGTCGCCGAGACAATCGCTGAAGACCTCGACGGTCTGGTCGATGATCGACGTGAAGGGTATGGCGTAGACGATCCGCCTGAGCCCATGCGCCTTCGCGTGTTCGAGCGCGAAGCTCAGTGACGTCAGCGTCTTGCCGCCGCCGGTCGGAACGGTCAGCGTGAAGAGGCCCGGCGCCTCGCCCGCCCGCGCCCGCACCTGGTCGAGGATGTCGCGCCGCAACGCGTTGAGCGGCCCTTCGGCCGGCCTGCTGCGCATGAAGGCGTCGAAGCGGGTCCGCAGCTTCGGAAGCGCCGACTGCAGGTCCGGCCATTCGCGGTCGATGGTCTTGCCCTCGAGCCCTGCATAGAAGCGTTCGGTGTCCTTGAAGTCGGCGTCCACGAGGCAGGAGAACAGCATCCGGCCGAGAACCGACAGCCCGAAACCGTCGGCGCCGGGCGGCGGCGCACCGATGTCGCGCGGCGCGGCCGAGGCGCGAAACGCCCGCTCGGTCGTCGGGTCGGGCGCCCGCGCGTAGGCGGCGATGCGCGCATCGAAGCTGCTTTCGGAAGCGTCGTCCCGATTCGGCAGGCCGGCGTGATGGCCGAGGATCGCGTAGGCCACGAGCTCGGCGAGTCGACGCTGGCCGGGCGCCGTCAAGTCGAGCGCGAGCTTCGCACCCGCCGTCGAATGATCTACGGGGAGTCCGCCCTCGAGACGTTTCTGGAAGGCTGCGGCATATTTGCCGGCATCGTGAAGCCTTCCGGCTGCATGAGCCGCGTCCTCGAGCCCCAGGACTTGCGCCATCGCTGCCGCGAGACCCGATACGCCGGCGAGATGATCCTCAAGCGGTTGCCAGTCCGACTTGTCGATTTTCCTGCCGGAATGGGCGTAGTAGGTAGACATAGGCTAAACCATTTGATAATCGTGGTTCATTCGATGGTCGTTAGATCCATGATCTGCTCGGCGTCCATGTGGATGATGAGCAGCAGCTTGCTGTCGGGCGTGGGTGTTGCTGCGCTCCTGGATGGCGAGCGGGGCCATAAAGCGTTGCTGGGTATCTTGCGATCTTCGGATGCAGATTTGCACAGTGACGCAGATCAAGCAAGTTGTTTATGCTGTCAGGGACGGGCGCTCAATTAATGTGAGACCGTCGAGTGGTTTGTAAAAAACAGCTCAGTATCGCAGAGTGTTACGCCGCTTCCGGTTCCATAACGCCCGATCCGCGAGTCAAACAACAACAACGCAAGAGAAAAAGAAGGGCGCGCGTGGGCGGCGAGAGTCGGGACCGACCGAATTCGGTTCTTCGCCGCTGGGTATGGGCGTGTAAGGGCCGGGACGGCCGAGCACTCTTGCTCGCGACCGTGGCTTGTCGGATTCGACCCGCCCGCGATTTGGGGTCCTGCGACTCGATGCGGTGGCGCAACGAAATCGTCGACGCCCCGCCCGGAACCATGCGCGCCCTTGCCCGCGCCCCTCGGTCGAACCCAGCAACTTCGCCAACGACCCGCCATCGGACACGGACGGGACGCCCTGGCGACGTTCGGCTGTCGCGGTCTACGCGAGGGCGGCTGCGACCGCCGTCGCAAGAGGCGTCGTCGGACGGCCGATCAGCCGCGAGAGCGCCCGGCTTTCGTCGAACACCGCGCCCTTCGCGATCAGCACGTCCCAGCTGGCCAGCGCCTCGGCGAGGAACGCGGGCAGGCCGAAACCTTTCAGCGCCTGAGCGTACTCGGCCTCCGAAAGGCTCTTGTAGGGGACGGGCTTGCCGGTTTGGCGCGAGATTTCCTGCGCGAGGTCAGCCAGACGGTAGGCGTCGTCGCCGGCGAGCTCGTAGACCTTGCCGGCCTGGCTTGCGTCGGTCAGCGCGACGACGGCCGCGTCGGCGTAGTCGGCGCGGGTCGCGCCGGAAATGCGGCCGTCGCCCGCCGCGCCGATCAGGGCGCCCCCCGCGACCGCGCCCTTCACGAAGCCCGTGTTGTTCTCGGTGTACCAGCCGTTGCGCAGGATTGTGAACGGGATCCCGAGGCTTTTCAGCTCGGTCTCCGTATGGACGTGCTCGGGCGCGAGGTTGAGCGGGGACGTGTCGGCATGGATGAGGCTCGTGTAGACGATCCGCTTGACGCCGGCCGCCTTCGCCGCGGCGAGAACGTTGTGATGCTGCGGGGCGCGCTGGCCGATCTCGCTGGACGAGATCAGGAGGAGGACGTCGATCCCGGTCAGCGCCGGGCCGAGGGTTTCCGGTTTCGCGTAGTCGGCCTTCCGGACCGCGACGCCCAGGTCCGCGGCCTTTTCCGGCGAGCGCGCGAGCGCCGTGATGTCGGAAGCCGGGACCCTGCCCTCGAGCTTTTCGACCACGATGCGCCCGAGCTGGCCGCTCGCGCCAGTGATGGCGTAGGTCATGCAGATCTCCTTGCCTCAGTGTTTCCGACGGGTCGTCCGCCGACGGCGTCGCGCGGAGCCTCTCAGCTATTCGGCGCCGCCGCGGCGGAGGGCGCCGTCTCGAGGACGAGCTCGACCGGGACCGGGTTCTTCAGGATGTCGAGCACGGGGCAGTGCGCGTCGACGATCACCCGGAGCTTTTCGAACTCGGCGCGCGGCGCGGAGCTCGTCAAGGCGACCGTTCCGCGAACGCCCGTGAAGCCCGGACGGACGCCGTCGCCGACGGCGAAGAAGCCGCGCAGGTCGAGGTCCCCGCGAAGGCTGACGGACACGCCGTCGAGCGGAACCCCGAGCGCGGTCGCGTAGGCGCGGTAGGTGATCTCCTGGCAGGCGGCGAGCGCCGCGAGAACCAGCTCGACCGGGTTCGGTCCGGCGTCCGTTCCGCCGAGCGCCGGCGGCTCGTCGATCGTGACCGTGAACTGCCGGATCCTGGCTTCGCTGCGCACCCCTTCGACCTGCCGCGAGTCGGCGGAAAAGACCGCTCCGGCCGCCGTCGGGTCGTTGCGAAGGGCCGCCTGCGTCTCCTGGATGATTTCGTGCAAAGCCATGCGACTTCCTCGACCAAGGACACTGTGCATTACAACTCGTCGCGTCCACGACGCTCACGCGGTCGAGTCTGATGGGGGGCCGCCAAAAAACGGCGCCCTTCTCTGGAGCCAAGCGAGGCCTCCGACCGCGCTCCGCGGAGGCCGCGGAGGAGGGTCACGGCAAGAGTCCCGGTGACAATCGGACACTCTGTGCACGCCGGCAAAGACTCGCTTGTCCGGCGCAGGACGTTACGCCGCGGCGGCGTTCAGGCCGAAGCGCCCGCGGAAGAACGTCGCGAGCTTCGCGACCGCGTCGTCTCCCTCCGGCGCCGTCCCGGCCAGGAACTGGAAGACGTGCTGCTGCTCGGGCCAGACCTCGTATTGGACGTCGACGCCCGCGGCGCGGGCGGCGTCGGCGAGACGCGCGGCGTCGTCGAGCAGCGCCTCGTCGCCGCCGACCTGGATGTAGAGCGGCGGCAGGCCATGGAAGTCGGCGTAGAGCGGGCTTGCGAGCGGATCGCGGCGGGCGGGAGAATCGCCCTGGTCGCCGAGATAGACCGCCGACAGATTCGCCGCGAGATGGCGCTTGACGAAGTGATCGCGCTCCTCGTTCTCCACGTTCGACCGGCCGGTCGCGAGCAGGTCGGACCAGGGCGACAGGGGCGCGCTGGCCGCCGGAAGCGGCAGACCGCGCTCGCGCAGGAGGAGCAGGGTCGTCACTGCGAGCGCTCCGCCCGCGGAATCGCCGACGAGCCCGATGTTCTGCGGCTTGTACCCCTGGTCGATGAGCCAGCGGTAGGTCGTCACCGCGTCCTCGACCGGCGCCGGGTGGAGATGCTCCGGCGCGCGGCGGTAGTCGATGATCAGTGCGCGGACGCCGGCCGCCCGGGCGATGTGGCCGAACAGTTTCCGGTGGCTGTAGCGCGAGCCGACGACGTAGCCGCCGCCATGCGTCGCCTGGAGGACGTGATCGGCCGAGGCGCCTTTCGGGATCGCCCACAGCGCCGGCACGCCGGCCGCGTCGACCTCGACATAGTCGACGTCGCCGGGCTCGCCGGTGACGTCGCCCCAATGCTCGAACAGGGTCCGCACCTTTTCGATCTGCCAGTCCGGATTCGCCGCCAGCGTCGCGACCCACCCGCTGTAGAGTTCCGAAAGCGCTCGGGATTCTGCACTCGCCATGACGTGTCCTCGGGTTGAGCGGAAAACGGACTTCGATACGATGAAAGTTAGTCTATGGAAATTATATACTGTGTCAAGCGCAAAGCTCCGATGGCGCAATGGCGGCTAGGCGCAGGATGGCCGACCTCAGGTCCGCCGCGCTCAGTTGCGTTGGAACCTGGGCGATAATCGCGGGTTTTTCGGCGGTCTCGAGATCGCGGCTATTGTTCCGCCGTGCGCTCGCGGGGAAGGCCGGCCAGCCGATTCCGGCCGTGGGCCGTCGTCCAGAGCGACGCGTCGGGTCCCCGGGGAACGAGGGCAGGCCGGCCGTCGGCGGAGCCGACGTGGGAGTAGCCTCGCTTGATCGCCTCGAAATCGGTGGTGTCGCCGAACCCGGCGGTCTGGTACAGGTCGCGGGCGTACCCCCAAAGGTGCGGGTAATCGACGATCCGGCGCAGGTTGGTGCGGAAAATCCCGTAATAGGCCGCGTCGAACCGGGCCAGGGTGACGTAAAGCCGAACGTCCGAGTCCGTCAGCCGATCCCCGAACCAGCAATTCTAAATTGGCCAGCTGACGTGGATTTTTTTCTGGTGCGGGAATCGATTTTCTGATTCTAGGGTCGGGATGGGTATCCTCGACCGACTGCTTCGCGATTTACACGATGCGTGCTCGGCCT
>CAIZGR010000854.1 GCA_903932535.1 uncultured Hyphomicrobiales bacterium | reverse complement strand
GGGATTGGGAAATCTGCTCGAGCGCTATCCCGAACAGCTTTCCGGCGGCCAGCAACAGCGCGCCGCCATCGGGCGGGCGCTCGCCGTTCGTCCGCGTCTCCTGCTGGCGGACGAGCCCACCGGCAACCTCGACGAAGCCACGGCCGACGATTTCATGGCGCTCGTGCTCGACGTCGTCGCCGCGACGGGCTGCGCCTTCTTGATGGTGACGCACAGCGCACGACTGGCGGCCAGACTCGAACGGCAGGTCCGGCTCAGCGCGGGAGTGATCGAAAAACCGTGAAACAGGTCTTTTGGACGCTCGTAACGCTTCTGAGCCATTGGCGCCGGCGCCCGGCCAATTTCGCCGCGCTGTTCGTCGGGCTGGCGATCGCCACCGCGCTCTGGAGCGGAGTCCAGGCGCTGAACGAGCACGCGCGCAAGAGTTATGATCGCGCCGCTTCGGCTTTCGGCGGCGGCGACGCGCAAAGCCTGGTCCCGGCGAGCGGCGGCGCGATTTCGCAGGATCTTTTCGTCAAGCTGCGGCTGGCGGGCTGGAAGGTGTCGCCTGCCCTCGAAGGAACGATTCTCATTCGCGGCGCGCCCTTCCTGTTGATTGGGATCGAGCCCCTGACCCTGCCTCGCGGCGTTCAATACGGCGACCTTGCGGGCGACAGGGGTTTCGCCGCCTTTTCCGCGCCGCCGGGAGAGACCATCGCCGCGCCGGAAACCCTGCGCGACCTCGGCGCAGCGGCAGGCGATGCCGTCGCCGTCGATGGCGGGAAGGCGCTGCCGCCGATCCGGGCGAGCGCCGGGACGCCGCCCGGGCTGCTGGTCGTCGACATCGGCGTCGCGCAAGCGCTGCTCGGCCGGGCCGGACAGCTTTCGCGACTGATCCTGCATGGGCAGCCCAACGTCGAGACGCCGCCGCTCGAGACGGTCGCCGGCGGCGCGCTGCGCCTTCGCCCGCCCGGGGAGGAGGAGGCCGACCTGCGTCGGCTGACCGAGAGCTTCCATCTGAACCTGACCGCTTTCGGACTGCTCTCCTGTCTCGTCGGACTGTTCATCGTTCATGCGGCTTACGGACTGGCCTTCGAACAGCGACTGACGATGGTGCGAACGATGCGCGCGGTCGGCGTGTCCTCGCGCGCGCTCGTCGCCGCGATGCTCGGCGAACTGGCGCTGATGGCCTTGGCCGCGGGAACCGCCGGCGTCGCGGCCGGCTACGGACTTGCGTCCGCGCTCCTGCCGAATGTCGCCGCGAGCCTCGACGCGTTGTACGGCGGACAGGTGGCGGGGAGGCTTGCGCTCGATGGCGGATGGCTGCTCTCGGGTCTCGGCATCGCCCTCCTCGGCGCGCTCGTCGCGGCGGCGGGCGGCCTCTGGAAGGCGCTTCGCCTGCCTGTTCTGGCCGCCGCTCAACCCTTCGCGTGGCGGAACGCGCAGCAACGCTTCATGCGGCGCCGGGCGTGTCTCGCGCTCCTCGCCTTCGCCGCGGCGCTGGCGGCGTATGTCTGGGGCAAGAGCCTCGGTTCCGGTTTCGCGGTGATCGCCGGGCTGCTGCTCGGCGGCGCGCTGCTGCTGCCCGTTCTGCTCGCCGGCGTCCTGCGCCTTGGCGAGACCCGCGCGAGCGCGCCGCTTGCGCAATGGTTTTGGGCGGACAGCCGGCAGCAACTTCCCGGGCTCTCGCTCGCCTTGACGGCCCTGCTGCTGGCCCTTGCGACCAATGTCGGCGTCGGCGGCATGGTCGAGGGCTTTCGTCAGACCTTCACCCATTGGCTGGACGGACGGCTGGTCGAGGAAGTCTATTTCGAAGCGGCGGGCGCGGCGGAAGCCCGGCGCATCGAAGCGTGGCTCTCGACGCGCCCGGAGGTCTCGGCGGTGCTGCCGGCGGCGCGGACGACCGTCAGGCTGGCCGGCTGGCCGACCCAGGTCGTGGGCATGACCTCCCATGAGACCTACCGATCGCACTTCCCGATGCTCGCTGAGTTGGCTGGTTCCTGGGACGAGGTGAAGCGTGGCGACGGCGTGCTCGTCAGCGAACAGCTCGCGCGCCGCCAGGATCTCGCCCTCGGGGCAACGCTTGATATTCCCACGGCGGACGGGATCTGGCGCCCGAGAGTCGTCGGCGTCTTTCCCGATTACGGCAATCCGAAGGGACAGTTGCGGATCGACGTCGACGCGCTGACGAGGCTCTGGCCGGACGCGCCGCGGGTGACGTTCGGGTTGAGGGTTGCGCCGAACGCGGTTCCCCGACTGATCGCGGCCATGCAAGGTCGTTTCGGCGCCGAGATCGTCCGCATCGCCGACCAGGCCGCCATCAAGACTATCTCGACGCGAATCTTCGAGCACACGTTTGCGGTGACGGCGGCGCTCAACACGCTCACCCTCGTCGTCTCGGCAATCGCCCTGCTGGCGAGCCTGACGACGCTCAGCGACATCCGTCTTGCGCAAGTCGCGCCCGTCTGGGCGACGGGCGTGCCGCGGCGCCGCCTGGCGCAGCTCGAATTGCTGAGAATCCTACTGCTCACCGCCGCGACCGCCGTCGTCGCGTTGCCGCTCGGACTGGCCCTCGCGTGGTGCCTCGTGGCTGTGGTCAACGTGCAGGCCTTCGGCTGGCGCCTTCCGTTCACTCTCTTTCCCGGGCAGTGGCTCGAGATCCTGGCGCTCGCGCTCATGACGGCGGGAATAGCCGCGATGGCGCCGATCATCCGTTTCGCCCGGACGACGCCCGCGGAGCTCGCGAGGGTTTTTACCAATGAGCGCTAGAGGAATTGTGCTGGTCGTGCTTGCCGCGCTGGCCTCGGTCGCGGCGTGGGCCTCCTTCGCCGAAGGGGCCGGCAAAGGGTTCGCCGGCTTGGGCGCGGACGCAGCGGGTTTCGAACAGCCGATCCCGGGAACGCCGCTGGTCTTTCCGCGAGATCTTGGCCCCCATCCCGGCTTTCGCACCGAATGGTGGTATCTGACCGCCAACCTCCAGGACGAATCCGGCGCTGCCTACGGCGTTCAATGGACGCTGTTCCGCCAGGCCGGCGCGCCGGGAGACGAGCGAGAGGGCTGGGCCAACCAGACGGTCTGGATGGGCCACGCGGCGGTGACCACCGCCGCCGAGCATCTCTTCGCCGAAACCTTCGCCCGCGGCGGCGTCGGACAGGCCGGAGTGACCGCGCAGCCGTTTCGCGCCTGGATCGACGACTGGATTCTCGAGGCGAGCCCGGAGGCGTCGGGAGCCGCGCTCTCGCGCGCAAAAATCTCGGCCAACGGCCCGGGCTTTCGCTATGCGTTCGATCTCGCCGCCGACAGGCCGCTCGTTCTCCAGGGCGACAACGGCTTCAGCCGCAAGTCGGACGACGGGCGCGCCTCCTGGTATTTCAGCCAGCCCTTCTTCAGGATCGATGGCGTCCTCACGCTTCATGGACGGAAGGTCGCGCTGTCGGGCCTTGCGTGGATGGATCGGGAATGGAGCAGCCAACCGCTCGCCGCGACCCAAAAGGGTTGGGACTGGTTTTCGCTGCATCTCGCGACCGGCGAGAAGCTGATGGTTTTTCGGCTGCGCGACGCAACGTCCGGCGATTTCCGCGCAGGGACATGGATCGGCGCGGACGGCGCGCAGCAGGCGCTCGATCGCAAAGACATTGCGCTCGAGCCGCTCGCGGAGACGCATGTCGCCGGTCGGGTTCTTCCGGTCCGCTGGAAGCTCACGGTGAAGAGTCACGGGATCGACGTCGAGACGGCGCCGGTGAACGCCGCCAGCTGGATGGCGACAAGCTTCCCCTATTGGGAAGGCCCAATCGGCTTTCGCGGCTCGCACGAGGGGAAGGGATACTTGGAGATGACGGGTTATTGATCACCCCAGATGGGGCTGCCTGTCGGTTGTTTGCCCTCGTCGAATCCTTCGAGGAGCCTCCGCAATGTGGCAGGCGCTTTCTCCAGAGTCTGCACGTCGACCTCGGACATCCGCATGACCTTGCTTAAGCTCAGCGAACGAGCAGGCGTCCGAGAATCGCCCGCGGTTCGGGCTGGCTGGCGACTGGGGCTGAGGCTGGCTATGCGGCGAGGGCGGTTGCGACGCGCGCCGCGGTCTCTTGGCTGGCCTTCCTGGCCCAGGGCATCAACTCGGCGACGCGATGGGCGGGGTGGGCGGGCAGCCTGGCGAGGACATCGGCGAGCCAGGCGCGCGGATCGACGCCGTTGAGCTTGCAGGTCTCGATCAGCGAATAGACGGCTGCAGCGCGCTTGCCGCCCTCGTCGGAGCCGGCGAAGGTCCAATTCCGGCGCCCGACCGCCACGCAGCGCAGCGCAACGCGCGCTCGGCCGCGTTGTTGCTGAGGCAGATTCGTCCGTCGTCGAGGAAGCGGGTGAACGACGGCCACCGGGTCAGCATGTTCGGATCGCCTTGGCGAGGTCGTTCTTCGGCGACAGCCGATCGAGCTGCTCGCGCATATAGGCTTCGAGCGCGACGACGAGCGGCTTCGACCGCGCCTGCCGGACCGCGCCGGACCTCGGGCAGTTGGCCGTTGATTGCGCGCTCGATCGCGAACGGTTCGTCGATGCGGCGCACGATCTCGGCCGCGATCGGCGACTTGGCGAGTCCGGCAGCCTTCGGACGCTAGGCTTCCTGCGGCATTCGCCGATCGACGCCGGACAGGAGATAGGAGATCTGCGCGGCGGAAATCGTCACCACGCCGCCGGCTGCGGAGGGCCACGAGAACCGCCGGCGCTCGCGCCGCATCACGAACAGGCACGCCCCCCGTCGCCATCGTGCCAGATCGGCTTGACCAGGCCGCCCCCGCGACCGCGGAAGGCCCACAAATCGTCGGCGTGCGGATCGCGCCCGAACCCCTCCTGCACCATCAGCGCCAGCGAGCAGACATCGACGAGTGGGACGCGCTGATCGTTTCCATT
>CAIZGR010000853.1 GCA_903932535.1 uncultured Hyphomicrobiales bacterium | reverse complement strand
TCTCTCCGCGTGATGTCTATTGCCGCGCCCATGTGAAAATCCCGGCCCCGATTCGCGTTTCGAGACCAGGAATCGCACAATCCAGAGCTCTTGGGAATCCAGCTGTCCAAAATGTGAATCAGCCAATCCGAGGATTGGTATTACCGAGAAGGTTACGGTAGCGAACGACGTGCTTACGTCTGATCCGGGTGATGGGCATGTCCCCATTGATGGCGATGAAGCCCTCGACATAGACGAGGTTGTCGTCGACCGCCTTGGCCGACGGCTTCATTTTACCGACCCGGATCTTGTGCAGCTCCCGCAGTCCGGGCGCGCGTTTGGCCGGGGGGACGATCGGCTCCGGCCGGGGAGGCGTTTCGATCGCGCATCCCTCGTCGCGCTTCTCGGTTTCCTCGAGAGCGGCGATCTTCGCGCGCGGGATTCCAAGCGCTGCCTTTCTCCGCTCGCGCTCGTCACCGATTTCAATCCCGTTTTCGGCAAGCCGCGCCGACAGTTCGCCCGGCTTTTGCGACGTCTCCGCCAGTTCGTGGCTGCCGCCAGGAAGGCGGTCCCAAGCCTCTTCGATAATCGGCAGGCTGTCGATTCTTCCCGTATGCTTGTCCCCGAGCGACTGGCGCAGCGCCTCCAATTCCATGACGCGCGCCGATGCGCGGACGCCGTCGTCGTCGAACCCCCTGGGAGGAGCGCGCCTCGAGCATGGTTTCCATCTCGTGCGCCGTGAGGAGAGGAGGAGCCACGTCAGCGCGGGGGCGCACGACCGGCTTCTTCACCTTCCCGGGGGCGCCGGATCGTCCTGCGGAAGCGGTTCGCCGCGTTTGCAGGAATCCTGCGCCAACAGGCGAACTTTGCGTTGTCGCGAAGCAGGAGGTAACGGAGGCTCAATGAGGGCTCGCGCGGCATGACCGGCGTTTCCGAGACGCACGTCGCCGCCAAATATGGCTCCAGGGGAGCGGGACCGTCCGAGCACGCCCCGAGGCCGAGGATTTCTCACAGAAATGGCGCTTCAGTACAACAATGGAGCGGGCGAAGGGAATCGAACCCTCGTATGAAGCTTGGGAAGCTTCCGTTCTACCATTGAACTACGCCCGCCGGGCCATCTTTGCGCGATGGCAGGAGAGGAGGGACTCGAACCCCCAACCCCCGGTTTTGGAGACCGGTGCTCTACCAATTGAGCTACACTCCTAATAAGCGCACCTTCTGCCGCATCGCGCGCGCGGATGCAAGGGGGAGGCGGCTTTATGCCGGCAATTCGAAAATTACGGAATTTTTTAAGATTTTCGAGTTGGCAAAAGTCTGGTTCCGGTGGGGAGGCGGGTTCCGCCTCTCCTTTTGTAAGGCTTCGAGGCCGTGCGCGCGCCTTTTCCCGACAGGCGAAGGGGGCGTGGGGCGCAACGTCGAGATCCGCCAGGGTCGAGGTTGGAGCAGCGGCGCCGGCTTGGTCAGCCGAAGTTCCGGCGGCGGCGTCGCAGGGTCCGATCGATCCCTCTGAACAAGGCGCGCGGTCCTCATGGCCGGCCCGCTTGCGAGCGTCCCAAACAGGGACGCCCCGCCGTTCCCGCCGGTAACCCGCTCGCAACCTTAAGCCCGGATAAACGGGATCGTTCACTTTGCGCGCGCTCGGTCGCCGGGTCCGCGGCGTCGGGGCCGGGTGAAAGCGGGTGGAAGGCGTATGGGTCGCTCGCGTATAGGATGGGCCGCCTCGGCGGTCGCCCCCTGGTGCCTCGCGGTCGGCGTGCTGCTGTCGATCACAGCCGAAGCGGAGCAGGAGCGCGTCGCCGACGCCAGCGCCTTCGGCCGGGCGCGGCGGACCGACTTCGACAGTCCGATCCGCCGGGCGATCGAGGCCGCCCGGCGCTATCAGGCGGTCGGCGTCGACGGGACGCCGGCCCCGCTGGTCCTGAGCCGCCTCGTGACGGGCGACGATGGCGATCTCGGCGAAATCGAGCCGAACCGGGCGCTGAAAGGCGGCTCGACCGGATTTCCCGACGTCGACCCCAGAAGCAAGGGCGATCCCCTCATCGGCCTGAGGCCCGGCTTCGACGCGTTGCGGGGCGGCGGCGCAGGGTCCGGCGACGCTGTCCTGCGCGGCGACGGCGCGCCGGACTCGGGCCGCCCGCGCGAGGCCGAGTTCGATCCGGACCACACCACGAGTCCCGGCCGCCCGGACGCGCCGGGCGAGCAGACGCCGGCCGTTCCGCCCGCCGTCACCGACGGCGCGACGCCGGCCGTCCCGCTCGCCTTCGCCCTGAACGCCGAATCGCCGGCGCCCACCGACGGCGTGGTGGTCGAGGTCCAGACCGATTCGGCCCCGGCGCAGACGACCGTCGCCGAACGGTCGCTGCTCGGCGGCGGCAGGCCGAACTACGCCGCGCTTGTCGACCCCAAGGACAACGCCCGCCAGATGCGATGCCTCGCCGAGGCGATCTATTTCGAATCGCGCTCCGAGCCCGAGGCCGGCCAAGCTGCGGTGGCGCAGGTGGTGCTGAACCGCGTCCGCAGCGGCATCTACCCGACCACCGTCTGCGGCGTCGTCTATCAGGACCGCAACCGGCCCTTCGCCTGCCAGTTCTCCTTCGCCTGCGAAGGCAAGTCGCTGCGCATCGAGGAGCCGGGGCCGTGGGCGGTCGCGACCCGGATCGCGGCGGCGGTGGTCGACGGCAAATCCTACAACGCGACGGTCGCCGAGGCGGTGAACTATCACGCCGCCTATGTCGCGCCGTTCTGGGTCGGCTACCTCAAGCGCGTCGACCGCATCGGCCTCCATATCTTCTACGCCATGCGCGACGGCGTGAACTGGGCGCCCGGCGCGCTCAACGGCCATGGCGACAGGCCTTGAGCCGATTGCGGCCGGCTTCACCGTGCGGCTACAACGGGGTTTCCCACCGGAGTCCCAGATGCCGCTTCTCTTTTCCTACGGAACGCTGCGACAGAACGGCGTGCAGATGGCCACGTTCGGAAGATTGCTCGAAGGCAAGCCCGATTCGCTCCTCGGCTACGCGCAGGAGCTGATCAGGATCGAAGACCCAGGCGTCGTCGCCAAGAGCGGCCGGTCGCATCATCCGATCGTCGTTCATACCGGCTGGAGCGAAGATCGCGTCGAGGGGACGGTGTTCGAGATCACCGAAGACGATCTCGAGCGCGCCGACGCCTACGAGGTCGAAGCGTATCGGCGGGTCCTCGTCCCACTCGCCTCGGGCCTCGAGGCCTGGGTCTATGTCGACGCCCAGCGGGGGCCGCCGGAAGGCGGCTCCACGCAGTGAGCCGGCGCCGCTCTGCTCAGGCCCGGTCGAGCGCCTGCTCCGCGCCGACGGCCCTCAGTCCATGCGCCTCCGCGACCGGCGCGCAGGTCAGCGCGCCTTCACACACGTTGAGGCCGGCGCGCAGATGCGGGTCGTCTTTCAGCGCGCGCCGCCAGCCCTTGTTCGCCAGCGCGAGCGTGAACGGCAGCGTGGCGTGATTGAGCGCGAAGGTCGAGGTGCGCGCGACCGCGCCCGGCATGTTGGCGACGCAATAGTGCACGACGCCGTCCACGACATAGGTCGGGTCCGAGTGGGTGGTCGGCTTCGAGGTCTCGCAGCAGCCGCCCTGGTCGATCGCGATGTCGACGATGACCGCTCCCGGCCGCATGGTCGCGAGCATCGGACGGGTGATGAGCTTCGGCGCGGCGGCGCCGGGCAGCAGGACCGCCCCGATCACGAGATCGGCCTCGCTCACCAGCTCGGCGATCGAGGCGCGCGTCGAATAGACGGTTCTGAGCGCGGAGCCGAACTGGGCCGAAAGCCGGCGCAGCGCCTCGTGGGAACGATCGACGACGGTGACGCTCGCCCCCATGCCGACTGCGATGGTCGCCGCGTGCGTGCCCGAAACCCCGCCGCCGAGGATCACCACGTTGGCGGCGGCGACGCCGGGCACGCCGCCGAGCAGGACGCCGCGGCCGCCCTGCGCCTTTTCCAGCGCATGCGCGCCGACCTGCGGCGCAAGGCGGCCGGCGACCTCCGACATGGGGGTCAGGAGCGGCAGGCCGCCCTTTGCGTCCGTCACCGTCTCATAGGCGATGCAGACCGCCCGGGAGGCGACGAGGTCCTCGGTCTGCGGCAGGTCGGGGGCGAGATGGAGGTAGGTGAACAGGATCTGCCCCGGGCGCAGGCGCTTCCGCTCTTCGGCGAGCGGCTCCTTGACCTTCACCACCATCTCGGCGCGGGCGAAAATCTCGGCCGCCTGGTCGACGAGCCTCGCCCCGGCGCGGGCGTATTCGTCGTCCGCCAAGCCGGAGCCGACGCCGGCGCCTTTTTCCACGATGGCCTGGTGGCCGTGATGAACCAGCTCCGCGACCGCGGCGGGCGTCATGCCGACGCGGAATTCATTGTCCTTGATCTCTTTTGGAACGCCGACGAGCATGGCTCACGCCTCTTTGACCCTGATCGCGCAATGATGGCGCAGAGCAGGCGCAAGGTGTCGCCGAATCCCGCCTTTTCCTTGGCCGCGTGTCGCATAAGATTGCGCGGCGGCGGTAGAGAGGCGTCGATTCGTGCGCATTGAAGACCTCGACGATTTCGACCGGGCGATCCTGCGCGAACTCATGCGCGACGGGCGGATGACCAACGCGGAGCTCGCCGAGCGCGTCCATCTGTCGGCCTCCGCCTGCCTGCGCCGCGTGCGCGCGCTCGAGGAGAGCGGCGTCATCGGCGGCTACGTCATGCTGCTCGACGCCGCGAAGGCTGGCCTTACGGGCTCGGCCTTCGTGTTCGTCACCCTCGAGCAGCAAGGCCGCGCGATGCTGGACGCCTTCGAGCGCGACGCGCTCAGGCATCCCGAGATCACCGAATGCCATCTCCTGGCGGGCGCCGCCGACTACCTGCTCAGGATCGTCTTCCGGGATTCGCGCGACTTCGAGCGCATCCACACCGACATCCTTACGCAAATGCCGGGCGTCTCGCGGGTGCAGTCGACCTTGCCGCTCCGGACCGTCAAGAAAACCACCGTCCTGCCGATCTGACCGGCCGGCCTCTTGCCCGGCGGCGCGGGTCTGCTAAGGACCCGGGCTCCGTTTGAAAATCAGAGGGGACAGCATGATTTCGATCGGTCGATCGGTGTGGGCCGCCGCCGTTTCTGCGGCGATCGCAACGGCGGGTTGCGGCGCGGCCTCGGCGGGAACGCTCGACAAGGTGCGGCTGAGCAAGACGATCCGGCTCGCCGTGCGCGCCGACGCGCCGCCCTTCTCCTACAAGGACGCCGGCGGCGAACCGGCCGGTTTCATGGTCGACCTCTGCCGCGCGGTGGCGACCGGCCTCGCGGCCCAGCTCAACCTGAGCGAGCTGAAGGTCGAATTCGTGCCCGTCACGGCCGAGGACCGCTTCGCCGCGATCGGGACCGGCAAGGCGGATCTGCTGTGCGAGCCGACCACCCAGACGCTGTCGCGGCGCGAGAAGGTCGCCTTCTCGATACCGACGTTCGTCGATGGCGCGAGCCTGTTGGTCAAGGGCGACGGACCGAGCGACTTCGCCGCGCTCGCGGGCAAGAAGGTCGGCGTGCTCGCCGGCACCACCACCGAACAGAGCCTGCGCGACACGCTCGCCACCATGAAGGTCGACGCCGAGGTCGTCCCCGCGCAGACCCACGAAGCCGGGCTGAAGCAGCTCGAGGACGGCGCCGTCGCCGCCTATTTCGCCGACCGCGCGATCCTCGCCGATCTCGCCGCGAAAGCCTCGAATCCTGCGCAGCTCCGTCTCGCCAACGATTATCTCTCGCTCGAACCCTATGCGCTCGCGCTGCCGCGCGGCGACGAGGATTTCCGGCTGGCGGTGGACCGGGCGCTCAGCCACATCTACAAGACCGGCGGGATCGCGGCGGTGTTCGCCAGGACCTTCGGCGCGCAGATGCAGCCGAGCCAGACACTGAAGACGCTCTACCTGATCTCCGCCCTGCCCGACTGAGGCGCATCGGAGCGCTTCGCCCAGGAGACTGCCGTGCCTGAAGAAAAGCCGGACATCGCGGCGATGCCGTTCGAGGCGGCGCTCGCCGAGCTCGAGGGAATCGTCGATCAGCTCGAGAAGGGCGCGGTGTCGCTCGACGATTCGATCCGGCTCTACGAACGCGGCGAGGCGCTCAAGGCGCGCTGCGACGAGCTCTTGAAGAACGCGGAAATGCGGATCGAGAAGATCACGCTCTCCGCCGACGGCAAGCCGAAGGGCGTAGCGCCGCTCGACGGCGACTGAAGCGGCGCCGGCCGGTAATCGTTCGTTAACGAAATGGTCGTCTACTCTTAAGGGTTCGCTAACCCCATTTTCTTTGCCTGCGCGAGGTCCCTCCCCCTCGCGCAGCCCTCTGGCGGGACGCTCCCTCACGCGGGCGCCCCGCCTTTTTCCCATCAGCCGCCGAGCCGCGTGCGGATCGTCTCGCCGCCGCGCCGGATGATGAGGTCCCACCAGCGGCTCCGTTCCGCGCAGGCTCGCTCAAGGTCGCGGGTCGTCGCGATGGCCGTACCGTTCACGGCGGCCACGATGTCGCCCTTCTGGACGCCGACCTGCGCGGCGGTCGAGTTCTCGCCGACCGCGGCGACGACGACGCCCTGACCGGCGCCCCCGAGCGACAGCTCCTCCGACACCGCCGGCGACAGGTTCATCACCAGCGCGCCGTCGAACGGCGAGCGGCCGTGGATCGTCAGCGCGTCGCGCGCCGGGATTTCGGGGGCGGAGGCGAGCCGCAAGGGCAGGTCGAACGTTTTTCCGTCGCGCAGCGCCGCGATCCGCGCCGTCCCGCCGAGCGGCTTGACGCCGAGGCGGAAGCCGACGCTCTCCGCGTCGTCGACGACTTGGCCGTCGATCGCCGCGATCACGTCGCCGCGTCTCAGGCCCGCGTCGGCCGCCGGCCCGCGCTCGGCGACCTCGACCACGAGCGCGCCGGTGGGCCTGTCGAGGCCGAGATTGTCGGCGATGTCCTTGGACACGTTCTGCAGCGTCGCGCCGAGCCACGGCCGTTTCACCGACTTGCCGCCGTGGAGCGCCGCCGACACCACGCTCTTGACCATGTTGACCGGAATGGCGAAGCCGAGCCCCATGCTGCCGCCCGAGCGCGAAAAGATCATGGAATTGATGCCCACGAGCCGCCCGTCGAGGTCGACCAGCGCGCCGCCCGAATTGCCCGGATTGATCGCAGCGTCGGTCTGGATGAAGAAGCCGTAGTCGTTCGCCCCGATCTGGGTGCGCGCCAGCGCCGACACGATGCCCTGCGTCACCGTCTGCCCGACGCCGAACGGGTCGCCGATGGCGATGACGAAATCGCCGACCTCGAGCGCGTCCGAATCGCCCAGCTCCAGCGTCGGGAACGCGTCGCCGCCCTGGAGGCGCAGCACCGCGAGGTCGGTGCGCGGGTCGCGCAGCACGATCTTCGCCTCGAACTCGCGCCGGTCCGCGAGCGCCACCTTCACCGCGGTCGCGTTCTCGACGACGTGGTAATTGGTGACCACGAGGCCCGACCGGTCGACGAGGACTCCGGACCCGAGCGCCTTCTGCACCCGCTCCTCCTCCTCGCCGCCGCCGCCGAAGAAGCGCTGGAAGATCGGATCGTCGAACAGCGGATTTCTCGGCGCCCGCTCGACATGCGAGACGTAGACGTTGACCACCGCCGGCGCGGCCTTCCGGACCACGGGCGCAAAGGACAAGCGCACCTGCGCCGGCGACTGCGGCGCGATTTTGGGGGCCGAATCGGCGAAAGCGGCGGCGCCGAAGAGCGCGAAGACGGCGGCCAGGACGAGGCGGATCAAATCGGGGCTCCGGGCGCAGGAGAGGGCCGCGCTGATATAGGGCGCGCGCTGGCCTGCGCAAAGCGCGGGAGCGGAGCGGCGGGCGAGCCCGGCATGACAATCCGGAACATAAAGGAGACGCCGAGCCATGAGCGTGGCGCGCCAGCCGGCGCCGGGGCGATCTGGGCGTTTCCGCACCGCGCGGAGCAGACCTTCGAGAAGTCGTCCGCGTACCGTCGGCGAGCAGGATCGCCCCGACGTTCCGGAACAGCGCTTGGCAAGGGCGCCGCCGCAAAGGCCATGCCGCGCGCCGAGCCATCGGGGCGCTCGACGCGACCCCAGCCGTCCTTCCGCCCTATCGTCCCGATCTCAGTCCGCTGGAACACGGGTTGGATCGGGCGCGCGGGATAAAGAGATTCCGGAACATTTCAGCTCCGGGCGTTCAGGTTGCGGCGCCTGTCTTGGCCGCGGCGAACTGCGTGTAGGCGCCGAGCGCGTGGCTGGCGTACATCGCGGACGGGCCGGCGCCCATGTATACGGCCATGCCGAGGGTTTCGAGGACCTCCTCGCGCGTCGCGCCGTGATCGACGGCCGCCTTGACGTGGAAGGCGATGCAATCGTCGCAGCG
>CAIZGR010000852.1 GCA_903932535.1 uncultured Hyphomicrobiales bacterium | reverse complement strand
CTCGGTCGGCTACCTGACCCATGGCTACGAGGTCGACAAAACGACCTCGCCGCCGACCCGCCGTGTGACCGACTGGGAGCCGCACGAGGCGAGCGTCGTCGCCATCCCGGCAGATCCGAAGGCCGGTTTCCGCGCCCTCACCCCCGCCTCCCGAAAGGAGCCCGTCCCCATGGAACCCGAAACCCGCGCCGCGCCGGCCGTCACGACCGCAGCCGCTCCTTCCGAAGCCGACATCGCCGCCCGCGCCGACACGCTCGTCAAGGCCGAGCTCGATCGCCGCGACCAGATCGTCGCCATCGCCAAGCGCCTGCGCCTGCCCGCCGAATTCGCCGCCGCCCACGTCGAGGCGAAGACCGGCCTCGACGCCTTCCGCGCCCTCGCGATCGAGAAGAAGGCCGAGATCGAGGCGAGCGAATCGGCGCAGTCCCCCGTCGGCGACGGCTGGGAAGGCCGCGAGCAGATCCGCGGCGTCCCCACGTTCCTGCCGAACTCCGCCCGCAAGACGCTCGAGCCCGGCCAGCGCGCCGCGCAGATGGTGATCGCGGTCGCGGCGGCCAGGAGCATGGGCGTCTCGCCCGTCGACGTCTGCGCCCGTCGCTTCGGCGCGGAGTCCTACTCCACCCGCGCGTTGCAGGCCTCGCTCGGCTCGACCGGCGGCTACCTGATCCCGATCGAACTGTCGGCCGAGCTGATCGAGCTGCTGCGCCCCAAGACGGTCGTGCGCCGCGCCTGCCCGGCCTCGCGCCAGATCTCGCTGCCGCGCGGCAATCTCACCATCGGCCGCCAGAACACCGGCGCCACCGTCGGCTACGTCGGCGAGGGCCAGTCGACCGCCTACACGCAGGAGACCGTCGGCGAGATCACCTTCCAGGCGAAGAAGGCCAAGGCGATCGTGCCGATCTCGAACGACCTGATCCGCTTCGCCCAGACGAGCGCCGACATGATCGTGCGCGACGACCTGGTGCGCCAGCTCGCCGTGCTTGAAGACCAGAACTTCCTGCGCGGCGCCGGGAGCGCGTTCGCGCCGAAGGGGCTGCGTTACCTCGCGGCGTCCGCGAACGTCACCACGGCGACGGCTTACTACAACCTCGGCACCGTGATCTCGGACCTCGGCTGGCTGGTGACGCAACTCGAGAACGCCAGCGTGCCGATGACGAACCCGGTGTGGTTCTTCTCGGCCAAGACCAAGAACTACCTCTACGACGCGCGCGACAGCGTCGGCGCTTTCCAGTTCCGCGAGGAAATGGACCGGGGCCGGTTTCGCGGCTATCCGTTCTTCTGGACGCAGAACATCCCGTCGAACCTCGGCGCGTCGTCGAACACCTCGGAAATCTATCTCGTCGACATGGACGAATTCATCATCGCCGACGTGCCCGGCCTGATGATCGACGCCTCGCAGGAGGCCTCCTACTCGTCGGACGGCTCGACCCTGACCAACAGCGCCTTCGACCGCGACGAGACGGTGATCCGGATCATCGCCGAGCACGACTGCAACATCAAGCACACCGCCGCCGCCGCCGTCCTGACCGCCGTGCCGTACGGCAACTGACGGTCGATCGCATACCAGCGCGCCCGCTTGCGGGCGCTGTCGGCGGCGACGGTCCACACGTCAGCGTCGGCGGCGCAAGCACAGGCCGCGAAGAGAGGTCGACGGATGTGCGACCCTCAAAGCCGGCGCGGTAGCGGGCGCGCCGGAATCCCTTCTCTTTCGACAAGGACGCGCAACCCATGCACCCCCTGGTCACCAACATCGGGTCTTACATCAAGG
>CAIZGR010000851.1 GCA_903932535.1 uncultured Hyphomicrobiales bacterium | reverse complement strand
GCTGCACGTGGTCATGGAGCCACGCGTGCTCGCCGCGCTGAGGCTGACGTTCGGGATGTCGATCGCCGCTGCGCTCGTCGACCTCGTCTTCGGCGCGGCGATCGCCTGGACCCTGACCCGCTACGACTTTCCTGGACGGCGTTTGTTCGACGCCATGGTCGATCTGCCCTTCGCGCTGCCGACCGCGGTCGCCGGCATCGCGCTCTCTACGCTCTACGCGCCCAACGGCTGGCTCGGCGCGGCGCTGGCGAAGTTCGGGCTGAAGGTCGCCTACACACCCTGGGGGATTCTGGTCGCGCTCGTCTTCGTCGGCCTGCCGTTCGTCGTGCGCACCGTCGAGCCGATCATCAAGGTTCTCGATCGGGAGCAGGAGGAGGCCTCGGCGACGCTGGGCGCGAGCCGTTGGCGGACGCTCCGGCGGGTCGTGATCCCGGAGTTGACGCCGGCGCTGCTCACGGGCGTCGCGCTCGCCTTCGCGCGCGGCGTCGGCGAATACGGATCGGTCATCTTCATCGCCGGCAACGTGCCCTACGTCTCCGAGATCGCGCCGCTGCTGATCGTGGTGAAGCTGGAGGAATACGACTACGCCGGCGCGACGGCGATCGCTGCGATCATGCTGGCGATCGCGTTCGTCATGCTGCTCGCCATCAACGCGGCGCAAGCCTGGACCCGGCGGAGCCTCGGCCATGTCTGAATCCGCGACGTCCAACCTCGCCCCGACCCCGCGCGCCGCGGCCCCGGTCGCCGACGAAGCGGCGCCGGCGCGGTGGACGCTGATCGCCGTGACCGTCGGCTTCCTCGGCCTGTTCCTGCTCGCCCCGCTTCTCGTCGTCGCCGTCGAAGCCTCGCGCAAGGGCTGGGACGGCTATTGCTCGGCGCTCGCGGACCCGGACGCGCGCGCGGCGATCCTGCTCACGCTCCTCGTCGCCGCGATCGTCGTGCCGCTCAACACGGCCTTCGGCCTCTCGGCCGCCTGGGCGATCTCGAAATTCCAGTTTCGCGGCAAGGCCATGCTCACCACCTTGATCGACCTGCCGTTCTCGGTGTCGCCGGTCGTCTCGGGGCTGGTGTTCGTGCTGCTCTTCGGCGCGCAGGGCCTGTTCGGGACATGGCTCGCCGCGCATGGAATCCAGATCATCTTCGCCGTTCCGGGCATCGTGCTGGCCACGCTGTTCGTCACATTCCCGTTCGTTGCGCGCGAAGTCACGCCGCTGATGCAGGCCCAGGGGACCGCCGAGGAGGAAGCCGCCCTCACGCTCGGGGCGAGCGGGATCACGGTGTTCCGCACGGTCACGCTGCCGAACGTGAAGTGGGCGCTGCTGACCGGCGTCCTGCTCACCAACGCCCGCTCGATGGGCGAATTCGGCGCGGTTTCGGTCGTTTCCGGCCACATCCGCGGCCTCACCAACACGATCCCGCTACAGGTGGAGATCCTTTACAATGAGTACAGCATCACAGCCGCTTTCACGCTCGCCTCGCTCCTGGCCTGTCTGGCCGTGGTCACACTCGGCCTCGAGACCCTTTTCGAACGGCGCGGAGGCGGCGCGCAGAATGTCCTGTGACGTCGCGGCCGAGCCGATCCCGGGGCTCACGCCGGCGCATGGGCGCTCTGCGGCGGGGTTCGGCGCGGCGCAAGGCATTTCCGTCGGCGCCCTGACCAAGGCCTATGGCGCGCAGGTCATCCTCGACCGGATCGACCTCGATATCGCGCCGGGCGAGCTGCTGGCGCTGCTCGGACCCTCGGGCTCCGGCAAGACGACGCTCCTGCGCCTGCTCGCCGGCCTCGATTCCGCATCGGGCGGCGCGATCCGCCTCGGCGGCGAGGACGCCGCCGGATTGTCGGTTCAGGAGCGCCGGGTCGGATTCGTGTTCCAGTCCTACGCGCTGTTCCGGCATATGACCGTGTTCGACAACATCGCCTACGGGCTCGCGGTTCGCCCGCGGCGGCTGCGCCCGTCGAAGGCGGCGATCGCGGCGCGGGTGTCGGAACTGCTCGACATGATGCAGCTTCCGGGATTCGAGAAGCGTTTCCCGTCGCAATTGTCGGGCGGACAGCGCCAGCGCGTCGCGCTCGCCCGCGCGCTCGCCATCGCCCCCCGCGTGCTGCTGCTCGACGAACCGTTCGGCGCGCTCGACGCCAAGGTGCGCAAGGACCTGCGCAAGTGGCTGCGCGACATTCACGACCGCACCGGCCTCACCACCGTGTTCGTCACCCACGACCAGGCGGAGGCGATGGAGGTCGCCGACCGGGTCGCGATCCTGAACGGCGGCCGGATCGAGCAGATCGGCGCGCCCGGCGAAATCCGGGAGCGGCCGGCGACGGCGTTCGTGCGCGCGTTCCTCGACTGATGCGCGCCGCGGGCGATTCTCCCCTCAGTCGTCGAGCGCCTGATAGGCGAGCGCGCGCAGATCGAGCTCCGGCAGGTCGAAGCTCAGCATCGACTGGGTCATGAAGAGCCCGACCACTTCTTCCTGAGGATCGACCCAGTAGTGCGTCTTGGCCGCGCCCGACCAGCCGAACTCCCCGGCCGAGCCCGGCGCCGAGGTCAGCGCCGCGTCGATAGCGACTCGGGAGCCGAGGCCGAAGCCGTAGCCAGACAGGGGAAGGCCGCCGATCTCGATCGGAAGGAGCGCGGGCGGCACGCGGTTGGCGTGCATCAGCGCCAGCGTCTTGCGGCCGACGATCCGGGTTCCGCCGAGCCGGCCGCCGTTCATGAGCATCTGAGCGAAACGGAAATAATCGCCGATCGTGCCGAAAAGCCCGTGGCCGCCGCGAACGAAAGATTCGGGGGCGTCGACCGGATAGGTGGCGGAGACGTCGAGCTTCTGGTTGACGCCCCCGAGCCACGCCAGGAGCGCGCCGCTCGCCCTCGTCTCCGGGAGCAGGATGTCCGGGCGTCCGTACATCGCCGCGAGCCGCGACCGCTTCTCCGCGGGGACCTCGAAGGCGGTGTCCACCATGCCGAGCGGCTCGAACAGACGCTCGGCGAGCACGGTCGCGAGCGGACGGCCGGAGACGACCTCGACGATACGCGCGGCCACGTCGATGCCGAGGCTGTACTGCCAGCGCGAACCCGGCTGGAAGGCCAGAGGATAATCGGCCAGATCGTCGATCGCCTCTTTCAGCGAAGCCTTGGCGCCCAGGATCTTCGCCCTCCCGAGCATGCGGCTCACCGGCGAATCGTCGAGAAAGTGGTAGGTCAGGCCGCTCGTGTGCGCCATGAGGTCGGCGACGAATATCGGACGGACGGGATCGACGAGCGCGCCGCCGGGCCCGAGGACCTTCACCCGCGCGAAGGCCGGGAGGTAGGCGGCGACCGGATCGAGGAGCCGGATGCGGCCCTCTTCGAGGAAGGCCATGAGCGCCGTGCAGACGATCGGCTTGGTCATGGAATAGAGGCGGAAGATCGTGTCCTCCGCCATCGGCGTCCCGGCTTCCTTGTCCTGCCAGCCGAACTGTTCCGCATGCACGATTCGGCCGCGGCGCGCGACCAGCGTGCTCACGCCTGCGTAAATCCCGCGGTCGACGTAAGCCTGCATGCACGGCCCGATCCGCTTCAGCCGTTCCGCAATCATTCCGACGCTTTCGCTGGCCTCGACCGGCATCGTCCGCCCCCAGTTGGCTGTTCTCCGGGAAGATATGGCGGAAGGCGTTCCCCGGGAGCAAGTCCGACGGCCGGTCGCTCGAGCTTTTTTTCAAGGACCGCGTGCGCGCTGCGCATGCGCCGCAAAGCCGCCGCATGGCGCGAAAGCGCCGTCGCGCCTGTCGCTGCGTGTCCCGCTCGCTCGATTCCCGTGGGACGCGGGCTCGGTTCGGAGGGTCGAGCCGACCTCTCATGGCTCGAAGGTTGTCGCGTTCGTTCTCTCGCCTTGTGGGCGAGGGCGCCGGGTTCCGTCGTTTTGCTTTCCCGAGAAACCGAATCGACAGAAGCCGGCGTCTGTACAGTGAGCGGAAACCTGAACGCCGCGAACCGCGTGAACGTGCTTTGACTTTGTAACGGAAGCGGCCAGATGACGCAGTGTTCGTATCTTTGCCGGCGATTAAACTGCGGCGCGGCTTGCATGTGCGGACGAACGGACGCATGACGCGCAGAGAAGACGGCAAGAAATCTAGATGTGTTGTCAACCTGATGCCAGAACTATGTTGATATCGCATCCTCTAGCGCTTTTGCCGGACAATTACACATGTTTTACAAATAGACGGTGAGAATTCGAGGCTCGAATGTGGGCGCCGAGCGTTACGATGACCAGTCAATTCGCCGCGCTCGAACACTTCGTCGCCGAGGCGCCGAGCGCGATGGCGATGGCGATGTTCGACCGCGAGATGCGGTATGTCGCGGCGAGTCCGAAATGGCTGGCCGCCGCCCGTCTGAAGCAGACGCCCGTCGGCCGCAGCCCCTACGCGGACTTCCCGGAAATGAGCGACGCCTGGAAAGCGTCCCACCGGCGCTGTCTCGCCGGCGCGATCGAAAGCTTCGAGGCCGAGCGGCCGCCGCGATCCGGCGGCCCCGCTCAGCGGGTCCGATGGGAGGCGCGTCCGTGGCGGGACGGACACGGAGCGATCGGGGGGATCGTCATCAGCGGCGCGGATGTCGCCGTCCCCGTCGAGGCGCAGGAGACGGCGGAGGACCTGACGCGGCGGCTCGCCGCGACCGTCGAGGAGGCCAGCCACAACGCCCGCCGCGCGCAGGAGGCGGAGCGGCGGCTGAACGACGCGCTGGATGCGATTCCCGGAGGCTTGGTCGTCTTCGACGCGGACGACCGGCTCGTGGTCTGCAACAAGGCGACCCGCGACATGTATCCGTCGATCGCCGACGAACTGCGCCCCGGCGCGACGTTCGAGCATCTGCTGCGCGTCGCATACGACCATGGAGCCTACGACCGCAGCGTCGCGGACAAGGAGAGCTGGGTGCGGATGGGGCTGGAGCGGCGCCGCAAATCCGGCGGCGCCGTCGAGCAGTTGACCAGTCTCGGGCGCTGGCTGCGCATCGAGGAGCGCGGCCTGCCGGACGGAGGCCTCGTCGCGCTCAGGACCGACATCACCGATCTCCAGAACGGCAAATTGGAGCTCGCCCGGAAGACGGCGCTCCTCGAGGCCGCGCTGGAGAACATCGGCGAGGGAATCGCGGTCGTCGGCCCGAACCTCGAGCTGCTGACGAGCAACGAAATCGCGGCGCAGTTGCTCGAGACGCCGGCCGCGCTGCTCCAGCCCGGGGCCTCTTTCGAGGAGGTCATCCGGTTTCGCGCCGCGCGCGGCGACTACGGCGGCGTCGACCCGGAAGCATGGGTTCGCCAAAGGGTCGCCGAGTTCCGCGCCCAAAAGCCCTGGAGCCGGACCCGCTCGATTCGCGCCGGCCGCGTGATCGAAGCCCGGTTTCATCCTTTGCCTGACGGGGGCGGAATCTATGTGTTCCGCGACGTCACCCAACTCGCCGACCAGGCGATGAAGCTCGCCGAAGCGCTGCGCGAGGCCGAGCAGGCGAGCCGGGCCAAGTCCGAATTCCTGGCGATGGCGAGCCATGAGCTGCGCACACCGATGAATGCGATCATCGGCATGTCGAGCCTGTTGATCGAGCGCACGCACGACCGGACGCAAAGGCATTACGCCTCGGCGATCGAGGTGGCGGCCGAGAACCTGCTCGTCATCATCGACGACCTCCTGGAGTTCGCCAGTCTGGACGCGGGAAGGGCGGTTCCCGACAAGGCGCCGTTCGACTTGCGCGCCATCGCGGCGAGCGCGATCGAGACGGCGCGCAACGCGGCGGAATCTCAGAACCTGGCGATCGGCGCCGTCATCGACCCTGACGTTCCCGCCGATTTCGAAGGCGACGGAGGGCGCATCCGCAGGATTCTGGTCAATCTCCTCGACAACGCCGTCAAGCACACGGCCCAGGGGTCCGTGACGGTCCGCGCGCACGCGAAGCCCGCAGCCGGCGCCGGAGCGGTGACGCTGCGCTTCGAAGTC
>CAIZGR010000850.1 GCA_903932535.1 uncultured Hyphomicrobiales bacterium | reverse complement strand
TCGGGGCGCGCGCGCGCCGCCGACACGATCGGCGTGCTCGCCGAGCGCGCCGCGGAATCTTTGCGCGCCGCCGTCATGGGCTGGCCGTGGGGAGAAGGGACCGCCCTACCCCGCTCGGCGGGCGCCGCGTTGCGCGAAGCGATGGCGGCCTCGGCCGCGCTGGCCGCCGCGGCCGAGTCGGATATCATGGACCCTGCTCCGCTCAGGGCGGCGGCGGTCCGCCTTTCCGCCGCGGCCGAGGCGCTCGGCGCGACGGGAGGCGCGCCCGCGCCGGGAAGCGCCTTCGCGGTCATCGCCGGGCAATGCGCCGCCGAACCGTTCCTGGCCGCCGAACCGCCGGACGCCCTCGCGCCCGCGGACGACGCCGCCGTCGCAGCGGCGCTCCGGGCCGATCGCGGCGGCTTCGCGGCCCGGCCCGGCCTCCCCGGCCGGCGCCCGGAGACCGGCGCTTTCGCGCGTTTTGGGCACACGGGTCCTCCGGCGGAAGGCGCATTCGCCGCGCGGCTTTCGGCCCGGCTCCTCGATATGAGGGAGACGCTCGCCGCGCTCGGGCGCGCCGTCGCGGGGGACGCCGTTCCCGGCGCGGCCCCGACCGGCGGCCTTCTCGGCGACCGCTGCGGCTACGGCGCGGTGGAATGCGCCCGGGGGCGGCTCTATCATCTGGCGGAGACGGACGCGGCCGGCCGCATCGTCGCCTACGCCGTGCTGGCGCCGACGGAGTGGAATTTTCATGGCTCTGGCCCGTTCGTGGCGGCGCTCGCGGGCGCCCGCCTCGGACAGGGCGAAGGCTTGCTGCGCGCGGCGGCGCGGCTCGCCGCGCTCGTCGATCCGTGCGCCGCGTTCCGCGTCGCGCTCGAGGACTGACCGATGCACGAGATGGCCCTGACCGAGAGCATCGTCGAGATCGCGGTCGAGACGGCGAAGCGCGAAGGCGCCGCCCGCGTCCGGCGGGTGTTCGCCGACATCGGGGCGCTCAGCCATGTCGAGCCGGAGGCCCTCCTCTTCTGTTTCGACGCGGTCTCGGCCGGGACGATCGCCGAGGGCGCGAGCCTCGAAATCGCCCGCGTGGCCGGGGCGGGCTGGTGCATGGACTGCGGCAAGACCGTGCCGCTCGCCGAGCGCTTCGGCCCCTGTCCGGAATGCGGGCGCTTTCACGTGCAGATGACCGCCGGCGACGAGATGCGGGTTCGCGAGATCGAGGTCGAGTGACGCCGGGCGAAGCGATTGACGGCGGGTCGCAGAGCTTCGCCGACGACCCGAGCGGCAGCGCGGCCGGATCGCCGTCAGGCCGCCTCGGTTTCGCGTTCGGCCGCCCGCCGCTCGGCCTCGACGATGATCGCGACGACCCGCTCCGGCGCGACGTAATGGGGCGAGTGGCCGACGCCTGAGAGGGTGGTCAGCCGCGCGCCGGGAATGTCGCGCGCCGAGCCCACAGAATGAATGTGGGCGTAGACGACGCCGTCCGAATCGCCGGTCACGACCTCGGTCGGGGCGCGGATGGCGCCGTAGCGCGGCGAGAGCGCCGCGACCGCCGCCTCGGCGTGGGCGACATCCTCGCAATTGGCGCGGAAATGAAGCGGGCGCAGCACCAGCGGCAGCCGGGTCGCCTCGATGAAATCGCGGGGCGCCGCGTTCGGCGCGAAGACGCCCGCCACGGCCGAGCGCATCCTGAGCCGTCCGGCGGGCAGCGTGACCAGCTGGCGAAACGCCGGCCCGAGCCAGCGATGCGCGCCGACCGTATAATACCAGGCGACGCCGCCCGGCCAGGGATGGCTGACCGGCGAAATCAGCACGAGCGCGCGCACGAAGTCCGTATGGTCGAGCGCCATCGCGAGGCCCGTGAGTCCGCCGAGCGAATGAACGGCGACGACCGCCCGCGCGACGCCGAGCGTCTCCGCCGCCCGGCGCAGCGCCGAGGCCTGAACCGCGGGCGTCGCGCCGTCGCCGCCGCCGAATCGGTCGCTCCAGCCGTGGCCCGGCCGATCGACGCTGAGAACACGGAAACCCTCGGCCGCAAGTCGGTCGGCGAGCGCCAAGCACATGTCGGCGGCATTGCCGGAGGCGCCGTGGACGAGCAACACGGCGCCGCGTTCCTCTCCGTCAGCCGGCCGGTCGAGCATATGAATCTTCCGGCCATCGACGGTGACAAGCTCGCCGGTCGGCGGATAGCGGGCCTCGATTCGGCGGGTCTCGACGGCCGTGAAGGCTGCGAGCGCGCCGATCAGCGACAAAAGGGCAAGAACGATCGTCACGCCGCGTGGACGACCCGCGCGGGCGCGCTCGCCGTCACAGCGCCTGCCCCGCGATCGCGGCCCTGAGCTTGTCGGCCGCCTCCTCGGCGGCCTTCCAGTGCGGCGCGATGGCGAGCGTGCGCTGGTAGACCTCCAGCGCCTCTTTTTTCTTGTCGCGGGACTGGAGGATGCTCGCCATTCCCATCAGCGCGCCGAGATGGCGCGGCTCCCGCTTCAGGGTCTCGGCGATGTCGGCCATCGATCCGTCGGCGTCGTCGTCGACGAAGCGCAGCGTCGCGCGCGCATTCCACACCTCCGCGTCCTCGGGCATGAAAGCGACGGCCGCGTCGAGGATGCGCTCGGCCGCGCCGTTGTCCTGCGCAACGATCGCCTTGTGCGCTCGCTCGAGCAGCAGCTCCACGGTGTCGGAGCCAGACCGCTGATAGCCGACGAGGAGGAGGCCGACCAGCCCCTCGGTCTCGTCCGCATCCTTCGAGGCGGCGAGACGCGCATAGATGTCGGCGCGAACTTCCGCCGGCGTCTGGGGCGCAGGCGCCTCCGCCTTCGGTTCGTCGCGCCGGGTCTCGCCGGGCGCACGCGCCCCCGGCCCTGCGGCCATGACCACGGCGGCGAGCGCCGTTGCAAAAAGCCTCATCGGCTGAGCCTACCGCGCCCGCGGAGCGCCGTCAAAAGGTTGAGACGTCGCTCAGCCCTGGCGGGCCTTGAAGCGTTTCTGCGTCTTGTTGATGATGTAGACGCGGCCCTTGCGGCGCACGAGGCGGTTGTCGCGGTGGCGGTTGCGCAGGGACTTGAGCGAGTTACGGACTTTCACGGCGTTCACCAACGGTTCTTCCCGCGGGGAAAGACCCACGGCGGAGCAAATCGGAGGCGCTCCTATGCCTCAAAGCGCGGCGCGGATCAAGTCCGGCGTCGAGGGCGCCTCATTCTGAAAGGCGGTATCATTCCGAATTCCCGGTTGATCAGCGGGCGCCGTGCTGGCATCGATGTTTCAGACGTTCACTTATGACGACCCCAAAGTTCTTCCGCCGGAGACTAGAACTCACTGGGAATTTATGGAGACGAGTTCAGCAGCCGCGGTCTTGCAGGCGGTCTGTCCCAACGAATGGCGCGACGTCGTCCACGTGCTTTCAACCTACCGGTTGAGGCCGCCGGTATGGCTGAAACCCGGCGGGAACAGAGGTGACATCGCGACCGAAATAGATAAGTCTTTTGCAGAACAAGGCTGGTGCGAAGCCCGCCTCAATCTTGAGACAAAGGGGCTTCTTTATTCGAAAGACGATAAGGAAATAGGCGAGTTACCGACCGTCAGGCAGGAAGGATACCTTGTCGATAACTTTAAAAATCGGGTTGTTCTCGATGTTGAGGGGAACGCTAAGGACGGCAATCTTGATCGCGACCTAGCTGCGTATCGATCATGGCATGAAGCAGGCGTATTATCGGCTGCGATCGTTATCACGAAAGACAGACTGCCGTTGCTTGATCTCGCAAGGCGGCTCTGGAAAGACTATCAGGAAACTCTGCCTATAGATCAAAGAGACTGTAAATTACCGATTGATTTGGGAACGTCTACAACCACCACCTTCGACAAGGCACAAATGCGAGTTCGACGGGGCGTAATGGGAACTTGTCCGCTTCTCATCGTGGCGGCGAGCGACAAGACTTGGGATGGAACGCCTTATCGTTGAGCATAGCGCCCTCGCGGCCTCATGATCGTATCAGCTCTGTCTAGCAACATGCGAATTCGTTGAATTGAATATCCCGTGTCTTCCGCGAGCGCTCGGACACTGGAACCCGCATCATAACGGGCCTTGATCTCCGCGCCCAACGCGTCGGCCACCTCTGGGGCGATATGTTCATTCGATCGCAAAGACGGAAGCGTTCGGGCGCCTTCGTATCCTTTATGAACCCTCCCGCGCGGCGTTACGTCCTCCGGAGATTCGTCGCCCCAGACCGTCCAACCCGCCCGCGGATGGCGCGCGAACATTTCGAGGTAGGGGCCCGGGGAACAGGACTCGATCACAGCATATTGCTCGTCCGGCTTTCGGGAGTGCTCCCGCTTCCGCGTCTCGATCATGTTGACCTGAGATCGACCGGGACCTAGCGTTCGCATCGAACCCTTCACGCCGAACAGCAGCAGTTCGGTGACATTGCGAAAATAAAACCCGACGCCTCTGCCGTCCGGTCCGCCATCCTTGCGCCGCTTGGCCCAAACGATGTTCGAGACATAGCGGAAGCCCCATGCTTCCAGAACGTCCAGACCATCGGGCAACAAGGCGTTGGGAACCCACAGATAGAGATGAGCATTTCTCGCTGCGACATCCTTTACCGGCAGCGACCTGATCGTCTCGAAGGACATGGTGGAGTAGCGGTCGAGCCGTCTATGCTCCGGCGCGACCTTGCCGGTTCGGTTGGTGAACCGCCATGGCGGATCAGCCAGAATCGTCGAAAATCCGCCAGCCGAATTCGGCAAAGGGGCAGGGGCGAACTGCGGGCGGAGTGGGGCGGATTTCGGAACGCTCATGCTGACAATTTTGCAAAACAATAGATCTTTTGAAAGATCTATTTTCGTGCGTTCCCGTCGATGAAACACCGTTCACGGGCGCTGCGGCTTCGAAGGAGCTTTCCCGGCGATTCGTCCAACTATCGATGACGGCCGACCGAACCGAGGCGTCGCAGCCGCGTCACGGCGCGTTCCTCCGCGCCACGAGCACGCCCGTCCGCGCCGCGCCGTCGGCCAGCTCGTAACGTCCGGCAAATTCCGCTGCGCCGAAGACGGCGGCGAAAGCAGGAGAGAAACGGAGGACGAAGCGCCGCTTCCCCGGATCGAGGCGAACGACTTCGCAATCGAGATAGTCGAAATGCCGTCGGCTCGCCGGAAAGAGCGCCTTGAACAGGCTCTCCTTCATGGAAAAGACGAGGGTCAGGGCCTCGGCGGCGTCCAGGCCCGCGGCCTCGGCCACGCGCCACGTTTCCGCCTCCCCGGCGACGATTTGCGCGATCTCGGCGGCGATCTCGCGGCTCATGACCGGCTCGATATCGACGCCGATCCCGCGGGCGGCGTCCGACGAGGCGACCGCGGCCGTGGCGAAGCCCTCGTCGTGCGAAATCGACCCGACGAGCCCCGCGGGCCACACGGGGGCGCCGTCGGCGTCCTGCAGGACCGCGCCGACCGGCGAGGCCGGCGCGGAGCGTTCCATCGCCCGAAGAGCGCAGAGGCGGCCGGCGAAAAACTGGATCTTCCGCTTCGCCGTCGCGCGCGCCAGCGCTGCGGGCAACGCGACGCCCGCGACCATCTGGGCAGGATCGGCGTCCTCCGGGATCGTCACGCTCCAGCGCGACACCGTCGGCGGGAAGACGTCCGGATCGCGCGCTCTCGGGAACATTGCGCTCACGTCCGCCTTCCTGCGCGGCGCCTGTCGGCGGGTCCACGAGGTCAGCGCGCCTGGAGAGGCGGCGTCTCGGAGCCCTCGGAGGGCGAGAGGCGCTCCCTCAATCTGCGCCGGCCTCAGCCGACGGTCAGCGTCTCCATCAACTCCCGATGGCCCTCCGGAATCGGGAACGGGCGGTTGGTCTGCCGATCGACGTACACGTGGGTGAAGCGGCCGGCGGCGGCGGCGGCCGGCGCGCCGGCCTTGAACACGCCGAGGTGATAGCGCACCGACGTGCGGCCGAGATGCTCGACCGCGACGCCGACCTCGGTCAGATCTGGATAGCTCAAACTGGAAAAATACCGGCAGTTGGTCTCCACCACGATGCCGACGATCGGGCTCTCGGTCGGATCGAGCAGGCCGGCCTCGATCAGGATCGCGTTCACCGCCGTGTCGAACAGCGAATAATAGATGACGTTGTTGAGATGGCCGTAGGCGTCGTTGTCGCTCCAGCGTGTCGCGAGCGGCACGAACCGCGCGAAGGCCGCCCGTCCGGGCGGCCCGTGGCGTTCGGAATCGGCGGACACCGGGAAACCGGCGTCAGACGTTGCGCAGTTGCGTGATCGCGCCCCAGGCCGCCGTGACGAGCGCGGTCGCGAGCAGGGTCTTGACGATCGTGGCCAGCGCGAAGGGCGCGACGCCGAGGGTGAAGGCCTTGTCCGGTCCGACGAGCGTCGCGAGCCAAGCGAAGCCCAAGGCGAAGATGACCGCGTGGCCGATCGTCATCGCCGCCAGCAGCCGCGGCAACGAACGGTCCCAGCCGCGGTCGGCGAGAAAGCCGATCAGCGCCGCCGCGGCGAGGAAGCCGGCGAGATAGCCGCCCGTCGGGCCGGCCATGTAGAGGGGACCCGCGACGGCGCCGGCGAAGACGGGCGCGCCGAGGAGGCCCTCGACGAGATAGAGCGCCACGGCCGCCGCGCCGAGCCGCGCGCCATAGGCGGCGGCGAGCACGAGGATGGCGAGCGACTGCAAGGTCATCGGCACGGGATAGAACGGAACCTGGACCTTGGCCGACAGGGCGAGCACCAGGGCGCCGCTGAGCACCAGCGCTCCATCCCGCGCAAGCCATGCGGACCGGCGGGCGGGCCACAGGGTCGAGACGAGCGTGGCGTCGAGGGCGTCGGTCATCTGGGTCTCCAAAAGCTTCAGGCAGGCTGCTTCGCGTCTTAGCCATGGCAGGCTATCATGACAAGACGGCAAGTGTCGCAGGTTGCAAAGGGATGAAGCGCGCGGATGGCTGACGAGACCGAACCCGCCCTGTTCGCCGATCCGCGGCAGGCGCCGCCGCGCGAGGTCACCCGGCTTTCGCCCCTCGTGCGCCGCCTCGTCGCGCCGAACGGCTCGCCCTTCACCTTCAACGGAACGTGCACCTACATTCTCGGGCAAGGGCGGGTCGCGGTCCTCGATCCCGGCCCGGGGGACGATTCCCATCTGGCCGCGATCCTCGCGGCGGTCGCCGGGGAAACGGTCGACGCGATTCTCGTCACCCACACCCACCGCGACCACAGCGTGCTCGCGAGTCCGCTCAAGGCGGCGACCGGCGCGCGCATCGCCGGCGCGGCGCGGTTCGCGCCCAAGGGCGACGGAGCGAGCGGCCTCGATTCGTCGCACGACCGCGCCTATGCGCCCGACGCCGTCCTCGTTGACGGCGAGCGCTTCGAGGGGCGCGGCTTCACGCTCGAGGCCGTCGCGACCCCGGGACATTGCGCGAACCACCTCTGCTTTGCGCTGCTCGAGGAGCAGGCGCTGTTCTCCGGCGACCATGTCATGGCGTGGTCGACCTCGGTGGTCGCGCCGCCCGACGGATCGAGGGGCGCCTATATGGCGTCGCTCGACAGGGTGCGCGCGCGCAACGAGTGCGTCTACTGGCCGGGCCACGGCGGCCCCGTCATGGAGCCGCAGCGCTATGTGCGGGCGCTCGCCAACCATCGCCGCCAGCGCGAGACTTCGATCTTGGCCTCGCTCGACGCCGGCGTCGCGACCATTCCGGACCTCGTGGCCAGGGTCTATCCCGGGCTCGATCCGAAGCTCGGGCGCGCGGCGGGCCTTTCGACCCTCGCCCATCTCGAGGATCTCGCCGAACGCGGTCTTGTCGCGTCGGCCCCGACAGAGGGCGAAACACGCTACCGGCGGCTGTGAAAGTGTCGAAGCCATAGCTTCCGGTTCGGCGCGTGAGACCGGGACGACCGAATCAGCCCTGCTTCTCCAGCGCGCGCCCGTCGTCCCTGAGCCAGACGTAACGTCGGCGGCTGATCGCCGGCATCAGCCGTGCGATTTCCTCATCAGCTTGATCATCTTCAGATTGATGACGAGGAACCGGAAGAGCTGCCACGGCAGGAACTTGCGCATCGAGCGCGTGAAGGGCGTGGGCCTCGGCGGATAATAGGCCTGCTGGTAGGGTTCCTTGTTCGTTGCGGCCAAGATCGCCTCCTCTCCGGTTCTCGTTCTGGTCCTGTCGTGCGCGTCCGCCGGCCCGCCTTCCGATCAATCGGGCAGCAGCCACCAGCCCGGGTTCATCTTGGCCTGATAAACGAAGGTATGGTGAAGCAGCGACTTCATCCAATGTCCCGCGAGGCCGATCTCGCCGAAGGTGAGATCGAGATCGCGCCCGTATTCCGGATATTTTTCATAATCCGGAACCACGGGGAAGACCGTCATGGTGACGGCGGAACCACGCAGCAGGTGCCGGCCGGTCGAGGCCACGCAAGCCGCGCCCATCTTCGCCATCGAGGCCGTATGGGTCGGCTTCGGCGCGCCCTGGAGGATATCGTAGATGCTCCTGGCGACGGCGATGGCCATGGCCGCCGAGGGCATGCCCGTCCGCGGGGGCGCCGGGTTGATCGGCGTGCCGTTGACGGAGACCATCGGCTTGCTGATCAGGTGGGGCGGGGCGAAGGCGATTCCGATCGAGAAGATGTTGTCGTAGGTCGGGTTTTGATAGGTTTCCGGCCAGTCCTTCGCGCTCCACTCCGCATAGGGGCGAGACGTATAGTCGGCGTCGACCTTCATGAAGCCATTGGGCATGAACAGCGTCGTGGTGATGTCGTCGCCGGCCTTGTCGAAGGCCTCGAGGCCGACGCCGGAGAACGGCGGGATCAGCATGGCGAAATCGAATGCGAGCGTGTGCATCGTTCCGTCGAGCAATTCGTAATGAATCGTGCCCGGCTCGACTTTCCTGACCGCCGCGCGGACGATCCATTCGACGTCCCGTTCGACCATCAGCGATTCGGCGAACACCTTGGCGTTGGTGATGTAACCGCCGCGCGTGACGTGGGAGCCGCCCATGCCGAAGTCGCCCAGTTCGTACTCGTTGCTGATCCAGACGAGACGCGCCCGGTCGCGGACGCCGGCCTCGCGCAGGACATGGTCGACGTTGTAAATATACTCGAAGGCGGCGCCCTGGCAGGTGCAGGTTCCGTGTCCCGTGCCGACGACGAGCGTCCTCTTTTCCCCTCTGCGCAGTGACCCGATGGTTCCCTGAAGCTTTTCATTCGCTTCCCGGGCATGCTCGGCGGTGCAGACCGAAACGGTGTTGCCGGCGTCCGGCCCGAGACCTTCGGTGGCGCCGAAGTTCAGCTTGGGGCCGGTGGCGTTGATCAGATAGTCGTAGGGGATCGTGTCCTTTTGGCCCGCCCGTTCCGGGGAGGTGTATTCGATCGTGACGTAGGCGTTTGGGCCGCCGTCCCCGCCCTCGGGATGGACGGAGACCGCCCTGGCCCGATGAAACATAACCCCGATTTTCTTGTAGACTTTGGCGAGGTCGAAGGTGACCTGATCCTCTCGCATCTGACCGACGCCGACCCAGACATTGGACGGGATGAAGTTCCATCTTGGCAATGGGGAAACGACGGCGATCTCGATCGGGCGCGCCGACTTGGCCCGCCAGCGGGTCAGGTAACGGGCGGCGGTATGGCCGGAAATTCCCGCGCCGAGAATCACGATCCGCGCGGGTCGGCTATCCTTCGCGGATGACGGCCTTGCTTCCCCCGGCATGAGAGTCCCTACCCTTACGTTAACCAGAGCTTCGTTCTTCGACGCACCATAACATACTCATATTATGATATCAAATGATAGTTCTGGAGCGCCGGCTCGGGTTGACGTTTGGTTTCAATGCCGCTGCGTATTCTACAGATGATCGAGCGACGTTCTCGTGCGACGCTGCGCATGGAACGCACGGGAAGCTGGGCAGCCCTCGGGAAGCCTATGCGCCGTGACGACCGTGCGCGTCTTCCGGGTGTCTTCCGCCGCCGGCGTCACGCCGGACACCTGGAACGAATGGATCCGCGGCCATTGGGGCATCGAGATACCCCATACAGTGGACTGCACCCCTACCCTGAGACACGCTTAATGTGGTGACACAGCTTCTCTCTGGCTGATCTGGTTGCCCCTGTCCCTTTGGAGTTCGGCTTCGAACTCCGCCGGGGGCTTGTAGCCGAGCGCCGAGTGCAGGCGCGTGGCGTTGTACACGGTTTCGATGAAGGCGCCGATGTGGCGCCGGGCGTCGTCGATGTC
>CAIZGR010000849.1 GCA_903932535.1 uncultured Hyphomicrobiales bacterium | reverse complement strand
GCCCGACCGCGCCCGCCCGATCTCCTTCACCTTCGACGGCGTCGCCTACAGCGGCTACGAGGGGGACACGCTCGCCTCCGCCCTGCTCGCCAACGGCGTCCGGCTGATCGGCCGCTCGTACAAATACCACCGCCCGCGCGGAATCGTGTCGGCCGGACCCGAGGAGCCGAACGCGCTCGTCGGCGTGGCGCGCGGTCCCGGCCGGTTCACCCCGAACCTGCGGGCGACCGAGGTCGAGCTGCACGACGGCCTCGTCGCGACGAGCCAGAACCGCTGGCCCTCGCTGCGCTTCGACGTCGGCGCGGTCAACGGGCTGTTCGCGCCGCTGTTCGGCGCGGGCTTCTACTACAAGACCTTCATGGGCCCGGACTGGCTCGGACCCAACTGGGCCTGGAAGCACGTCTACGAGCCGGTCGTCCGGCGCGCCGCGGGCCTCGGAACGGCCCCGACCGACGCCGATCCGGACCGGTACGTCCGCTTCTTCGACCATTGCGACGTGCTCGTCGTCGGCGCCGGGCCGGCCGGCCTCGCGGCGGCGCGCGCGGCGGCCGAAAGCGGCGCCGACGTCGTCGTCTGCGACGAGAATGCTGCGCCGGGCGGGTCGCTGCGCGCCGAGACGCGGGCCGTTATCGCAGGCGAGCCCGCGCAAGCCTGGCTCGCGGCGACCCTGGAGGCGCTCGCCGCCGCGCCCAACGTCCGGCTCATGACGCGCACCGAGGCGTTCGGCTACTACGCGCAGAATCTCGTGGGCCTGAGCGAGCGCTTGCCCGAGGCGGACCTCCGCGCCGATCCGGGCCTTCCGCGCGAGCGGCTGTGGCGGATGCGCGCCCGCGAGGTCGTGCTGGCGACGGGGGCGATGGAGCGTCCGCTGGTGTTCGCCGACAACGACCGGCCGGGAATCCTGCTGGCCGGCGCGGCGCGGCGCTATCTCAACCTCTATGGGGTCAAAGTCGGCGGACGCGTCGTCGTCGTCACCGCCCACGACAGCGCCTATCGCGCCGCGCTCGACCTGAAAGCGGCCGGCGTGGCGGTCGAGCTGATCGCGGACCTGCGCGACGAGGCGGCCGGCCCGCTGCCGGACGCCGCGCGAGCCGCCGGGCTCGAGGTCTTAGTCAAGGCCTCCATCCACGCAATCGAAGGACGGTCGCGCCTCGAGGCGGTGCGCCTCGCGGCGCACCCCGGCGGCATGCGGACGATCCCCTGCGACGCGCTCCTGATGTCGGGCGGCTGGACGCCGTCGGTCCACCTCTTCTCGCAGTCGCGCGGCAAGCTTGTTTTCGACGAAGCGCTCCAGGTCTTCCGGCCGGGCGCGTCCGCCCAGCGCGAGCGCTCGGCCGGCGCCTGTAACGCGACGTTCTCGCTCGCCGACGCGCTCGCCGAGGCCGCGCGGCGCTACCTCAACGGCTACGGCGTCAAGGTCGGCGAGCGGGTGGTCGTCGTCTCCGCGCACGACAGCGCCTACCGCGCCGCGCTCGACCTCAAAGGCGCCGGCGTCGCCGTCGAACTGCTCGCGG
>CAIZGR010000848.1 GCA_903932535.1 uncultured Hyphomicrobiales bacterium | reverse complement strand
GGCGACTCCGGCGGTGTATTGGATTGGGTTTCATGCAGGACTGCTGGCATTGCTGGCGGTCGAGTGGGGGGGTGCGCGGGCGAGCGTGGGCAAGCAGCGGCGGACCGCAGCCTGGGCGACCGGGATGTGGCCGCGATGATCCTGCTCATTCTCACCGTCTGCACGCTCGCCCAACCCGAGCGTTGCGCCGAGACGCGACTCCCGCTCGCCGATGTCGGGCTTATCGCCTGCATGACCTCGGCGCAGCCGACCGTCGCGCAATGGCTCGACGGGCATCCGGGCCGGCGCGTCGCGCGCTGGCGCTGCGCCTATCCCGAACGCGAGGGCGCGCCGATATGATCCTGCCCGTTCCCGACGTCTTCGCCGCCGCCTATCTCGCGGCCTGCCTCGTGGTCGGCGGCGGCGTCGCCTGCGCGGCGTTGATCGTCGTCGCCTACTTTTGGAGCGGCGGCCGATGATCTCTCACGCGGAACTCGCCGGAATCGCAGCGACCGTCTACCGGCCGAAATGGTCGGCAGTCGTCGCTGGCGACGTTCGCTACGCGCTTCTGCCCCGCAGCGGCGGCGAGCTGGTGATCGCGCTCCCCGGCACGCATCCCGACGACTTGCTCGATTGGATGCGTGACGCTCGGTTCCTGCCGGTCTGGCTCGGCGGCGTCGGCGCGGTGCATGCCGGTTTCGGCGCCGGCGCGGCGGCGGCATGGCGGCGGATGGCGCCTATCCTCGGGCCGCACGATCTCATCACGATCATTGGGCATTCGCTCGGCGGATCGTTGGCGCTGGGCCTCGGCGCGCTGCTCGCCGTCGCGCGGCCAGGCGTGCGCTTTCGCGTCGTTGCGTTTGCGCCGGCCCGCGTGGCGTTCCTCAACCCGTGGTTTCACCACCTGCTTTCGCGCGGCGCAGAGGTCGTCGTCTATGCGCGGCGCGGCGATATCGTCCCGATGGTCCCGTTCCGGCCGCTCTACACCCACGGCGCGCGGGCGACGTTGATCGGCGTCAGCCATCTCGACCCTATCGAGGATCACGCCATCGATCTCTATGCGGCCGACCTCGCGAGGCTCGGCGTCTGAAATGCGAAACTCCCCACTGGTTAGGCGGGGCGTTCTTGCGCGTTAGCCAGGAGTCCAAGGTACAGACTGGCCGTTTCCCCTAGAAGCCCCACGCGCTCCGCATCCTTACCCCAATTCCCCGAACACCGCAATTCCCTCGCGCCGGGGCGGTGCTGAAACTGTGGGATTTTCCCATATTAGACGTAATTTTTTCAGCATTTTCAGTTGCCTACGCCTACTCTGAGGTGGTGCTGAAAAATAGATAAAGTCGTCTTTCTCTAACGTGAAATCCCGCAATTCCCTCGCGCTGCCTCGCGGCTCGCATGGGGATCGCCCGCGCTGGTTGCCTCCCATGCGCGGGCGTTAACTTTCGAGGCTTGAAAGGCAAACCACTATGTCGTTCTCACTCGCATCGCTGTTCGCGAGCGCCGAAAGCGCCCTCGCGTCCTTTGAAACCGTCGCCGCCCCGCTGCAAAGCGTCGCGTCGAGCCTCGTTCCCGTGGTCGAAACCCTCGCGCCTTCGACCGCGCCGACGATCAACGCCGTCACAGCCGGCTCGGCGTCCATCGCCGCCGTCGCGCCCGCCGCCGTGCAGGACGTGACCTCTGCTATTGCCGCCGGCAAGCAGGCATATGCCGACATCGGCCCGGCGATTACGGGCTTGGAGGCCATCTACGACAAGTTGTTCCACGTCACGGCCGCGCCCGGCGGCGTGGTCATCCTGACGCCCAAGACGACGGCGGCGACCGTTCCTGCTCCTGCGGCCTCGTAAGCCGTTCCTGGCCGGCGCGAGGTCCGCGCCGGCCTCCCCTTTCTATGGAGGCGATATGCTTTCCCCTGACGCGCTCGCTCTGCTCCGTTGGATCGCCGCTAGCGATTCCAAAGCCCCGCCGCCTGCCGGCGACCTGACGGAGATGATGGCCGAACTGCTCGAACACGGAGCCATCGACGTGCACGGCGCGCTGACGCCGCTCGGACGCAGCATCGCGGAGCCGTCGCCATGACGCCGCTTGCATCCGGTTTCCTCGCCTGGGCGCTGGCCCGGCTCGGCGAGCGCTCGACATGGGCCGGCCTCGCCGCCGTGGTCGGCGGCATGTCCTTCCTGCCGCACGCTGCGGCTGACGCGCAGATCATTGCCGCGCTCGGAACCGTGGTGTGCGGCGTCGCCGCCATCCTGCATCGCGAAAAGGGATCGAAGGCATGAACCTGCTAACCCTGCTCACGCCCGCGCATCTGACCGCGCTCGGAAAGATCGTCGCCGGCCTTCCCGTCGCCGATCTTTCCGATCTTCTCGCCGGGACCGCGACGACAGACACGGTGCTCGACCTTGCCGAACGGGCGACCGGCATGATCGCCGTCGCCTTCCCGCCCGGCGCGC
>CAIZGR010000847.1 GCA_903932535.1 uncultured Hyphomicrobiales bacterium | reverse complement strand
TCGTCGGCGAGGAGCGCGTCGAGCCCCGCCGGGTCGCGGGCGCGCACAAGCTCATGCCACCGTTCGATCGTCCCGCCCATGTCCGCCTCCAACCGTGACGACCTTCGCGGTCTTCCCCGCTTGGTCCGACCTCCTCGAAGCCCTCGCCGCCTTCGCCATCCCGCCCCACCTCCTCTCGAGCCAAAAAACGAATGAGGACCGTGCTGCGGGGGACTTTTGCAATTGCTGGGAAGCGATAAGCAGGCTTGCGCGCACGGCCTGCGCTCAGTGCGAAGGAGGAGCCGCGCGCCTCGGGCCGCCGGACGCCGCCCCTCCGATCGGCCTTCACCCCGCCGCCAGCGCGCGGGCGATCACCAGCCTCTGGATGTCGCTCGTGCCCTCGTAAATCTGGCAGACGCGCACGTCGCGGTAGATGCGCTCTACGGAATAATCGGCGAGATAGCCGTAGCCGCCGTGGATCTGGATCGCGTCCGAGCAGACCCGTTCCGCCATTTCGGACGCGAACAGCTTCGCCATCGACGCTTCTTTCAGGCACGGCAACCCGGCGTCGCGTAAGGCGGCGGCGTGCAGGGTGAGCTGTTCGGCCGCCTCGATCCGGGTCGCCATGTCGGCGAGGCGGAACGCCACCGCCTGGTGCTCGAGGATCGGCTTGCCGAACTGCACCCGCTCGCGGGCGTAGGCGAGCGCCGCCGCGTGGGCGCCGCGCGCCATGCCGACCGCCTGGGCGGCGATGCCGATCCGGCCGCCTTCGAGGTTGGCGAGCGCGATCTTCAGCCCCTGCCCTTCCGGCCCGAGCCGCTGGCTCGCGGGCACCCGCATGTCGTCGAACACGAGGTGGCAGGTGTCGGAGGGGTGCTGGCCGAGCTTGTCCTCGACCTTGGCGACGACGAAGCCCGGCGTGTCGGTCGGCACGATGAAGGCGGAGATGCCCTTCTTGCCGGCCTCCGGGTCGGTGACCGCGAACAGGATCGCCACATGGCCGTTCTTGCCCGAGGTGATGAACTGCTTCGAGCCGGTGATGACATAATGGTCGCCGTCGCGCCGCGCCCGCGTCCGGATCGAGGCCGCGTCCGACCCGGCGCCGGGCTCGGTCAGGCAGAAGCAGCCGATCTTCTCGCCGCGCGCCATGGGCTTGAGGAATTCCTCCCGCTGCGCGTCGTTTCCGAAGGTCAGGATCGGCATGCAGCCGACGCCGTTGTGGACGCTCATGATGGTCGAGACCGCGCCGCAGCCGGCGGCGATCTCGATCACCGCCAAGGCGTAGGAGACGTAATCGGTCTCGGCGCCGTCCCATGTCGCGGGCACGGTCATGCCCATGAAACCCAGCTCGCCCATTTCCCGCAGCGCGTCGCGGGGAAAGGCGTGCTCGCGATCCCAGGCCGCGGCGTTCGGGGCGAGTCTTTCCTCCGCGAAGCGCCGCGCCATGTCGCGGATCGTCGCCTGCTCTTCGGTGGGGATCATGCGGCCTCCAAGGCGATCGCGGTGGCCTCGCCGCCGCCGATGCACAGCGACGCGACGCCCTTCTTCTGTCCGTATTGCTTCAGCGCGGCGAGCAGGGTCACCATGATGCGCGCCCCCGAGGCGCCGATCGGATGGCCGAGCGCGCAGGCGCCGCCATGCACGTTGACCTTGTCGTGCGGCAGGGAAAGCTCGCGCATGGCGATCATCGCCACGACCGCGAAAGCCTCGTTGACCTCCCAGAGGTCCACGTCGGCGGCCCGCCAGCCGACCTTGTCCAGCAGCGCCTTCACCGCGCCGACCGGGGCCGAGGGGAACTTCGACGGCAGGCCAGCGAAGGTCGAATGGCCGAGGATGGTCCCGAGCGGGGCGAGGCCGCGCTTGTCGGCCTCCGACCGGCGCATCAGCACCAGCGCCGCCGCGCCGTCCGAGATCGACGAGGAATTGGCCGCCGTCACCGTGCCGCCCTCGCGGAAGGCGGCTTTGAGCGTCGGGATCTTGTCCGGCTGCGCCTTGCCGGGCTGCTCGTCGAGGCCGACCGTCACGGCGCCCTTGCGGCCCTTGACGGTCACCGGCGCGATCTCGCCGGAGAAGCTCCCGTCCTGCCCGGCCTTCAGCGCCCGCATCAGCGAGGCGATGGCGTAGGCGTCCTGCTCCTCGCGCGAGAACTGATAGGCCTGGGCCGCGTCCTCGGCGAAAGTCCCCATCAGACGGCCGCGGTCGTAGGCGTCCTCGAGGCCGTCGAGGAACATGCTGTCCATGACCCGATCGTGGCCGAGGCGATAGCCGCCACGCGCCTTCGGCAGAAGGTAGGGCGCGTTGGTCATGCTCTCCATGCCGCCCGCGACCATGATGCTGTTGGTCCCGGCGAGCAGCATGTCGTGGGCGAACATCGCCGCCTTCATGCCCGAGCCGCACATCTTGTTGACGGTGGTGCAGCCGGCGGAGTCCGAGAGGCCCGCGCCGCGAGAGGCTTGCCGGGCGGGCGCCTGCCCCTGCCCGGCCGGCAGCACGCAGCCCATCAGCACCTCCTCGACGGCGTCCTTGGGCAGACCCGCCCGGCCGACGGCGGCCTCGATGGCGACCGCGCCGAGCTGAGGCGCGCTCAGCGCGGCGAAGTCGCCCATGAGGCCGCCCATCGGGGTGCGGGCGGCTCCGACGATGACGACGGGGTCGTGTGAACTCATGATGTTATGCTCCGTAGCCAATACCAGCCCCAACGCGTGCGGCCATAGCGAGCCGAATCTTCGGCGCCGATGCGGCGCCTCGAACAACCGCCGGCTCGCCAGCTTTTTGCAAAGCTGACCGAGCCGCTTCCAACCTTCGGCATGCACGATCGGGCTGGCGGCCGCCATGGCCCGGAATCGCCGCAAAGCCCCCTATTCGCCGCCGAGCCTCGACCCATCGTCTCTCGCGGAAATCGTTATCGTCTTTCCCTGTCCTCGATGGCCTCGATGCGCCGGCGCAACTCGCCCTGCCCGGTCCACAGCGCGCGGATGTCCTCCCGAACGGCGTCCAGAGTGTGATCCATGCGAATGGCCAGCCGGATCAGCATATCCATGTCGGCGCGGATCGCGCGGCTGTCGTCCTGCAGCGCCAGGACGCGGCGGCCGAGCCAGTTCAGGTCGATGTTCTCGGGAATGTCGCTCAATTCTCCTTGCCTCCGCTCCCGCGCGTCGCGCATCTGGTCAACGGACAGGCCCGAGCGGCGCCGCTGTCGAACCTTGCGGCTCGCGAAACCGCATTTGCACCGAATCCGAGGTCATGTCGAACCTCGAATGAACCCGCTTGCTCGCTCCGCCGCCGCCTTCTCGGCGTTGCGCAGCAGGAAGCGCTGGATCTTGCCGCTGGGCGTCTTGGGCAACTGCGCGACGAAGGCGATCTCGCGCGGATAGGCGTGGGCGGAGAGCCGATGGCGGACGTGCAGGCGCAGCTCCTCGGCAAGCTCCTCGCTCGCCGTGAAGCCCGGCTTCAGCACGACATAGGCCTTGACGATCTCGGTCCGCTCCGCGTCGGGCTTGCCGATCACGGCGGTCTCCATGATCGCCCTATGCTCGATGAGGGCGCTTTCCACGTCGAACGGGCCGATGCGGTAGCCCGACGAGGTGATGACGTCGTCGTTGCGGCCGACGAAGCTGATGTGGCCGGTCTCCTCCAGCTCGACCGTGTCGCCGGTGCGGTAGTAGCCGCCGCCGATCGCGGGCGTCGCTTGGTTCAGGTAGCCGGTGAACCACAGGGCTGGCGACCTTTCGATGTCGATGGCGAGCGTGCCGGGCTCGTGCGGCCCGAGCTCGCGGCCGTCGTCGCTCAGCACCGCGACCCGGTAGCCGGGCATGGCGAGGCCGGCCGAGCCGATGCGGACCGGATGGGCGAGGCCGTGGTGGTTGTTGACCACCATGCCGAGCTCGGTCTGCCCGTAATGGTCGTGGATCGGCGCGGAAAGGTGCTCGGCGATCCAGCGGATGACCTCTGGGTTCAGCGGCTCGCCCGCGGAGCTGACCGCCCGCAACTGCCCCTTCACGCCCTCCGCGGGCTCCGGCCCCGCCGCAATCAGCAAGCGGAAGGCGGTCGGGGCGCCGGCGAGATTGGTGATCCCGTGGCTGTCGATGATGCGATACGTGCTCTCGGCGGTGAAGCCGCCGTCGTAGAAGGTGGTGGCGTGGCCGATGAGCAGCGGCCCGATCACGGCGTAATAGAGGCCGTAGGCCCAGCCCGGATCGGCGATGTTCCAAAACGTGTCGCCCTCGCGCAGGTCGACGGCGTCGGTCATGTAGGTGCGGAAGGAGACGAGCGCCTTCAGCGGAACCGGCACGCCCTTGGGCAGGCCGGTCGTCCCCGAGGTCGACATCAGCAGGAAGAGGTCGTCGCCCTTGCGCGTCACCGGCTCGAAAACGGGCGAGGCGGCGGCGAGCTCGGCGGCGAAATCGAGGTCGCCCGGGCGCTTTTCGGCGGAGCCGCCTATGGGCGTCGTGACGGCGACCGGCGGAGCGTCGGGAACCTCGTCGAGCTTCGGGCGGTTGGCCGGGTCGGTGACCACGAGCTTCGCGTTCGAGGTCTTCAGCCGGTGCTCGATCGCCTTGGGGCCGAAAGCGGTGAACAGCGGCTGGTAGACCGCGCCCGCGCGCCACGTTCCGAGCGCGACCGTCATCAGGTCGGGAACGCGCGGCAGCATGCAGGCCACGACGTCGCCCGGGCCGACGCCGTGGGCCTTCAGCACGTTGGCGAAGCGCGCCGAGCGCTCCATGAGGTCGGCGAAGGTCAGGGTGTCCTTGTGGCCGTGCTGGTCTTCCCAGCGCAGCGCGATCCCGCGGGAAACCCAGCGGTCGCAGCATTCGACGCAGGCGTTGAGGCCGCCGGCGAGGCTGCCCACGAGCTTCGCCTCCTCGGCTTCCATCCGGAAGCCGGCAAGCGCCTCGGCATACGCGACTTTTTCGGCCATCGACATGTCCTCCCTCCCACTTTCTTCTTGTCGCGCCCGCCTCGCCAGCGCGCCCGCCTTTGTTGTCGGACCCGCGGACGCCGGCGTCCACGCGGCGAACGCGTCGCCGCTCCCGCGCGCCCGATACGTTCTCCTACCCGAACCTTGCATGGCAATCTATGACGGGATCGCCGCAATTTGGAGGACGATTTTGCCACGACCCCGCCCGCCGCAGCCAGGACCTCATCCTGAGGAGCGCTGCAAGGCGTCGCGTCTCGAAGGAGGGTCCAGCATGCGGCGCCGTCAAAGCGCGCCGGAGCGCCCCCTCGGCAAGCTCGGGGCCGGCGCTTCGAGGCCGCTTCGCGGCGCCGCGGGGCGAGGGCGCGGCGCGTTTGCGCGGCTTCTCGGGAGCGCCTGATGGAACGCCGGATGATCGCCGCCTCCTTCGTCGAGGAGGCGCTCGACCCGCTCCGTCGCCGCGGACTGCCCACGGCGCCGCTGCTCGCCGCGGCCGGCCTGCCCGAGACCGTCGTCGATCCGGTGTCGCCGCAAAGCTACGGCGCGCTGTGGCTCGCCATCGCCGCGGCGCTGGACGACGAGTTCTTCGGCCTCGCCGGCCGGCCGATGCGGCCGGGCAGCTTCACCCTGCTCTGCCACTGCGTGCTGCATGCGCAGACCCTCGGTCAGGCGCTGCGCCGCGCCCTGCGCTTCCTGCGGGTCGCGCTCGACGACCCCTACGGCGAGCTGACGGTCGCGGACGGGCTCGCCACGGTGACGCTGATCGACGCCGGGGCGGCGCGCTCCGCCTTCGCCTACCGGACGTTCTGGATTCTTCTGGTCGGCGTCCTCTGCTGGCTGGTCGGGCGGCGCATTCCGCTGCGGCTCGTCGATTTCCGCGGGGCGGAGCCTAAGCATTGCGGCGACTACCGGCAGCTTTTCGGCGCGCCTGTCCGGTTCGGCGAGGCCGCGAGCCGGCTCGCCTTCGATTCCCGCCACCTCGCTTTGCCGGCGAAGCGCGACGAAGCCTCGCTCCGCCAGTTCCTGCGCGGCGCGCCGGCCAACATCCTGGTGCGCTACGCCTACGACGAGGGCCTCGCCGCCGCCGTCCGCCGGCGCCTGCGCGCCCTGCCCCCGGCCGACTGGCCGGACCTGCCCGGCCTCGCCCGCGCCCTGAACATGCCCGCCCCGACCCTGCGCCACCGGCTGAGCCAGGAAGGCCAGACCTATCGCGCCATCCGCGACGCGCTGCGCCACGAGCGCGCCCTGCAACGGCTGGCGGAAGGCCGGCTCGGCGTCGCCGACATCGCCGCCGACCTCGGCTTCGCCGAGCCGAGCGCCTTCCACCGGGCTTTTCGGAAGTGGACGGGGGCGACGCCGGGGGCGTTTCGGCGGAAGGGGACGCGCCCGCCGCTGTAGGGCCAGGTCGCTGACCCGGCCGGCGCGGTCAGCGACCGCGCCTACAGGGCCGCCTCACTTCTCCGGCAGGTTCAGCCGGATGTGCAGCTCGCGCAACTGCTTGGGCGTCACATGCGCCGGCGCGCCCATCATCAGGTCCTCGGCGCGCTGGTTCATCGGGAACAGCACGACCTCGCGCAGGTTCTCTTCCCCCGCGAGCAGCATCACGATGCGGTCGACGCCCGGCGCGATGCCGCCGTGGGGGGGCGCGCCGCACTGGAAGGCGCGGTACATGCCGCCGAACTGCTCGATCAGCACCTCCTCCGGGTAGCCGGCGAGCGCGAACGCCTTTTTCATGATGTCGGGGTGGTGGTTGCGGATCGCCCCCGACGACAGTTCGACGCCGTTGCAGACGATGTCGTACTGGTAGGCCTTGATGGTCAGCGGATCGTGGTTCTCCAGCGCCTCGAGGCCGCCCTGCGGCATGGAGAACGGGTTGTGGGAGAAGTCGATCTTCTTCTCCTCCTCGTTCCACTCGTACATCGGGAAGTCGACGATCCAGCAGAACTCGAACACGTCCTTCTTGCAGATCCCGAGGTCGTTTCCGACGCGGATGCGCGCCGCGCCCGCGAGCTTCGCCGCCTTGTCGGCCTTGTCGCAGGAAAAGAATACCGCGTCGCCCGCCGAGAGCTTCGCCTTGGCGACCAGCGCCTTCTGCGCCTCCGCCGGCAGGAATTTTGCGATCGGCCCCTTCCCCGTCAGCGCCTCCCCCTCGCCTTCGAAGATGATGTAGCCGAGCCCCGGCGCGCCCTCGCCCCTGGCCCAGTCGTTGAGCTTGTCGAAGAACGAGCGCGGCTGTTTGGCGGCGCCCGGCACCGGAATCGCCCGCACCACGCCGCCCGCCTTGATCACCTCCTTGAAGGCCCGGAAGGCGACGTCGTCGCGCTCGAACACCTCCGTCACGTCGGCGATTCGGATCGGGTTGCGAAGGTCCGGCTTGTCGACGCCGAACTCCAGCATCGCCTGCGCGTAAGGGATCATCGGAAACTGCTGCGTGACCGGCCGGCCGGCCCCGAACTCCTCGAACACGCCGCGCAGGACCGGCTCGACCGCGGCGAACACGTCCTCCTGGGTGACGAAGCTCATCTCGACGTCGAGCTGATAGAATTCCCCAGGCGAGCGGTCGGCGCGCGCGTCCTCGTCGCGGAAGCAGGGCGCGATCTGGAAATAGCGGTCGAAGCCCGCCACCATCACGAGCTGCTTGAACTGCTGCGGCGCCTGCGGCAGCGCGTAGAACTTGCCGGGATGGATGCGCGAGGGCACGAGATAGTCGCGCGCGCCCTCGGGGCTCGAGGCCGTGAGAATGGGCGTCTGGAACTCGAAGAACCCCTGCGCCTTCATCCTGGCGCGCAGCGAATCGATCACCCGACCGCGCAGCATGATGTTCTGATGCAGCTTGTCGCGCCTGAGATCGAGGAACCGGTAGCGCAGGCGCGTGTCCTCGGGATACGGCTGGTCGCCGAACACCGGGAGCGGCAGGTCGCCGGCCGGCCCGAGCACTTCGATGTCGCGCACGTAGACCTCGATCAGGCCGGTCGCCATCTCCGGGTTCTCGGTGCCGTCGGGGCGCTTGCGAACGTTGCCGTCGATCCGGACGACGAATTCCGAGCGCAGCTTCTCCGCCTGCTTGAAGGCGGGCGAGTCCGGATCGACCACGCATTGGGTGATCCCGTAATGGTCGCGCAGATCGATGAACAGGACGCCGCCATGGTCGCGGATGCGGTGGCACCAGCCGGACAGGCGAACGGCTTCGCCGCCGAGCGATAGCCCGAGAGCGCCGCAGGTGTGCGTGCGATAGGGGTGCATGGAAGCGGTCTTTTCCAGTTCGGATACGCGAAGCTGCGCTGCCTAGCGGAAAACAGGCCCGCGGGGAAGCCGCAAACGGTCCGGCCGGCGGACGCCCGAGGCGCCGCGCCGGGCATCTCACGGAATCCGAACGCGTCTCGGGTCTCGCGCCTCCAGGATTGATCCGCGTCAACGAACGCGTTAGCTGTTCGTCTCGAGACATCGCAACAAGTCTATTGAGGGAGGGGTCGGTGCGAATCGAATCGCTTGTGCGTGGAGGGCTCCTCGTGGCCGGCCTCGCGACGCTGGCGGCCCCGTCGTGGGCGCAGAAGGCGCCTCCCGCCTGGAGCCTGCACGGTAACAAAGGCGCGAGTCCGGTTCACAATTTTATCGGAACCAGCGACGACACGCCGCTGTTGTTCAGGACGAACGATCTGCCCGCCGTGATGATCGATCGAAGCCAAGTTCTCTTGGCGCGCGGGATCGCGCTCGGCTTCGCCAACGCGACGCCGGAACTCGACTTCGGCTCGACGGCGTTCGGAGGCCCGGGCGGGGTTTCCCTGATTGCGCAGACGCCGGGCACGATCCTCCTCACGCGCTCCACCGGATCGGGGCCGATCCTCTCGACGCCGGAGAGCGTTCAGGTCGGGACGCTGCTCTTCTCCGACGGCACGTCCCAGACGACCGCGATGATGACGGGAGCCAACGGCGACAAGGGAGACAAAGGCGACCAGGGGGAGAAAGGGGATACCGGCGTTCAGGGTCCGCCCGGCAAGGACGGCGCCGACGGCGCGAACGGGAAAGACGGCAAGGACGGCCTTCTGGGCCCGGCCGGGCCTGCGGGTCCGCCGGGTTCCCCAGGTCCGGCCGGCGCCAAAGGCCCGCAAGGTTTGGCCGGTCCTGCTGGACCGGCTGGCGCGAAAGGCCTGCAAGGTCCGATTGGCCTGCCGGGTCCGGCCGGCCTCAAGGGGCCGGCTGGCGCGCAAGGGCCGGCCGGCCCGGCCGGCCCCGCTGGGCATGAAGGCCCGGCTGGCCCCGTCGGCCCGATTGGGCCCATCGGTCCGGTTGGACATGAAGGTCCGGCCGGCCCCATCGGCCCCATTGGCCTTGTCGGCCCGGCCGGCCATGACGGCCCGGCTGGTCCGGCCGGCCCGGTTGGCCTCGAAGGACCGCCCGGCCCGGCTGGGCATGACGGCGCGGCTGGAGCGGCGGGTCCGGCAGGCCCCATCGGCCCGGTTGGCCTCGAAGGACCGCCCG
>CAIZGR010000846.1 GCA_903932535.1 uncultured Hyphomicrobiales bacterium | reverse complement strand
GGCGAAGACGCGCGGGCCTCTGACAAGCTCCTCGCGACGTCCAGCTCGAGACGAGTGCGCTATGAGCCGGGAAGGGCTGCGCGAGCGACGTCGCCGGCGGGGACCGAAAGGTTCTCGCCCGGTCTCCAGCCTGTCCGTCGCTTCGCAGGAGGCGCTTGCGCAGTGGTGTCGTCGTGCCGCGCCTGAGCCGCGATGTCCGCCTCGAGGCGGACGAGCATGGCGCTCCAGAATTGGTAGAGCTTCCTCGAGCGGGCGCGCCTGGCGCGCCGCAATTCGGCCTTCGCGCGCCGCACGCCGGATCGCCGTCTCCGCTCCGAACCGGCCGATGAAGTCCTCGACGCCGCAGCCCATCGCCAGCTGGAAGAGGCGTTGTTCCGCGGAAGACGGCGAGAGGTCAGGCTGGGAATCCATCTCGGGCATCGGCCTCCGGCGTGAAGGAATCGGGCCCGGATGGCTGCGGGCGGGTTGGGCGGCGCGTCTTGACCGGGCCTGCGTCGAAGAGCCCGACTTCCGCGCCCCACGCGTCCCAACCCGGTCGCGTTTCGCGGGCGAAGAGCTCGACATAGGGACCTTCCACGAGGCGCTCGATCCGCGAGCGGATCGTGTCCGGTTTCCGACTATGTTCGCGGCGCGGCTCGACGACAAGGCGTTTGACGTCGCGGGCGCGACGCCGGGGCGCGCCCCGCGTCGCGAGCAGGCATTGTTCTGGATTGGCGCGGGTCCAGTAGCCGAGGCCGGTGAAAAAGCCCCCGTCGTCCGTGCTTGTCGTGCTTTTGTCGTCGCGTGTCGAATTGGTCTTCACCCAGGTGAAGCCGACGGTCTTGTATACGAAGCCCCAGGCGCGGATGAGGTCGAGGGCCTGATCGAGAAGCGGATCGACGGCCCACAGGAAGAGGACGCAATCGTCGGCGGCGAGGTCCGGAAGGGGCAACGCCGCGAGCGCCGGGAAGTCGAGGCAATCGTAGTGGGCGAGCGCGTTGCGGCCTTCCCCCTTGCGGCTTCGGTTGCGGAAGGACCAGGGCGGGTCGGCATAGACGACGCGATATTTGCGTCGCGCCGCGAGCGGTCCGGGAGCGGCGGCGATCATGGGAGCGCCGTGAGCGCTGCGAAACGGGCGCGTGCTTCGGCTTCGCCGGCGGGATCGTCGGGGTATCGCCGACCTTGCGTTGCGCCGCCGCGATCTCTCCACCGCACTGCGAAATATCCGTTCGTCCATCGGGCGCGCGATCCGGCCGGCTCGAAGCCGGGCGACGAGCGTTGCAGTCGCACAGTGGCGTTGATTGCCGGGTGCGGGGCAAAGGCCTCGGCGATCGTCTCGATGATCGCCGCTTCGTAGTTCTGATCGCCGTAATCGGCAAGAAGGATCTTGCCGGCGGGAATTTCGCGTCGGGCGGGAATGTGGGCCATGGGGCGAGCTCCTGTTGGCGGAGGAGGAGAGGCGCGCGTCGGCGTTCTCGCTGGCGCGCGAGACGAGAAAGCTTCGGGGATCAGGAGAGGCGGCGGGCGTTCAGGCGAACGGTCGATCCGTTCGGGCACGAACGCCCGGACCGGGTGTCAGGCGACGGGCGAGGGCCGGTCGTACTTGTCGAGGTCGAGGCGGAGGGGCGGGCGCGAGCGCCGTCCGTCGTCGCCGATGCGTTCGCACTGGTTGCCCTCGTCGTCGATGAAGCCGCGGTAGGCCGCCATATCGGCGTGGTTGTCGACCACGGTGTCGATCACTTCGCCGCCGAAACGGCGCGCGAGCCTGGCCGCGACGCCGTGATCGGAGACGGCGACGGCGTATGGCCTGCCGTCGGCGCCTTCGTAGGCGACGAGGAAGAGCCTGGTATTGGGCGTGACCCAGGAGGGCGCGGTCACTGGGCTAACTCCCGGGCTCGGGCGCTATCGACCTCGGCGGCGGGATCGACGAGGCGGCGGTGAAGCGCGGACGGGTCGACGTAGGATCGGAGGAAGCCCCGCCCGCCGAAGGCGTGGATTTTATCGGTCGCGTCGAAGCCGCGCGGCTTTCGGCCGGCGACGACCCTCGTCGAGACTTCGAAGCTTGCGGCGGGATTTGCGGCCTGAACGTCGCGCCCGAAACCCGCGACGGCCTCGATGACGCTAACGAGGTCGGTGACTTCGACGCGTCGCTGCGGAACGGCGCCGCCGATTGAGAGGGCGAGTTCATAACCGCCTGGGGTGCAGCGTCCGGGATAGGCGGAAAGAACGATTGTCGCGGGCATACTGAATGTCCTTTTGGTGAGGGTCAGTCGAGGTGGGAAAGGCCAATGCGCGTGAGGAGCGATGGCCCATGGGTATTGCGGATCTGACGGAGGACGGCCCCTTCCGGCTCTTTCGCGTCGG
>CAIZGR010000845.1 GCA_903932535.1 uncultured Hyphomicrobiales bacterium | reverse complement strand
GGCGACGGAACGGCTGCGCAAAGGCGAAAGCGTCGGCCGCCCCATCGGGTCGGAGGATTTTCTGGCGATGCTGGAAGCCCGCACCGGCCGCCGCCTGCGCCCGCAGCCGCGCGGGCCGAAGCCGCTGGGAGCGGGGGAGGCCGAGGACGTTTGAACGGGATAGGGCGGCGGCGGTAGAAGCGAGCGCTCGAACGACGGGGCGGCGTTGGCGTTCGGACAAAATGCACTGTCACCGGAACCTGAAAATGCACTGTCACCGGAACCTCGGAACCTTGTCCGGAACCTAGAATAGTCGGCTTGGGTGCCGATGCGCAATTGCTCAAGGAGTTGCTTTGACAGGGCATTCTGTCGATTGCGAATCAGAGATAAATGCACTGTCACCGTAATCCCGGCCTCCCGGCGCACTGCCACCGTAATCCTGTCACCGTAATCCAGGTCACCGTAATCCGCGTAATCCGAGTTCGGAGCCCTGTAATCCCGCGTACCCTTGTTGACATCGTCAAAACAGAAACGCATTGAGGTCTCGCAGGACTTTCGCCGACTGTTCCGGCCGGTCCCGCGGTTGGGGGAACGCTCTGATGTCGAAGCTCGAGGCCAGCGAGGCCGCGCGTCAGGCGGGGGACGCGCTTTCGCCGGCGGCCGCTCTCCGGGAAGGCGCGGCGGCCGCAGGCCGGCAGCCTCCCGAGGCCGCCCCGCCCGCCGCCGCCGGCAAGCGCCGCCGCCCGATCCTCGTCGCCGGGCCGATCGTCCTCGCCGTCCTCGCGGCGGCCGGATACGTCTACTGGGATCACAGCGCGCATTTCGCGTCGACCGACGACGCCTTCGTCGCCGCGCGCCAATATTCGGTGGCGCCGAACGTGTCGGGCTACGTCAGCGCCGTTCCGGTCACGGACAACCAGCATGTCGCGGCCGGCGACGTCATCGCCCGCATCGACGACCGGATTTACCGCGCCGCGCTCGCGCAGGCCGCGGCCCAGGTCGCCAGCGCCAAGGCGAACGTCGAGGTGGTCGAAGCCCAGATCAGCAGCCAGCAGGCCCAGATCGAGAGCGCCAAGGCGAGCCTCGACCAGTCCGAGGCGGCGCTCGACTTCGCCCGGGAGCAGGCGACGCGCTACGAGCGCCTTCAGACCATGGGGTCGGGCACCGTTCAGAACGCCCAGCAATACGAGGCGCAACTGCGCGAGCAGCAGGCTTCCGTTCGCAGCGCGCAGGCCGCGCTCGAACTGGCGCAGAGGCAACTGGGAACGATGGAAGCCCAGCGCGCCGTCGCGGCGGCGAGCCTCGCTCAGGCCGAGGCCCAGCGGGATCAGGCTGAGATCAACCTGTCCTACACGACGGTCGCGGCGGCCGAGTCGGGCAACGTCGTCAATCTCGGCGCGGCGGTCGGCCAGTTCGTCCAGCCCGGCGCAAGCCTCTCGAATTTCGTGCCGGACGCGATCTGGGTGGTCGCGAATTTCAAGGAGACGAAGCTCGACGCCATGCGCCCCGGCCAGCCGGCGACGCTCTCGCTCGACGCCTATCCCGGACGCGCCATCCACGGCCACGTCGCCAGCATCCAGCGCGGATCGGGCACGGCGTTCTCGCTGCTGCCGGCGGAGAACGCCACCGGCAACTACGTCAAGATCGTCCAGCGCGTGCCGGTGAAGATCGTCATGGACGATGCGCCGTCCGACGTCGCGCTCGGCCCCGGCATGTCGGTCGATCCGACGGTCCGCGTCGATCCGGCGCCCTCGCTGTTCGAGCGGATGACGGCGATCTTCGGCAAGCGGCGGTGAGCGCGGTCGCGACACGCGTCGCCACGAGCGGCGCGGGGGTGAACCCGTGGCTGGTCGCGATCCTCGTCGCCTTCGCCTCCTTCATGGAGGTGATGGACAGCACGATCGCCAATGTCGTGCTCCCCTATATCGCGGGCGACATGGGCGTCAGCACCGACGAGGCCTCCTGGGTCGTGACGACCTACCTGGTCTCGAACTCGATCAGTCTGACCGCAAGCAGCTTCCTGGCCGAGCGGCTCGGCCGCAAGGCCTTCTTTCTGACCTGCCTCGGCCTGTTCACCCTCAGCTCGGCCCTCTGCGCGCAAGCCTGGAATTTGGACTCTCTGCTGATCTTTCGCCTTCTTCAGGGTCTTGCCGGCGGCGGCATGGTGCCGGTCGCGCAATCCATCCTGGCCGACACGTTTCCGCCGGCAAAACGCGGCCAGGCCTTCGCGGTCTTCGGCGTGGCGGTGGTCGTGGCGCCGGTGATCGGGCCGACGCTCGGCGGCTGGCTGGCCGACACCGCGACCTGGCGTTGGTGCTTCGTCATCAATGTTCCGACCGGCCTCCTGGCCATGGGCCTCGGCGCACTGTTGTTGCAGGACCCGGAGGGAACGGCCGAGGGGCGAACGCGAGCCCGGCGGGCCGGATTCGACGTCGTCGGATTCGTGCTGGTCGCCACCTTCCTCGGCGCGCTCGAATTGATGCTCGATCGCGGGCTCAACGACGACTGGTTCGGGTCGTCGTTCATCGTCGGCACGGCGATTGTCTGCACGGTCGCGTTCGCCTCGATGATTCCGTGGGAGCTGAACCACCGGAACCCGGCGGTCGATTTGCGGATGCTCGGGAACCGGCATTTTGGGACGTGCTTCGTCATCATGCTGATGACCGGCGCCATCCTGCTCGGAAACATCCAATACGTGTCCCTGCTGGTGCAGGAGGAGCTCGGCTACACCGCGACATTGGCCGGCCTGGTGCTTTCGCCGGGCGGCTTGGTTACGATGGCGATGATGATCCTGGTCGGGCGTCTGTCCGGGAGCGTCCAGCCCAAATACCTCATCATGGCGGGGGGGCTGCTGCTCGCCATGTCGGCCTACGACCTGACGCAGGTCTATGGCGGCTTGAGCTTCTGGTTCCTGGTGCGCTCGCGCATTCTGATGGGCGTTGGCCAGCCCCTGTTCTTCCTGCCCGTCATGACGGCCGCTTTCGCCCTGATTCCGCGCGACAAGACGGACCAAGCGTCAGCGATGATCAACGCGGCCCGCAACATCGGCGGTTCGATCGGCATCGCGCTCCTGTCCAACGTCGTCGCGCATCGCGAGCAATTCCATCAAAGCCGGCTCGTCGAGCATGTGATCCCGTCGCTGGCGCCGTATCAGACGACCCTGCAGCGGGCGACGGACTATTTTCTGGCGCAGGGGAGCCTCGTATCCCAGGCCAAGCAACAGGCCTTCGCCTGGATCGCCGGGCAAGTGCAGACGCAAGCGTCTTATATGGCCTTCACCGATGCGTTCTGGATGCTGACGCTCATTCCTCTCGCGGGGGCTCTGCTCGCGCTCACTCTGCGCAAGGTTCCGCTCGGCGGAGACGGCCCGGCGATCGGCTAGACCCTGCCGGCGGCCGGGACGCGCGCGAAGGCGGCCGAGCGTCGATCGGCCTGCGCGGGGCTGCGAAGGCGCGGACGCCGGAACCGCGGCGCGGCGTTTGGGTTTGAGTAAAGTCTTTCCGCTATTCTCCGACTTTACGACCCCGCGGAGGGGTTTGCGCGGCCGTCGTTTTTGACGTGCCGCGCGGTCTGCTTCATAAGCCCGGACCGGGCCGGTCTGGCCGGAGTGCGTCAGGGAAAAAGGCGTTCGCGTTGAGGAACCGGGGTTCGCAAAGCCGGCCGGACCGCGCACGGCTGGCGCTGATCGTCGCGGTCGCGGCGGTCCTTGCGCCGTTGGCCGGCGCCGGAAGCGCGCGCGCCTTCGATTTCTTCGGGCTGTTCGGCTCGGACGATTCCCCACCCGCGGTCTCGAAAACCGCCATCGCCTACAAGGTGACGATCGAGGCCGCCGGCGGCGTCAAGAGCGCGGTGATGGACTCGTCCTCGCTCTACAGGCTGCGCAAGGACCCGCCGCCCGACGGCGACGCGCTGGCGCGGCGCGCGACCAACGACTTCGGCCCGATCCTCGACGCTCTCTGGGGCCTCGGCTACTACGACGCGACCGTCACGATCGCCGTCGATCGCGCCGCCATGACCATCGTCTCCCCCGATGTCGCGGCCTTCGCGCGCGCCGCCGACGGCTATCGCAATCGCGCCGCCGCCCCGGTGACCATAAAGGTCGATCCCGGTCCGATGTTCCAGCTCGCCTCGATCCGCGTCGTCGACGGCGCCGGGGAGGTGTTTTCGGACGAGGCGCTGCCCGCCCGCGTCGTCGCCCTCCAGCCCGGCGACCCCGCGGCGGCGGCGGCCCTGCGCGCGGCCGAAGCGCGGATCGTCGACTGGTTCCGCAACCAGGGCCGGCCGCTCGCCAAGGTCCTGTCGATCGCGCCCGTCGTCAACCATGCGACCCACACGATGGACGTGACCTTCGTCGCGGCCCCCGGCCCCGTCGCGCCGTTCGGCGAAGCCACGCTGGTGGGGCCGAAGGATTTCAGCCCGTCGATCGCCCGGTCGTTCCTCTACATCGAGCCGGGCGACCCGTACTCGCCCCGCGCGCTCGCCGACGCGCGCGAGAGCCTGCGCCAGATCCCGGCGGTCGGCGGCGTGCGCATCGCCGAGAGCCCGACCCTCGACCAATTCGGCCGCCTGCCCTATCAGGTCGACATCCAGGACCGCCTGCCCTACGCCGTCGGCGCCTCGGCCAAATATTCGAGCACCAACGGCCCGGCCGGCCAAGCCTACTGGGAAGACCGCAACGTGTTCGGCGGCGCAGAGCGATTGCGATTGCAGGCGGACCTTTTCTACGCGCCGCCCTGGTACGTGACCTCGACCAGCGTCCACGACTTCTCGATCGACGATCTCGGCGGGCGCGTCTCGGCGAGCTTCTTGAAGCCCGCGCTCTGGGGCACGCGCAACGACTTCTTGTTCGACGCGCTCGGCGAGAAGGTCAGCACCAGCGGCGTGGGATTCGTGGGCTACCAGGTCGAGGACGCCGACGCGACCGCGGCGCTCCGCCACCGTTTCAGCCAGAACTTCTGGGTTCAGGCGGGCCTCGAAGGGCAGACCGGCGTCGCGACGGACGCCCTCGGGCGCGTCGACTACACGCTCGTCGGCGCGCCCGTCTCGGTGAATTACGACACGACCGACAGCAAGCTCGATCCGACGCGCGGCGTGCGGCTCGCCGCTTCCGCCGCCGGGTTCGGGGAGTTCCTCGGCTCGACGCTCAACCTCGCGCAGTTCCGGGCGGCCGGCTCGGGCTATTATCCGATCGACCCGGATTCGCGCTTCGTGCTCGCGGGCCGCATCGCCCTCGGCGGCGAGGCGGGCGCGACGCTCGACGAAATCCCCGCCAACTGGCGCTTCTACGCTGGCGGCGGCGGGTCGGTGCGCGGCTACGCCTTCAACAGCCTGGGACCGCGAAATCTCTTCGGCGTGGTCGGCGGCCGCAGCCTGTTCGAGGCCTCGGCGGAACTGCGCGTCAAGATCACCGACACCATCGGGATCGTGCCGTTCTTCGACGCCGGCAACGCCTTCGAAGGCAACTTCCCGAATTTCAGCGCGCCGCTCTACGCGTCCGCCGGCCTCGGTTTCCGCTACTTTACGGCGATCGGTCCGATCCGGCTCGACGTCGCCTTTCCGTTCGATCACGTGCCGGGCAGCGGCCCGGTCGCGGTCTACGTCAGCATCGGGCAGGCCTTCTGATGGCGAGAAATCACTGCTCTCGGCTGTCGTCAGCGGCGGCGCGCCGGCCGAGACCCGCCTTTCCCCTTCTCGTGCAGGCCCTCGGCGCCCTCCTCGCCCTCCTGCTCGTCCTCGCGGCCCCCGCGCGCGCCGACGAGTCCGACAAGGGCGTGCTGGCGAGCCTGATCTCGCGCGCCCTGTCCTCGCCCTCGATGGGCGTGTCGATCGGCGCGGTCCAGGGGGTGCTCTCGTCCGATTCGACGATCAGCGACGTCGTGCTCTCCGACCGCGACGGCCCGTGGCTGAAGATCGACAGAGCCCGGCTGATCTGGAGCCGGCTGGCGCTGCTCAGCCGCCGGCTCGAGGTCGACAGCCTGACCATCGACCACGTGCAGGTGCTGCGCCGCCCCCTGCCCTCGGAAACGCCGCCGCCGGAAAACGGCGCGCCGCAGCCGATCCTTCCGGAACTGCCGGTCAAGGTGATCGTCAAGCAGTTCGCCATCAAGGAGATTTCGCTCGCCGAGCCGGTCGCGGGCGTCGCCGCCCGCCTCGCGATGGACGGCGGCGCGACGCTCGGACCGCCGTCCGAAGGGCTCGATCTCGCGCTCGTCTCGCGCCGGCTCGACGCGCCGGGCGAATTCCAGGCGCTGCTCTCGTACGTTCCCGCGAGCGACAAGCTGACGGTCAACGTCCATTCCTCGGAGCCCGCGGGCGGCCTCTTCGCCCATCTCGTCAATCTTCCCGGCCTGCCGCCGGCGGCGTTCAGCTTCGCGGGCGCTGGTCCGCTCGACCATTTCGACGCCAAGCTCGACTTCTCGGCCGGCGCGGACGTCTGGGCGAAAGGCGACGTGGCGGTCGCACGGCAGGGCGCGGCGCGAAAGCTGACCCTCGACCTCGAAGGACGGCTCGAGGGCATGACGCCGGGGATCGTCCGCCCGGTGTTCGCCGGCGAGACGACCTTCGAAGGCGACGTGCTGTTCAACGACGATTCCAGCATTTCCACGCCCGGCCTGCATCTCGTTTCGGCCAACGCCCGCCTCGACATCGAGGGATCGAAGTCGGCCGACGACCGGCTCGACCTTCAGATTCATGCGGGCGCGATTCCGGGCTCGGCTCAGGTCGGCAAGCTCGATCTCAACGCCAGGATCGCCGGCCCGGCGTCCGCGCCCGCGATCGACGGCGCCCTCGAGGCGGGAAGCATCCATGGCGCCCAAGGCTCGCTCCAGAGCGTGACGGCGACCTTCGAGGCGCATCCGAGCGGCGCGCTGACCGAGACGGCGACGCGAATCCTGTTCTCCGGCCAGGGCGCGGTGAAGGGCCTCGCGCTGGCCGACCCGGCGTTGAGCCGGGCCGTGGGCGCCGATTTCGCGCTGACGGCGCGCGGCGCGGCGGCGGCGGGCGGCGAGATCACGTTCGACACGCTCGATCTCGTCGCGCCGAAATTCGAGGCCCGGTATTCGGGCCTGCTCGGGTCGCGCAAGATGCACGGCCGGTTCACCCTCGAGGCGCAGGATCTGGGCCGCTTCGCCCTCCTCGCCGGCGGCAAGCTCGCGGGCGAAGCGCGCGTCGTCGCCGATCTCGACGGGGCGCCCGGCTATGGCCTCGTCGCCGCCACCCTCAACGGCCATGCGACGAAGCTGGTCACACCCTATGGGCTGCTGGACAAGGTGATCGGCGGCGAGCTTGCGGTGACAGGCGCCGCGCGCCTGACGCCCGGCGGCGGCTTCGGCTTCTCCGATCTCAAAGCCGCCGGCCGCAACGGGTCGGCTCTGCTCGACGGCGACTACCGAAGCGGCAAGGCCGGCGTCAACGCGACGATCGCCATTCCCGAGGCGAAGACGATCGACCCGCGCGTCGAGGGACGCGTCGACCTCGTCGCCCGCCTGACCGGCGCGCCGGACGATCTCGGCGCCACGGTGAAAGCCTCGCTCGGCGCCGGACGGCTGCTCGACCGCAAGACCTCGGGCGTCGCGCTCGCCGCCGAGGCGCGCCACGTCACCGGCCTTCTCGACGCCACGGCGACGCTCTCGGGGGACGTCGGCGGCCAGCCGCTCGCCGGCTCCGCCCACGTCGCCAAGCGCGCGGACGGCGGCGGCTGGAGCCTCGACGATCTGGCCTTCAGCCTCGCCTCCGCGCGGCTGAACGGCGCCCTGACGCTCGCGGCGGACGGACTCGCCCAAGGCGAGGTGCGCTTCAGCGCCCGGAACCTCGACGATCTGTCGCCGCTCGTCCTCACCCGGCTCGGCGGCGCGCTTCAGGCCAAGGTGACGGCTTCGGCCGCCGGCGGCCGGCAGGCGAT
>CAIZGR010000844.1 GCA_903932535.1 uncultured Hyphomicrobiales bacterium | reverse complement strand
TTCAATCGCTCTCATGTCCTTGGTTGCTGGCGTCGCCTCGACGGGCATGAGCGCGGCGGGTTCCTACGAATCCGGCCAGGCGACCAAGGCGAACGATCAGTATCAGGCCGCGGTCGCGGCCAACAACGCGCTGATCGCCAAGCAGAACGCCGCATGGGACATTCAGGCGGGCGAAACCGCCGCGACCAATCAGGGCCTGAAGACACGCGCGCAGATCGGAACCGAGAAGGCGAGCCAGGGCGCGGCCGGCATCGACGTCAACAGCGGCTCGGCCGCGAAAGTGCGCGCCGGGACGGAGAGCATGGGGATGCTCGACGCCATGACGATTCGCTCGAACGCCGCCAAGCAGGCCTATTCGGCGCAGGTGCAGGCGACGAACGAGACGGCGCAGAGCCAGTTGGACACCGCCGCCGGCAAGCAGGCGGGCGAGGCCGGCGACATCGGCGCCGCAGGCGGCCTGTTGTCGGGAGTCTCGACCGTCGGTTCCAGATACGCCGGGTTCCTGCAAAGTTCAGGGAGCCCGCAGAGTCCCGGCGCCGGGTCGTCGCCGGCGGCTCCGGCCGGGACGGGATTGCCCGACTGGTCGGCCATCCCCGCGCCGGCGTTCTAACTCATGGGTGGAAAATGATCTGTGAATTGGTGGACATCATCAGCCGGGACAGAATCCGGCTGCGCTTGGAACGCGAGCCCGAGGATATTTTCTTGCAGATGAAGGGGGCCTTGGCGGCGTGGGGCGTCGTCGCTCCGACTCTCGCGTCTCCATGTCTGGTGTTCGAGTGCGACCGGGATGCGCGGGCGTGGATGGACATTACCGCCATCCGGCATGCTCGCGTGTCCGAAGGGCCTATAGTTGCTGAAGGCGGGAAGGAGCCGACGTTTGAGGGCGTCCCGATCGTTCGGTTCGGCGACGAACATCGCTTCTACGACTGATGGCCGTCGGCGCGCGCCCGCTTGACTACGAACCGGCTCCCTCGGTCAACCCTGCGGGCGCGCCGGGCGGCGATTACGAGCGGATCGAAACAAGCCCGGCCGACTTCGGCGGCCTCAAGGCGCAGGCCGAGGAAAAACTCGGCGCGGCCGGCGAGCAGGCGGCCGATTCCAGCCTGTCCTTTCTGACCTCCCAGAACCAACTCAACAACCAGATTTACGGCGCGCAGCTGCACTCGTGGTTCAGCGACCGGGCCAGCGACGCCAGCGAGGGATTCCTCGAGACAAAGGGGAAAGCGGCGCTCGACGCTCTGCCGGCGTTCAAGCAGCAGTTGCAGCAGCATTTCGACCAGACGCTCGCGCAGGCGCCCAACCTGCATGTGCGCGCGATGATCGAGCAGAACTCCCGTCGCGAGATGGACCAGTTCTACATGCTCGGGGCGCGCCACGCCGCCCAGCAGCGCGACACATGGGCCGCCACCACGGCCAAGGACGCGGCGGACAGCTACGACAACAAGGCCGCCCTGTTCCTCGCCCATGGCGACGAGCAGGGCATGAAACAGTTCCTGTTCAACGCCGACCAGGAGCGGCGGAACTATTTCGAGACGCAGGGCCTCGCCGGCGACGCGCTCGAAGACGCGGTCACCAAGGGCCGCGGCAACGCGCTCAAATACATGATCGAGTCCAAGGCCAAGGCGGGCGGTCCAGACGGCGCGCCGGACCCGCAGGGCGCGGCGGCGCTCTACGGGCAATACAAGGACCAGATGGACCCGGCCTCGCGGCTGGCCGTGGAATCGACCTTGAAGCCGGCGCTGTTCGACGCGCATGCCGACGCCAACGCGCGGCTTTCCATGGGCCAGCCGGCCGCGCCCGGCTTCTTCGGCGACGCCGAGCGCGCCTACGGCCTGCCCGGCGGCTATCTCGGCCGCGCGATCCATATCGAGAGCGGCGGCGATCCCAACGCGCAGAACGGCCGTTACCGCGGCCTCGGCGGGTTCGGGCCGGCGGAGGAGGCGCGGTTCGGCATCAACGACGCCAATCGCGGCGATCTCGTCGCGCAGACGCGGGCGCTCGCCCAGGAGGCGTCGGAGAACCGCGCGCAGCTGACCGCCGCCAACGCCGGCCGCCCGCCAGCCGGCTGGCCGTATTACATGGCGCATCAGCAGGGCCTTGGCGGCGCCATCGCGCAGATGGAGAACCCGGACCGGCCGGCGTGGCGGAACATGGCCCGGACCGGCGAGGGCAGGCAAAAGGGCGAAGGCTGGGCGAAAGCGGCGATCTGGGGCAATATCCCAGACGACATGAAGCGGGCGTTCCCGGGCGGCGTCGAAAGCGTCTCGGGCTCCGATTTCATGCGCGTCTGGGCGGCCAGATATTCCAATGTCAACATGGGCGCGCTGCCGGACAAAGGTGCGGCGTTCCAGCGCGCAGCCGACCTCTCCGGCGGCAATGCCGAACTGCTCCGCCGCACCCTGAGCAAGATCGACGAGCAATACACGCTCCTCAACACGGTGAACGCGACCGAGCGCGCGACGCTGGAGCAGACCGTCCCGAACCTCATCGCCGCCAAGGAGGCGGGCGTCGAGGGCATCACCATGCCGACTGACCGCATCAACGCGGTGATGGGGCCGGAGAAGGCGGCGCTCTGGAACGAGGAGGCCGACCGGGCTGACCAGATCGGGGCCGTGCGGCGCGCGGCGCGCTGGGCCAGCCCGTCCGATCTCGCCGGCATGCAGGCGGACTTGAACAGCGGCCTCGGGGTGTTGAGCGAGCAGCTTCGCCCGCGCGCGGGAAAGCTGACGGCGGGGCCGGGCGGCGTGCCGACTGCCGAGACGACGACGGAAGCCGATGCGGCGTTCTTCCGCCTTCGCGGCAACGCGGCGGGGCAGTTGAA
>CAIZGR010000843.1 GCA_903932535.1 uncultured Hyphomicrobiales bacterium | reverse complement strand
GTGAACCACCCGATCACCTTCTCCTCGCCGTACTTCGCCTGCCACTCCGCTATTTCGGGGTCCCATCCAGGCGGGTCGGCGTACATGCGGTTGACGGCAAATTGAGTGAAGGCGTCGTCAACGGCGATTGCCACGAGGTCCCGCGGGATGCGCCGGCCCGGATAATCGGCCGGGTCCCAACCTCCGAGCAAGTCCTGCCAGCCGGACGCGATCTCCGTCACCACGAGTCCGGTATGGTCCGGCGGGTAGGTGGGATCATCGGATCCGCGCGAGCCGTCGAACGAAAGAACGACCGCGGCACCCTTGGGGATGACGTACTCGCGGACGGCACGCTTCCAGGCCTCGGCGTCGAACGCGACTTGCGTCCTGCGAATGAGACGGTTGAGCCAGACTCGTTCCGCGTAGTCGGGGTCCGCGCCGGGGGCCTTGAACTGCAACGACGCGATACCGGCGGGATCGGACCATGCGGCGGTAGTGGGCCCGGAGGCGTCGATGATCGCGGCCTCAAGCTTGGCGTCGTTGAACGAGCCGTCCTCGTCGTGGATCTCAATGCGCGTGTCGGCCCAACGGTAGAAGAAGAACATACGGGACTTCTGCGCGGCGGCGCCGGTCAGCTTGCGCGCGGCGTCGTGCATCTCTTCGGCCACCGAACCCTCGCCCGGAGCGTAGGCCGTGGTTACCATCATCTCCCACGGCTCAGCGATTGGCCGCTTTGAGAGGTTGCCGCGGGTTGTCTGGTCGGCCTCGTGGTGACGGGGCTGAGTCCATCTGTGGACTTCTTCCTTCCCCTCGAACGTCGTCTTTCCGCCGTCGCGTGAGTCCGGCGCGGAAGCGAGCGCCTTCGCCTCGCCGTCGCCGCCCTTGCGAAGGATGCGTTCCTCCCACACGTCGAACTTCTCATGTCCCGGACCGAGCAGGATCATTTGCCGCATGGCGTCCCAGCTCGTGTCCTCGGCCTGTTCCTTGGCGAAGGCGAACAGGAAGACATACGGCGATGTCACCGGTCGGCCGACCGGTATCCACAGTCGGCCCTCGCGTCGGAACCCATCGCACCGCACGGGAGCGTCGAAGGCCAGCTCGGCTGCGGCGACTGACGCGAGGCGCTCGCTCTTAGCCGTCCCCTTTCTCGTCATCACCACGACGGTATCGAAACGCCTCCGTCCACAGCGGGCGTTCTGAACCGTCCGACAGCGCCCCGACTCGATGCGACACTTGCCGGTATGGTCCGGCGGGTAGACCTGATACATCCGTTCGATCAGCGCCCTCGACTCATCGTCGACCCGGAACGGCTGGCCCAACAGGTCGCCGGGACCGAAGGCCAGGTTGGCTTCCTGCCAGTCGCACACGTCGGGACCGAGAGACGGCCAGGGTTCCTTATCGGGGAGCGGCGGGACGACCAGGACGCTCAACCCGCGCCACCGGAGAGTACCGAAAGCGTTGACCGGGACGAACGCCGTGGGCCAGCAGGTGCGGCGGGCGTTGTGCCTTCGGCGCGCTTGATCTCCCACTGCAACGAGCGACGCGCCATCGGGTTGAGGCCGTAGTCCTTCGCGGCCGTGCGGAACTCCGCGTGGGCCTTCGTGTCGCCGGTCATCCACCAGAGGTTGTACAGCGCGGCGACGGCGAGCAAGCCTTCCCAGTCCGAGGCGGTGTACTCCCCACGCATCGGGGACTTCTGAACGGTAGCCCACCATCGGACCGTGCGGCGGTCGTAACCGTCGGGCAGTTCGGGGATGACGACCTCGCCGTCGGTGGCGGGCAGGGTCGCGGCAGAGACGACGCGATTGGTCCGCTGACGAGTGGCTGGGGACTTGGGGGTCGGGCCGGGCACTAGTCTGTATCCCGTAGCCCGCGGGAAGTACC
>CAIZGR010000842.1 GCA_903932535.1 uncultured Hyphomicrobiales bacterium | reverse complement strand
TCGGCCCTCCTGACGGGTGAACGGAGGGTCCCAAGGTCCCATCTTGAGCGTGACGCGACCACTTTCTCGACGGTTTGGCGACCAGAATTCCCGCTCCAGCACTCGTCATACGGGAATCGTCGCAGCGAAGCGCCAACCTCAGGTTGTATTTTGGCCCTCAAAAAAATGAGGGGATAGCTGAGCTTCTTGCGGCTTCGAGCGCATTTTGTTCATTCGAGTTAATGCTTGCATCTGAAGTTTTATGCACGCTACGGACACCCAGCGCCTGCAACACTAGACCAAATCCACTAATTGCAGCACTCATCGATGCCAGGATTATAGCCAAGTTCTCCGACATGGTTTCGCAACCCCAGCACAAGACAAAGCTCGAGTAGCTGCCGCAGAACCAAAATGCTTTGCAAGGCAGCTTTTTAGCTTGACGATACCACAACTCCGCCCAGCCTACTATCGCTTTTTGTAGACCTTTTTTTTTGCAAAGCTGCGGGCGCGATCAAGGCCCATGGCAGCGGCAAGGCACAGGATCGGTACGAAAAAGTCGGAGGTCGCTCCGGGCGGACACCGCGCCTTCCCCGGCCGCCCTCGAACGCCTGCTGTCCCGGCCGTTCCCTCCGTTCGGCGAGCGCCCGCTTCCCGCCCCGTTTGCGACATCGCCAGTCCACCGGACAGCGATTCGAACTTCGCCGGCGCGCGCTCAGAGGCGGTCGGGTCAATGCGACGCGCGTGCCGGCCGCCGCGCCGGCGCCTGCGGTGATCGCCTCGATCGCGCTCCGGCGGCTAAACCTCGTTCCACAGGGCGACGACCGGCTCGTCCCGGCTGTCGTGCTCGTAGGCCAGCACGCTGAGGCTCGCCGTGTCGAGCTTGAAGCCCCGCCCTTCGGAGGCCGGCAGGCCGAGCCAGCGCGCGGTCAGGACGCGCAGCACGTGGGCGCTGGAAAAAAGGATCGCCCGGTCCTCGACCGCGCGCAGACGGGCGATGACGCGGTCGGCGCGGGCGCCGACGTCGCCGGCCTGCTCGCCGTGCGGACAGCCGTCGCGAAAAATCCGCCAGCCGGGGCGCTCCGCCTGAATGTCTTTCGACGTCCGCCCCTCGTAGTCGCCGTAATCCCACTCGACGAGGTCGGGATCGACGACGGCCCGGCCGCCGAAGCCCGCGAGCACGCAGGTTTTTGCGGCGCGCTGGAGCGGGCTCGTGAACACGCGGTCGAACGTCTGCCCCGCGAGGCGCTCCCCGAGCCGCGCGGCCATCCGCTCGCCTTCCGCGGTGAGGGGAACGTCGGTGCGGCCGGTGTGCCTGCCGCTGGCGCTCCAGGCCGTTTCGCCGTGTCGGACGAGCGTGACGGTTGGCGACATGGTCGGTCCCCTCGGGCTACACCGGAACAAGCGATAGCCCGGGGGCCGGAGATCGGGCAAGGCGCTTTGTCACCCCCGCGCAAGCCGGGGTCGCGCCGCCGGTCCAGGACAGGGTCGGGAAGCGGAGCGGGCGCGGCTGGATGCCCGCTCGCGCGGGCATGACAGCCGTCCGGCGCGTCCCCTACGACTTCACCCGCACATACTCGCCGGGCGCGTCGCAGAGCGGTTTCAGCTTGCCGTCGCCGGGCTTGCGGGCGGGGACCTTTTCAGGGGCCTGCGCCACGATCCACTGGATCCAGTCCGGCCACCAAGAGCCGGGCGTCTCCTTGGCCGCCTTGACCCAATCCTCGAAGCTGCCCTCGACCGGGCCGCCGGTCCAGTATTGGTACTTCGGCTTGCCCGGCGGGTTGACGACGCCGGCGATGTGGCCGGAGCCAGACATCACATAGCGGACCGGGCCTCCCAGAGCCTTGGCGCCGTTGAACGCCGAGCGCGCAGGCGCGATGTGGTCCTCCTTCGCCGCCAGCTCGTAGACGGGAATCGTCACTTTCTTCAGGTCCACCGTCTTGCCGCCGATGACCATGCGCCCGTTCGACAGGTCGTTCTGGAAGTAGCAGTGACGGAGGTAGAACCTGTGGTTCGCCGCCGGCATCCGGGTCGCGTCGGCGTTCCACACCAGAAGGTCGAAGGGCATCGGCTCCTTGCCCTTGAGGTAATTGTTGACGTAGTAGGACCAGATCAGGTCGTTCGGCCGCAGCATGTTGAAGGCCTGCGCCATCGCCGCGCCTTCCAGATAGCCCTGTTCGGCCATCTTCTCCTCGATCTGCTTCAATTGCTCGGCGTCGACGAACACTTTCAGGTCGCCCGCGTCGGTGAAGTCGATCTGGGTGGTGAAGAAGGTCGTGCTCTCGATCCGGTCGTCGCCGACCGCCGCCATGTAGCCGAGCGTCGCGGCCAGCAGCGTGCCGCCGACGCAATAGCCGATCGTCGTCACCTTGCGCTCGCCGGTCGCCTGCTCGACGGCGCCGAGGGCTGCGAGAATGCCTTCGTTCATGTAGGCGTCGAAATCCTTGCCGGCGTGCCGGGCGTCCGGATTGACCCAGGATACGACGAACACGGTCAGACCCTGCGACACCGCCCAGCGGATGAACGACTTCTCCGGATTGAGGTCGAGGATGTAGAACTTGTTGATCCATGGCGGAAAGATCAGAAGAGGCCGCTTGTACACCTCGGGAGTCGCCGGCTCGTATTGGATCAGCTCGATGAGGTCGTTGCGGAACATCACTTTTCCGGGCGTGATGGCCATGTTGACGCCGAGCTCGAAGGCGCTCGCGTCGACCTGCCGGATGCGGATGCTGCCTTTGCCCGCCTCGATGTCCTCGGCGAGCATCTTCAAGCCCCGCACCAAGTTCTCGCCGCTCTCGGCGAGCGTCGCGCGCAGGAGCTCCGGGTTGGTGCCGATGAAGTTCGAGGGCGCGAGCGCCGCCGAAACCTGCTTGAGATAGAACTGCGCCTTCTGGCGCGCGTGCGGTTCCATGTCGTCGGCGTGCTTGACGAGGTCCTCCGCCCAGTCGGTCGTCAGCACATAGGCCTGCTTGAGGAAGTCGAAGAACGGATTGTCCCGCCACTCGGCGTCGGCGAATCGCTTGTCCGGACGTGCGGAATCTGCGGCGGACCTGGACTGGCCCTGGAAGCGCTGCAGCGTCGCCGCCCACAGGGTGATGAACTGGTTCGTCAACGCCGCCTGCGCGTCGATCGCCCGCTTGGGATCGGCCATATAATATTCGGCGACGTGGCCGAGCGAACGAACCATCTCGCCGAACTCGTCGGCAGCCGTGGTCTTGCTCGCCCCGCTCTCGCGCGGCCGCATATAGGCGGCCAGAACCTTGAAGGCATGTTCGTAGGCGCTGGCCATGTTGCGGGCCAGCGCCTCGACGTTCGGCATCGGATACTTGAGCCCGAACGAATCTCCGGAACCTGCGGCGCGCGCGGCGGCGGGGGGAGCAGGCGCCGCCTTGACGGGGACCGGCGGCGGCGCGGCCGGAGCGGCGGCGGACGCCGGAACGCCCGGCGCCGGGGCGGCCACGGGCTCGGCCGCTTCCGGCGCGGTCTCGGCCGGCTGCGGCGCATCGGCGCTTTCGGGCGCCGCTTCGGCGGCCTTCCGGGGGCTCGGGCGCTTCGCCGTTGTCGCAAACACGGGCTTCGGCGCCGGGCTGGCTGCGGCGGAAGGCGTCTCCGCGGCGTTCGGGTCCGCGGCCGGCGCGTTCACCCAGTCGTCGAGCGATTCGGCGCCGGGCTTGCGGGCTTGCTGGCCGCGGGGCTTCGCCGGCGGCGGGGCGGCGTTGGCGTTCACCCATTTCGCCTTGCCGGCGGACGGCCGCGGGCCTTCGGCCGGCTGGACGGCGTCGGAGGCGCCGCGCGCATTTGTCGCGGCGGGGGCCTCTTTTGCCTGGGATTGAGACGTGTTCGAGCGCTTCGTCGCCATGAAAGAGCGTTCCCTTTGCCGTTCGGGGAGACCCGACCCGTTTTTCGTCATAATAGGTCACTACGGCAGCATGACGCCATAAAGACTTTTGCAGGGACTGCGGGTCTTCGATCTCCGGGTCGAGCCGAGCGAGACGAGAGGGCTGCATTATGATCGCAACGCGCGCGGCACAATGGGCGACGGCGTTCGCCGTCGTTTTGGGAGCCGCGTCCGCCGCGTCCGCCCAACAGGGCGACAGCCCGTTGAAAAGCGTGATGAAGTGGATGGGGTTCGCAACCGACGTCGGAGAGCCGCCGGACTTCGTCGTCAAGGCGCGCCCGGAAAAGGAGCCGGACTACATCCCGGTCTTCCAGCCGCCGCCGGAGCCTTCGAGGCCCGTCCTGAAGGACAAGGAGTTGAACGCGCTGAAGGGTGACCTCGATTCGGTCGAGAAGCGGTCGGACGCGGTCCGTCAGGCCTTCCCGCCCGCCGCCAAGGCCGCCGCCGATCAGCAGGCCCAGGCCAGGAAGGCGAAATCGGCGCCTTCGGCCGCCGGCCAGTAGCAAACGGTTTGCGACGGCGCCCGGGCCGATGCTAACACGATCGTGACGGCGCGAGGCGCCGGAAGACCGGGACATTCCCCTCGAGGACAGTTTTTCCAGATGAGCGACTTTCACCGGGTGCGGCGCCTGCCGCCTTACGTCTTCGAGCAGGTCAACAAGCTCAAGGCGAAGGCTCGCGCCGGCGGCGCCGACATCATCGATCTCGGCATGGGCAACCCGGACCTGCCCGCGCCGAGGCACGTGATCGACAAGCTCGTCGAGACCGTCGGCAAGCCGCGCACCGACCGCTATTCCGCCTCGAAGGGAATCGCCGGCCTCCGCCGCGCGCAGGCGGGCTATTACGGGCGCCGGTTCGGCGTGAAGCTCGACCCCGAGACGCAGGTCGTCGTGACCCTCGGCTCCAAGGAGGGCTTCGCCAACATGGCGCAGGCGATCACGGCGCCGGGCGACGTCGTGCTGGTTCCGAACCCTTCCTATCCGATCCACGCCTTCGGCTTCCTGATGGCGGGCGGCGTCATCCGTTCGGTTCCGATCGAGCCGACGCCGGATTTCTTCGTCGCGCTCGAGCGCGCCATCGTCCACTCGATTCCGAAGCCGATCGCGGTGGTGGTCTGCTACCCGTCCAACCCGACGGCGATGGTCGCCTCGCTCGACTTCTACAAGGATCTGGTCCTCTTCGCCCGCAAGCACGAGATCTTCGTGCTGTCCGACGTCGCCTACGCCGAGGTCTACTTCGAGGACGAACCGCCGCCGTCGATCCTGCAGGCGCCGGGCGCCTTCGACGTCGCGGTGGAGTTCTCGTCGCTGTCGAAGACGTTCTCGATGGCCGGCTGGCGCATGGGCTTTGCGGTCGGCAACGAGCGGCTGCTCGCGGCGCTCGCCCGGGTCAAATCCTATCTCGACTACGGCGCCTACACGCCGATCCAGGTCGCGGCCGCCGCCGCGCTCAACGGTCCCGAGGACTGCATCCGCGAGATGCGCGCGACTTACAAGCGCCGCCGCGACGTGATGATCGAGAGCTTCGGCGCCGCCGGCTGGCCGATCGACAAGCCGAGCGCCTCGATGTTCGCCTGGACGCCGGTTCCCGAGCGCTTCCGCCATCTCGGCAGCCTCGAGTTCTCGAAGCTCCTGATCGAGAAGGCGGACGTGGCGGTCGCGCCGGGCATCGGCTTCGGCGAGCACGGCGACGATTTCGTCCGCCTCGCGCTGGTCGAGAACGAGCAGCGCATACGTCAGGCCGCGCGCGGCATCCGCCGGTTCTTCGACACCGCCGACGACACGCTGCACAACGTGGTGAAGCTGAAGCAGCCGGCGTGAGGGGGCGTACGATCCTCATCGCGCCCGCGGCGGCGAAGGAACGGGATGCGTGAGTTGAACAAAGCCGTTCAAATCATCGTCTCGCCTTTCGGCGAACGCCCCGCGGCGCCTGCCGAAGACGACTATCGCGTTCTCTTCGCCGCGAGCGAGGACGACGAGGGCGAAGGCGAGCCGGAATTTCTGGATGATCTGCGCCGCCGTCGCCAGCGATTGGCCGACGGCGCGCAAACGGCGCCTCTGGAAGACCTCGGCCGCGACGAACGTTGAGGCTGCCGAAGCTCTGATCCGTTTCGTGCTCCTCTCGCCCGCGCGGCGAATTTATCCCCGACGAGATTCTCGCTCCTTTCGCGCTACGCGGTTGAGCGCGCATCGCCTTCGATGGCGACGGCGTTTGGCCCGACGAGTCGCTCGGAGATGCCTTCCGGCCCTTTCGAAATCCTGCGCAGACGTGCTTGACGCCGCATGGCGGAGAATCCGGATCAGAGTCTACGATGACCCGGAGTTTCGCGTCGGCCCGCCCCTCTACCTCAAAAGTCGCATTCTTTCCGGCCAAATTTGATCCAGATCAAAAAAAGCACGTAGTTTCGCGTGTAAGCTTACATTGTTTTACGCGCTTATCGCATATCGTGTTGATAGGGTCCGAGGCCTGCTGCGGCGGCGATCCAGAGGGCCGGGTCGCTGCTGGGCATGGCTTCGAGGGTTCGCCGCCAACTCAAGTACGTGGGAAGGTTTTCGGTGGCGACGCCGTGG
>CAIZGR010000841.1 GCA_903932535.1 uncultured Hyphomicrobiales bacterium | reverse complement strand
CTCATGCCGCGTCGTTTCGTTTCGGTGGACGAGGTCGGCCGCGGCGCGACGCCGATCGCGTTCGACGCGCCGCTCGCCTCGCACGGCCGCCTGCTGCAGACCCTCGACGCCCGCTGCATCCGTTACGCGTTCTCCGACGCCAGCGTCGGGCGCGACATGCACACGATCGCGCCCGACGCGTGGGACACGCGCAATTTCAACGCCAATCCGGTGTTCCTCTGGGCGCATCAGGACGACGAATTGCCGGTCGGCCGCGTCGAGGACCTGACGACCGAAAACGGCCGCCTCGTCGGCCAGGTGCGCTACGCCGAGCACGCCTTCGCCGACACGGTCTACACGCTCGTCAAGGGCGGCTATCTCAACGCGACCTCGACCGGCTGGCTGCCGCTCGAATACCGCGCCGCCAACGACCGCAAGCGCCCCGGCGGCCTCGACTTCACCCGCGTCGAGCTGCTCGAAATCTCACAGGTCCCCGTCCCGGCGCTGCCGACGGCTTTGGTCACCGCCCGCAAGTCGGGCATCGACACCCGCCCGCTCTACGACTGGGCCGAGCGCCTGCTCGACTGCGGCGATTTCGCCGTGATCGGCAAGCCCGAGCTCGAAGCGCTCCGAAAGGCCGCACGTATGCCCAAGACCACCCGCGCGTCCGACAAATGGTCCTGCACCGCCGCCCGCGACTTGCCGATCGACGATAAGACCGCCTGGAACGGCCCGGAGGCCTCCGCCCGCATGCTCGACGCCGCGACCCACGACGGCAAGATCGACGTGGCCGAGGCGGCCCGCGGCTTCCTGCTGCACGACGGCTCCGGCGAGCGCGGCGGCTTCAAGGAGCCGTTCGCCGATCTCGTCGACGGCAAGCTGACGGCGATCGCCGGCGGCGTCCGCGCCGCGGCGCAGCGCCTGCCCGACGTGAAGGGCGCCGACGAGACCGCGCGCAAGGAGGCTGAGGCCGTGATCGCCGCCTACCACAAGAAGCTCGCCGACGAGGCGCAAGAACCCGCCCGCGACTTCCACGCGCTGGCCCGCGCGCTGAAAAAGCGCGACCTCTACACCCTCGCCGACCTCTGCTATTTCATGGCCGGGATCGAGAACATCTACGACCAGGTCGCCGCCGAGGCCGCGCGCGAGGAGGACGGCTCCGACCTTCCCGGAAAGCTGCGCACCTGGATCGACGACGGCAACCGCATCCTGCTGGCGATGGCCGGCGAGGAGACCGCCGAACAGATCGCCGGGACGCAGGACGAAGGCGCCATGCCGTACTACTGGTCCGCAGCAAACTTAGAGGCCGTCATCGCCCGCGCGCTCGACGCCCGCGGCCTGACGCGCCAGGGCAAGAAATACAGCGCCGAGACGGTGCGCTGCCTGCGCGCGATCCACGGCCATCTATCGAAGGCGCACACGACGCTGTCCGACCTGCTCGACGACGCGGAAGACGAGAACCCGGAAGACCCCGAGAACAATCCCGGCGTCGACCCCGACGACGACGACAGCGAGCGCCAGGCGCGCGAGCTGCGCGAGCGCAAGGCCAAAGCCGCCGCGCTGAAGGCCCGCACGGCCGCCTGACGACCCCGTTCCGCCGCCCGCACTCCCGCGAGCGACGCGCCCTGACCCGACCTTGGGCAAGTCGAACCGCGAACGTCGGACGACGTGCGCATTCCCCACGGCTCGCTGTGAAGCGACCCAAGACGGAGCCCAAATCATGACGATCGCTGTTGCCGATCTGCGCCGTAAGCTCGGCGCAGCTGAAAATGAACTGATCGTGCTGGTCGAAGACGCCAAGGCCTTCGCGGCCAAGGAGGCCGAGATCGAGGCCCTGGAAGGCCAGATCAAGCGCGCCGAGATCGCGCAGAAGCGCGCCGCCGATTCCGCCCGCCCGATCGGCTCCGACGATCCCGCCGTCATCGAGTCCGGGATCGTCGTCCCGCAGCGCGCCCAGGCGTTCGGCCTCGCCAACGCCGGCCCGCTGACCCGCGGCGAGTTCAACGGCGACCTGCTCGGCCAGTGGAACGGCTACGTCCGCAAGGCGCGCGCCGCCAACGGCCTGCGCGTCGACCGCGCCAAGCACTTCGATTCGTTCGGCGAGCAGCTGCAGGCGGTCGCGAAATACGCGCTCTCGCGCGGCGCTGATTTCGACAACCGCCTCGTCCGCGCGCCGACCGGCGCCGGCGAGGTCGATCCGACCGGCGGCGGCTTCCTCGTCCAGACCGACTTCCAGGAAGCCGTGTTCATGCTCGCCCACGACATGGGCGAGATCCTCAGCCG
>CAIZGR010000840.1 GCA_903932535.1 uncultured Hyphomicrobiales bacterium | reverse complement strand
GCGAAGAGGGCGGCGGCGGCGAGCGCCGCCGCGAGAACGAGATGGAGGCTCCAGGCCCGGCCGAAGGCGGTGTCCGTCAAGGCTGTCGCAATCGCGCTCCGGTCGATCGCCGCGCCGGGGTCGCCGGCCATCGACGCCGCTTCGAGCGAAAGCCACAAGGCCGCGGTCGCGAGCGCGATCAGGCTCGCGGCGACCGTCAGGCGCCGGATCGGGGGCGTGAGCGCCCGCCGCAGGCCGGCGGGCGCGTAGAGCCGGAGCCAGGCGCTCGACCCGAAGGCCAGCATCGCCGCCAGGAAATGGACGAAGCGGCAAAGGGCGAGGGCGACCACCTGGCGAAGCGCGCCCGCTTACATCTTCATCCCTTTCCTGTCGGCGCCCGGCATCGGGGCGGCGGCGCCGACGGCTTCGACCGGAAACTCGACCGTCACCGATCCGGCGTGCTCGAAGGTCAGGGTCGCGCTGACCTTGTCGCCCTTGGCGAGCGGCTTGGTCAGGTGGGTGAACATCACGTGGTAGCCGCCCGGCGCGAGACGAATCGCGCCGTGCGCGGGGATGTTGAGGCCGTCCTTCAGCTCGCGCATCTTCATGACGCCGTTGTCCATCTTCATCTCATGGATCTCGACCGCGCCGAAATCGGCCGAGCCGCCGGTCAGCTTGTCGGGCGTCGCGCCGTTGTTGTGGATGGTCAGGTAGCCGGCGCCGGCGTCGGCGCCTTTCGGGGTGGCGCGGGACCAAGCCTTGTCGACGGTGACGTCGCCGGTCTTGAACTCCTGCGCGACCGCGGGGGCGGCGGCAGAGAGCGCCAGCGCCAGGGCGAGAACGAAACAACGGGTCATTTCAGGATCCTCCTTCGTACGAATTTCAGGCTGGAGCGCGGCCCCCGGCGCACGCGCGCGGGCACCCGGCCGGTGGTCACTTGACCGTGAACGCGAACGTTCCTTGCGTGTGATGCGTGTCGACCGACACGGCATGCCACTTCACGGTATAGACGCCCGGCGACAGGGATTTGGCGATCGGGACGATCAACACGTTCTGATGGCCGGCTTCGACCGAAGGCGCGCCGAGCGCCGCCGCGCCGGCGGGGCCTGTCACCGTCACGCCGGTGAACTTCGGCTCGACGCCTTCGCTGAACTCGAGCCGGATCGCGCTGGGCGAGGAGACTGTTCCCCCGGCCGGGGGTGTCGCGCTCTCGAGCCGGGCGTGCGCGAAAGCGGCGCTCGCGGCCAAGCCGAACGCGAGCGCGGCGGCGATTATGATCAAGTTCTTGCGCATGGTTCACACCCCTGGGGCTATGCCGAGTCCGTTCGGAAAGATCGTCTCGACGAGTGCGTTGGGGAAGACGGCGTCGAAAAAGGCGTGCAGTTCGCCGACGACTCCCGGGACGTCCGCGGCTGGGCGGTCCGGCCCGCGCGGGGGCGCGCAGCCGAACGATTCCCGGTCTCAGACGGCGAAGGGCGGCGCGCGCGCGCCTTCGATGGCTCGGGCAGGCGGGAACGGCGCCGGCCTCGGGAGCCGCGCCGAGCGTGCGACGTGCAGCGTCGAAGCGCAACGGCAAAGCCGGGATGTCCGGCGCGACGAGCATTGCCACTTGCGCGGCGAACCGGCAGAGCGGGCAGTGGTCGCCGCAGTCGCCCGCCGGAGCGAGGGGGGCGCCCTTGTCGCCGGACTGGACGCAGAGCGCCGCGGCGCCGCCGAAGGCCACCTTCAGCCCGGCGGCGACCGAAGCGACGTCGACGGCCGCCGACGCGGCCAGCGCTTGGTGATAGGGGATCGCGACGAGCTGAAACAGAAGCGCCAGCGCGGCGACGACCGCGGCTGCCGCCGCGCGCCACGCCGCGACCTCGGGCTCCGCCCCCCGCCCTAGACGCGCTCGCTTGCCGCCGCCTGCCACCCGACACCCTTCCGGCGAAGCTGAAAATCCATCCGATTGGTAGCCTACGGAGCGGGGAGTCGCAATCGTGGCCGGGGTCCGCGCGCGCAGGCGGACGAAACGACCGTTTACATTTTTTCACCGAAATTGACTTGTGACGGTCGCGGTCGCAGGCGTAACACTGTTGTCCTGAATCGAGGCCTGAGGCGGGGATCCAATCATGTGTGGCATCGTAGGCGTCCTGGGTAAGGGGCCTGTCGCGGGGGCGATCATCGACGCCCTCAAGCGGCTCGAATACCGCGGCTATGATTCCGCGGGCGTCGCCACCCTCGAGAACGGCAGGCTCGCCCGCCGTCGCGCCGAGGGCAAGCTCAAGAATCTCGAGGCCCGGCTCGCCGCCGAACCTCTTTCCGGCGCGATCGGCATCGGCCACACCCGCTGGGCGACCCATGGCAAGCCGACCGAAGCGAACGCGCATCCGCACGCTGCGCGCGGTCTGGCGGTCGTCCACAACGGCATCATCGAGAACTTCAAGGCCCTGCGCGACGAGCTCGCGGCCAAGGGCTACGGCTTCGCCACCGAAACCGACAGCGAAATCGCCGCGCTGGTGGTCGAGGACGAGATGGCTTCCGGCAAGGCGCCGGCGGACGCCGTGTTCGCAGCGCTCGCGCGCCTTCGCGGCGCCTTTGCGCTCGTCTATCTGTTCGAGGACCATGACGATCTGCTGATCGGCGCGCGCCGGGGCGCGCCGCTGGCGGTCGGCTACGGCGACGGCGAGATGTATCTCGGCTCCGACGCGCTGGCGCTCGCCCCCTTCACCGACCGGGTCGCCTATCTCGAGGACGGCGACAGTGTGGTCGTGACCCGCGCCGGCGCCGAGGTCCGCGACGCGGCCGGCGCCGTCGTGCAACGGCGCGTCCAGCGCAGCCCGGCGGGAAGCCT
>CAIZGR010000839.1 GCA_903932535.1 uncultured Hyphomicrobiales bacterium | reverse complement strand
GGCCAAATGCCATCTGATGTTCGGCATCGTCGCGCTCGCCGTCGATCAGATCATCCGCGTCGTCGACCTCAGGCCCGCCCCTGCCTGACAAGGCCCCGCCCAACCCTCAGCTCGGCGAAGCCAGAAATCACCGCGTGCAAGTGATTCTGAAAGAGGCTCACCTTAAAATCTGTTTCAAGGTCGCAGCCCTCGGGGCGTGTCGAAGTCGCGCGGGCTATCGGTCCGTTTCCCGAGAAGGCGGCGGCGCGAGCAGCCGACAGGAGGCTTTGAAGCGAGGGCTTCGCTGATCGGTAAAGCCGGGCGATGCGAATTGCAAAGGGGACGGATGGTCTCCGTCGGCGCGAGCGTGAGGTTGGCAGGCAAGCCGCGCCCGACGGGCGAGCCTCACGAAGCTTCGAGCCTGAAATCGTGGCGTTCTCCCAAAGCCGTCCTCCGGCGAATAGAGCCGGCATGAAGCATGCAGGCCAGCGCGCAAAGAGAGAGAAAGCCGCCACCTTCCGCGCGGCGCCTCGGGAGACGAGCGATGACGACCACGACCTGGATTTCCAGCCTCACCGACCCTGTTCTCAAAGCCGACTTCACCGCGTTCGGCGGTTCGATCACCGTAGCCGAAATGTCGCAGGCGCTCGTGGACCTCGCCAGCGAGCTGAAGTCCAAGAATGCGACGCTTTCGTCGAGCCAACTCGCCGACCTGAAGCTGATCGCCGCCAACATCGCGGCGATGGGCGCTTCGTCCTACATTCAGTTCATCACCAACGCCCTCGTCAACGGCAACGCCGCCAATACCTATTGGACCGGCGGCGCCGCGAGCGCCACATCGCTCGGCAATCTCGCGGCGGGCTCGACCGTCACGCAGCTCAACGACCTGATCGGCAAGTGGTTCCTTGGGACCGATCTGCCGAGCAGCACGGTTTCGGTCGGCAGCGCCCAATACATCGTCAGCTATTCGACGCCGGCGAATTTTCAGCTCTACGGCGCCAGTGGGCCGACGGCGTCCGACATCAACCAGCGCGCTCTCGGCGACTGCTTTCTGATGGGTTCGCTCGCCGAGGTCGCGATCCAGGATCCTTCGGCGATCACCTCGATGATCACGAACAACGGCAACGGCACCTACGGCGTACGCTTCTACTATCATGGCGTGGCGCGCTACGTCACCGTCGATTCTCAGCTCGCCAACGGAAATCAACAACAAGCACAGATAGTCAATTATGCGCCGAACAACTACTGGGCGAGCCTCGTCGAGGCAGCCTACGCCGAGCTTCAGGCGCAGGGCGTCGTAACCGGAAACACCCCCAACTACGGCAACGCGTTCTCGACGATCGCCAACGGCGGCGCGCCCGAATACGCGCTCGAAGAGATCACCGGCGCGACGGCCATGACCGACTTTTCCGCCGGCCCGTCGAGCTGGAAGTCCGTCGTCTACAACGCATCGCTTTCCGTCACGTCCTCGACCTCTAAACTGAGCGCCGCGTCGGTGCTTTCGACGCTCGCCGCCGATCTGCTCGTCGGCGACGACCTCGTGCTGACCTCGAGGACCAACGCGACGGATTCGAGCGGAGCCATAACGCTGGCCGCCAACCACGCGATGTCGATCTACGGCTACGACGCCTCGACCGGCCTGCTGGATATCCGCAATCCGTGGGGCGTCGAGGCGGGCCAGACCTGGGACACGACCTTCGAGACCAGCCTCGACACCCTCTTCTCCGCCGGCGACACGATCACCGCGGACAATGTCGGGACGGCGACCTCGGTCGCCGGCGCGTCGGTGGTCGCGGCTTCGGCGCTCCAGACGATGGCGCAAGTCAAGTCGTTTTCGGTGACCGACAGCGTCGCGCAAGTCGACTCCGGCCTCTCCGGGCTGATCGCCGACAACAAGCTCGCTTCGGTCACGATCAACGGAACGACGGGCGCCGACGCGCTCACCCTGACCGGCCTCAAGGCGAGCGCGACCATCAACCTGGACGGCGATGCCGATACGGCGGCTATCGCCGGCTTCGCCTCGACCGGTTCCGGCGCCGGCGCGGCGACGAGCCTCGGCCTCGGCAGCGGCTACGACACGATCGCGCTCGGCACGGGCAGCGCGACGATCGACTTCGCCCTGGGCTCCGCGAGCGGAGTCGAAGCCGTCACGGCCTTCAGCTCGGCGTACGACCTGCTGTCGGTCACGCTCAACGGCTTCAGCCTCGAGCAAACGCTGGTCAACGGCGGCGACTGGCTTTCGTCGTCGGCCGACCTCACGCACGGCGTGTTCCTCGCCGGCGTGTCGAGCCTGCAGAAGACGACCGTCAGCGGCGGGGTTGTGACCGTCGCGTGAGTCGCGCTGGCGTGCGCCGCGGCCCAAAAAGCCTCAGCCGCAAAAGGTTTGCCTGCCGGTCAGAGAAATCCCGCATCACCGCGGTCGGGTTATTTTGCGAGAGAGAAGTTCGCCGCCCTGCGCGGTTTCGAGCGATCTCGATGCAACGGCCGACGGTGGCGTGGTCGAGTTGCCGGCGCTCGGCCACGGCGACGATTTGTCCCGCCCGGGCGACGGCGAGAAAGACCCTGACGTCGCCTCCGCCTATCGGCTGCTCTCCGCCCACGACCTCCGGAAGGGTGTCCGAGCGGTGCGAGGCTCAGTTGTACGAAGTTGAAGCGTATGCAATGCTCCCACGCATGACCAAACCCGACGCCCGTAGCTGCGTGGTGAACGTTCGAATGAATTGCGACGAACTTGCGCTGTTGCGCGCCGCCGCGGCGCAAGCCCGAACACAGATCAGGGATTTCGTCCGGCGCGCCACAATCGAGGCGGCCGAGATGGACGTGCTCAACCGTTCGAAGGTAGCGATCCCGGCGGAGCGGTCGGAAGCTTTCGAGGCGTGGGCCGCCCGGCCGGCCGAGAACGTTCCCGGGCTCGAGCAGTTGCTTCGTCGCAAGCCGACCTGGGAACGGTAGGGGCGCGGTTTGCGCCCACCCGCATCCGCAGGGATACGACTACCTTTAGCCAATCCCCGCACATACGATGCGCGATCTCTGCGATTGTTGTGCGCGAAATCCTGCGGCATAAGACCATTAACCACGCAGTCGCGAAGGGAGCGGAACATGATCGAGTATGGGCATTTCATCGGCGGCAAGCACGTCCCCGGCAAGTCCGGCCGCACGGCCGAGGTCTTTCAGCCGATGGACGGAACGGTGCGCGGGCGCGTCGCGCTCGCCTCCAAGGAGGAGCTGCGCGCCGCGGTCGAGAACGCCGCCGAAGCGCAGATCAAGTGGGGCGCGACCAACCCGCAGCGCCGCGCGCGCGTGCTGATGAAGTTCCTCGAGCTGATCGCCCGCGACAACGACGCGCTCGCCGACATTCTGGCGCGCGAGCACGGCAAGACCATCCCCGACGCCAAAGGCGACATCCAGCGCGGCGTCGAGGTGGTCGAGTTCGCCCTCGGCGTCCCGCACCTGATGAAGGGCGAGTACACCGACAGCGCCGGCCCCGGCATCGACATCTATTCGATGCGCCAGCCGCTCGGGGTCGTCGCCGGCATCACGCCGTTCAACTTTCCCGCCATGATCCCGTTGTGGAAGCTCGCGCCCGCGATCGCCTGCGGCAACGCCTTCATCCTGAAGCCGTCCGAGCGCGATCCCGGCGTGCCGATGAAGCTCGCGGAGCTGTTCATCGAGGCGGGCGGCCCTCCCGGCATTCTCAATGTGGTCAACGGCGACAAGGAGGCGGTCGACGCCATCCTCGACGATCCGGACATCCAGGCGATCGGCTTCGTCGGCTCGACCCCGATCGCGCATTACATCTATTCGCGCGGATGCGCCGCCGGAAAGCGGGTGCAGTGCTTCGGCGGCGCCAAGAACCACATGGTGGTGATGCCCGACGCCGACATGGACCAGGCGGTCGACGCGCTGATCGGCGCGGGCTACGGCTCGGCGGGCGAGCGCTGCATGGCGATCTCGGTGGCGGTGCCGGTCGGCGAGGCAACCGCCGACGAGCTGGTGCGGCGCCTCATCCCGCGGGTCGAAGCGCTGAAGATCGGCCCCTCGACCGACTCGACCGCCGACTACGGCCCGCTCGTCACCCGGGCGGCGCTCGAGAAGGTCCGCGGCTACGTCGATCTCGGCGTGCAGGAAGGCGCGAAGCTCGCCGTCGACGGCCGCAACTTCAAGATGCAGGGCTACGAGAACGGCTACTACCTCGGCGGCTGCCTGTTCGACCACGTCACCAAGGACATGCGCATCTACAAGGAAGAAATCTTCGGTCCCGTCCTGTCGGTCGTGCGCTCGCCCGACTACGCGGAGGCGCTGCGCCTCTGCAACGACCACGAATACGGCAACGGCGTCGCGATCTTCACCCGCGACGGCGACGCGGCGCGCGATTTCGCCAGCAAGGTCAAGGTCGGCATGATCGGCGTGAACGTGCCGATCCCGGTGCCGCTCGCCTATTACACCTTCGGCGGCTGGAAGCGCTCCGGCTTCGGCGACCTCAACCAGCACGGGCCGGATTCGATGCGTTTCTACACCCGCACCAAGACCGTCACCGCCCGCTGGCCGTCGGGGATCAAGGACGGCGCGAGCTTCGTCATCCCGACGATGCACTGACGAATCGTCTTGCGACGCGACCGGAAGCGCTGTTGAACAGCGTAGCGCTTCCGGTTTGGCGAAACCGGCGAGCGGGCGGTGGGTGGTGCAGTCTGATGAGCACTGAGAAAACGCGCAGCAGCTTGGCGGGAAAGAAGGCCTCTTCGACGAAGGCGCGAGCCACCGCGCTGGCGGGAGCGGTTCCCGAACGGCCGGAGAAATTTGCTATTGCAATCGAAGGGCCTAAAGGACGTGGCAAGACGTGCTTTAAGGTTGCTGCCCCGAGTGCGCTGGGCGAAGACTACCAAATTTTTTACGTAACGCCAACCAATGAAAACAGTGACAACGCTCGAGAGAGTGCAGACATTGTTGGAGTTGCGGATATGGACGAAATCAAAATCCTGCTCCTCAGAGGATTAGCCAGCGAACGCTTGGATTATCCTGAACATCATGTTCAATATATCCGAGCAAAGCTCTCCGGAGTCCGTTAGGGGTACTGAATACTCGTTGAGAACATAAGGGCGCTCCAGATCGGTCAAGAGGAACTCGCCGACGCCATAGCCCGCCTCGACGAGCGGGTCCGGTCGATCGAGATCGAGTTTCGGGCGGCGAAGGCCGAGATTCGCTACGACGCAACCCGCGAGACGCAGAATATCGTCAACTCGGTGCAAAGCGGATTCTACCAAAAACTTCAAGAAATCGCTGTCGATCTCGCGCTTCTGAAACGCGACGTCAAAGGACGCGACGGCTCCGAGTCCTTGCTGACGGCCGGACGCCAAGGAATCTCCCTGCCCCGGACAGCCTTGGCCCCCGGCCCCGACGGGGAAGGTCGCTGACGTTTCGCATTGAGGCGCAGCGACAAAACCCGCCCAAAGGCGCAGGATGCCTGGATGATCGCCGCGTAGCTCTTGGCGATCGGCAGTTCTCTCGACGCGGATCAACGATGACCGTGGATGAATTCCTCGATTGGGCGGAGGCGCAAGAGGGCGCTGGGAGCTTCACGACGGCGTCGCGAAGCGGAT
>CAIZGR010000838.1 GCA_903932535.1 uncultured Hyphomicrobiales bacterium | reverse complement strand
GCGGATGACGCCAGCGCGCTTCTGCAAACATGCCGCGCCCGAGGCGTCGCCGCCGCTCTCGAACGGTCCCGGTCCGGCAACGGCGGCCACGTGTGGATCTTCTTCGATGAGCCCGTGCCCGCACGGGTCGCGCGTCAGATGGGGGCGTCGCTAATCACCGAAACAATGGAGAGGCGCCCCGAGATCGGATTTTCGTCTTACGACCGGTTCTTTCCCAACCAGGACACGATGCCGCTCGGCGGCTTCGGCAACCTGATCGCCCTGCCTCTGCAGAGGCGCGCGCGAGAAAAGGGCAACAGCGTCTTCGTCGACGAAAACCTGAGGCCTTACGACGACCAGTGGGCCTTCCTGTCCACGGCGCCGCGAAACCCGACGGACCTGATCTTCAACATCGCCAACGAAGCGGAGTCCTCGGGGCGCATTCTCGGCGTGCGGATGCCTGTCGACGACGAGTTCGCAGAGGAGCCCTGGAAGATGTCTCCATCGCGCCGGACGCGGCCCGCGCGAATCGAAGCGCCTCTTCCAAAGTCAATTCATGTCGTGATCGCGGACCAGATATATCTCGAGAGGGAAGAGCTTCCCCCGCCGCTGGTCTCCCAACTGATCCGCCTGGCCGCATTCCAGAACCCGGAGTTCTACCGGGCGCAGGCAATGCGCCTGCCGACATTCGGCAAGCCCCGAATCATATCGTGCGCCGAGCTTCATCCGCGGCACGTGGCGTTGCCGCGCGGTTGTCTCGACGAGGTAAGCGAACTCGCGCGGACACTTGGAATCGATTTGTTGGTCGAGGATCGCCGAGAGCCTGGTCAACCGTTGCCAGAGGCCGTGTCGTTTCGGGGAGAGTTGCTGCCGCCCCAGCTCAGAGCCTTTTCGGATCTCGTGATTCACGACCACGGCGTCCTCGCGGCCACGACGGCGTTCGGGAAGACGGTCGTGGCGGCCGCATTGATCGCCGAACGGCAGCGCAGTACGCTCGTTCTGGTCCATCGTCGCGAACTTCTCGGCCAGTGGGTAGAGCGCCTGCGGTCGTTTCTCGACATCGAGCCGAAGCAGATCGGGATGGTCGGCGGAGCCAAGCGGAAGCCGACCGGCGTCGTTGACGTGGCGGTCATCCAGAGCCTGGTGAAGAGGGGCGAAGTGGACGATCTCGTCGCCGGCTACGGCCATCTGGTCGTCGACGAATGCCATCACCTTTCAGCCGCCAGCTTCGAGCTCGTCGCCCGGCGGGCCAAGGCGCGGTTCGTTCTGGGGCTGTCGGCGACGGTCGCCCGCAAGGACGGACATCACCCGATCATCTTCATGCAATGCGGTCCGGTCCGCCATAAGGTCGACGCCCGCACTCAAGCCGCCGAGCGCGGGATTCGCCATCGCGTTCGAGATCGAACGACGAGCTTCGAGCTGCCCGTCTCAGCCGCCGCGACGGAACGCCCTTCGATGCCGGAGATCTATGCTGCCCTCGCGCGGGATGACGAACGCAACGACATCATCTTCGACGACGTCCTCCAGGCACTCGAAAGCAGGCGATCGCCAATCGTCCTGACCGAACGCAAAGATCACCTTCTTTATCTGGAGAAGCGCTTTTCCGCGTTCGTCAAGAATGTCGCGGTCCTGCACGGTGGGCAGTCGGCGCCCGAGCGGAGGCGGGCGAAAGCGGCATTGTCCGTGCCGCAGGAGGCGGAGCGCCTCATCCTGGCGACGGGACGCTACATCGGCGAGGGGTTTGATGACGCGCGCCTCGATACGCTCTTCCTGACGATGCCGATTTCCTGGAAGGGGACGTTGGCTCAGTATGTGGGAAGACTGCACCGGCGATACGCCGGAAAGGCCGATGTCCTTGTCGTCGATTATGTGGACGCCGCGGTGCCTGTCCTGGCCCGGATGGCGGCGAAGCGGCGCGCCGGATACCGCACGCTTGGTTACACGATCGAATAGGACTTGCGGCTCTCTGCCCCGCCTCGCCCTCCGCCACCCCAAGCCTGCAGTCGCCCCCACTCCCGACGGCTGCATCGCCGATCGCCGCCGCGCATGGTTTCGCAGTCGCATCCCACGATCCGGGCGCGTTCACGGCCGCTGTCCTCACCGTGATCGATCCTTTGCGTTCGATGCGCTCGACCGTGAGACGGGGCCCTGAGCGTCTCTGATACGGGATCGCCGATGTGCGCCGGAGTTGAGGCGCGGCAGTGCGATGACGACGCTCCGCGTTGATCTCGTAAGATCTGACGAGCGCCTGCATATCAGCGACCCTTGAATTTCGCGTTCCGTCGCCATAAGTCTCTCCTGGCAAGGAGATAATTATGGCCGCCGCCCTCTTGACCCCCAATGAAGTCGCCGCGCTGGCGGGCGCCTCGAAGACGGTCGTCGAAAAGGCGCTCGAGCAAAAGGTCTTCGCCGCCCGACCACGCTCCGGCTCTCCCGCCGACCGACGGCTCCTGCCGCTGCACGCGGTGGCCCTGGCCGCCGCGGTGAAGTCGCTCGGCCGGCGACTGAGCGTCAGCGACAAGAGACTCGTCGCGCGCAAGCTGGCCGCGATGTCGCCGTCGGCCCTGAAGACGGCCGAGATCGAAGTGGCGCCGGCGGTGATACTCCTTGTCGGATTGCTCGCGCGCGAAGCCGTCGAGCGCGCAGAGCGCTACGCCGAGGACCGTGACGCCTTTATCGAGGTCGTCGACGGCGTCCAGGGCGGCCGGCCGGTCATCCGCGGCACCCGGCTCACCGTGAGCGCGATCCACGGCCGCGTTGTCTCCGGCGACACGATCGAAACCCTCATGGAGGACTATCCGGACGTGCCGCGCCGGGCGTTCGAGGCCGCGCTTCTCTATGCGCAAACCCATCCGCAGCTCGGCCG
>CAIZGR010000837.1 GCA_903932535.1 uncultured Hyphomicrobiales bacterium | reverse complement strand
GTCCGCTTCGGACAGGTCGCCGCGCACGCCCGCGGCGACCGCCAGCCGCTTGACCAGGCGCGCGACGTGGCGGTCGTTGAGCGGCTCGGACCCGACCTCGCGCCCGGTCACCGCCCGGAAGATCGGCCCACGGGCGATGCGGGCGAATTTCAGCCAGGTCTCGAGCGCGGCGACGGGGCAGGTCCGGTCCGACGAGCCGCGCCCGATCTCCACCTCCCGCCAGCCGGTTTTTCCCCGCAAGGTGAGGAGCACGCCGTCGTCGAAGACTTCCGGCCAGCCCGTGCCCTCAAGCGAATCCTCGGGGCTCATGACGAGGCCGGCGATCTCCGAGCGGCGCAGGCCCCCGGCGAAACCGAGGAGGAGGATCGCCCGGTCGCGCAGGTTCCTTAGGTTCGACGGCGGCAGGAGGTCGAGCATGGCCATGACGTGTTCGGAAAGCAGCGCCTCCTTCTGGACCGGCGGCCGGCCGTGGGTGCGCCGGACGCCGGCGAGCACGGTCGCGACGTGGCGGTCTTTTCGGTCGAAGGGCAGGGCCCGCTGGGCGAAATTCCAGACCAGCGCCGAGAGCCGCCGCTCGATCGTGGCGACGCTCCGGGACCGTCCGCCTGCGCCCTTGGCCCCGGAGGCGAGGGCCGCGCAATAAAGACCGACGCATTCGGGGTCGGCGAGCGGCTTGAGGTCGAGGCCCTGGCGGGCGCGCCAGCGCAGATAGTCGCGCCAGTCGGCGGCGTAGGCGCGATTGGTGTTTTGCGACGTGGCGGCGCGGGCGTAGGCGCGGGCGGTCTCGACCAGGGGCTCGAGCGTCGCCGGGAGGGGGGCTCCGCCCGGGCGTTCGCCCTCCGGCAGGGCGGGGGGTTGGTTTCCGGTCACGGCCGTGGGTCCGTCACGGGCTCGATCCGATCGGCCCGCGAGCGGCCTGTCCGCCGGTCGCCGGAGCGGAGGCGGTTGCCGGAGGCCGTTTTCGACGCCGTCTCGAGAGCGGACGGGTACAGCGGTGGGGGCGTGGCGACCTCCCGCGCGCGGGCCGAGCGGCGCCGCCGGGCCGCGGAGACGGCCGCGCCGGCGTCGCCGATCGGTGAGCAGCGGGCCGCCGGGCGCGTTCCGGAGGTCGGTTCGGCGGTCAAATCGGGGCTCCAGGGCTCGGAATCGGCGATTCCTTCTATAATGTCATACGTGTCCGATAAGGCAAGGTTATCGGACATAACTTCCACCCGACAGGTGGGGCGCTTTCGGCGCTCAAGGGTGGCCAGAAGCGCCGCCTTCGGGTAGGCTTGGGACGATGATTCGCCTCGACTCCGTTCCCTTCCCGCCGGCCCGCGCCCCGTCCTGGGCCCGGCCAAGCGGGTCGTTACGCGACCTTTCCGAGGCCGAGGCGCTCTATTTCGCCGGCGCAGCGCTCTCCGCGCTCGATTCCGTCGCGAAAACCGAGCCGCCCTGGGCCGGGGCCTGGCGCGCCCGGCTCGCCCTGAAATCCGCCGCCGCGGTCGCCCAGAACCTGCTCAAACGACGCGAGGACGAGGCGGCGCTGCGCGACGCCGTCGCGCTCGCCAAACCCGGCCAGGATTTTGGGCCAGCGGGAAAAGTCTACACCGCCTTCCGCACCCTCTCCGGCCCCGGCGACCCGTTCCGTCCGAAGCGGCTCGCAGTCGTCGCCGCCGATCTCCAGGCGCCGCTCGACCTCGACGGGGCAGGTGACCTCGGCGGCGCGCTCAAAGAGACCGTTGCGCGAGGCCGCCCGGCGCCGAGCGCTGCGGCCGCGGCCTCCGAGGCGGTGACGAAGATCCGCGCCGACGCCGAGCCGCTCGCCCTCTTCTGCGCCGACGCCGCGCTGGCCAGGGCGCTCGGCTGGCCGGTCGCCCTGCCGTTGCTCGCCGGCGAGCTGTTCTCGCGCAAGTCCTCGGGCGACGGGCGGCGGCCGCGCCCGGGCGAGGCCGGCTGGGGCAAGCAGGTCGCGCTCGCGTACGCCCGCGCCGCGCTCGCGGCGCTCGAGCTCGCCCAGGACCTGTCCCGCCGCGCGGAAAAGCTCGCCGAGGCCGCGCCAAAACTGCGGGCGAAAGGGAAGGGGAGGGCGCTCGAGGCGCTGCTCGGTGACGACGCGGTCGCCGCCGCGGCGCCGATCCCGGGTCTCAGCGACCGCGCCCGCCGGCGGCTGTTCGAGCGTCTGGTCGCCCTCGGGGCCGCGCGCGAGCTCACCGGTCGCCCGGCCTTCCGTCTCTACGGACTCTGACCGCCATGGCGCGCCGGCAAAGCCCAGAAACGGACTTCGATCGCGAGCTCGCCGACCTGCCGCCAGAGCTCAGGTGGCGCGAGTGGAAGGCGCGGGTCGAGGCGGTGCTGTTCGCCGCCGCGAAGCCGGTCGGCCGCGACGTCCTAGCCCGCGTGGTCGGGCGAAACTGCGCCCTCGACCTTCTGCTCGACGATCTCCGCGAGGATCTGAGGGGCCGGCCGATCGAGCTGGTCAGGGCAGGGGAGTCCTACACCCTCCACACACGGCCGGCGTTCGGGCCGGCGGTGCGGGTCGCGTTCGACATCGCGGCGGACTCGAAACAACTCACAAAACTCGAGGCGGGGGTGCTGATGGCGATCGCCATGTTCCAGCCGGTGACAAGGGGCGAGCTCACGGAGACGTTCGGCAAGGAAATCTCGCGCGACCTGATCGCTTCGCTCCGCGACGATGGGCTGATTGCGGCGGGGCCCCGCAGCCCAAAACTCGGGGCGCCCTACGCCTACGTCACCACGGAGAAGTTCCTGCTGGAATTCGGGTTCGAGTCGTTGCGCGACCTGCCCGACCTTGAGGCGCTGAAGGATGCGGGGCTGCTCTCGGACGGCGTGTCGGACCGCGAGGACGACCGCGGACCTTCACAGGCGGGCGCAGGGGAGATTGCCTCGTCCACGCGCGCCGCAACTTCGTGAAGGTCCACAAGACGAGGAACTCGCCCTACGCGAGCAAGGTCATCGCGCGCATCGCAGCCGTCTACGCGATCGAGGAGAGAATCCGCAGCCTCGACGCGACGGAACACGGCGCGCGGCGCGGCAGGCCGAGACGAAGCCGCTCAGGGAAGCGTTGAAGGCCCGTCTGGAAGCGGTGAAGGACGGAATCTCACGGAAATCGTCGCTCACCAAGGCGATCAACTACATGCTCGAACGCTGGGAGGGTCTGAGGGCGTTCCGGACGACGGACGGCTCGAGCCGGACACCAATACGGTCGAGCGATCGATCCGGTCTTTAGCAAGGGTCACTCGGTGACCACGAAGGCGTTGCAATCGCCAACGAACGCGGGGAGAAAAATGGGTGAGGACGCGGGGGAGGCGGCGATGAGGGAACCGGGTATCACCGAGGCCTCTGCACAGGTAACCAGTAGCGCTACCGGCCGGATCAGGCACGTATTGTCGGTTTTCGGCGGCGGCTATGATGTGTTCATCTCCTACACGCAGGCTGAACCCAGAGACGTCGCCTTCGCGCGGGCCCTCAAACGCGGCTTCGAGCGGTTGGCAAAACCATGGTTCAAGCGTCGCGCGCTGAGCGTATTCCTCGACGAGAGCGGTATTGGAGCCCAGGGCGGCCTCGCAGCGACGATTCGGAAAGCGCTTGAGCGATCACGACATTACGTCCTCATTTCTTCGCCAGTCGCCGCTCGGCGTCCCTGGATTATCGAGGAGAGCCGCGTCTGGTTCGACGTGCTCCATCGTGCGGAGCCGCCTTCGATCCTGCTGGTAAGCGGCGAATTCGCTTGGGATGCGGCGGTGGCCGATGTGGACTGGGTGCGAACTGACGCGCTGCCGTCCTCACTCATGGGACGATGGAGGGAGGAACCTTACGTCGTCGACGGTCGGCGCCTCGTCGATCTCGGCACGCTTGATCTGCGCAACCCAGGATTCGCGCTCTTGGTCGCCAAGTTGGCGGCGCCGCTTCACGGCGTTGAGCCAGGAGATCTTATTGGGCAAGACGTCCGCGAGCATCGGCGCACGCGGCTCATTGCATCGTTGGCCGCCGCCCTGATCCTCGGTCTTGCGGTGGCCGCCGGTTTTGCCGCCTTCGCTGAGCGCGCGGCGCGACGAGACGCGGAACTGCGCCTTGCGGACAGTGAGGTGTTCGAGGCCGGGGTGCGCCTCGCGAGGGGCGACACGAATTCCGCCGAACGCCTGCTCCTCGTCGCGGCTGACGGATATCGCGCGTTGGGCGTCTCTGATCTGCCGGCTAGCTTTGGGCTGTTTCGCTTGCACCTCGAAAGGCGCTTTCCCCTGCTTGCATGGCAGGCCCATCAGGGCCGCGCCTATTCGGTCGCCTTCGCTCCGGACGGCTGTTGCGTCTACTCGGCGGGCGAAGACGGCGCCATCCGCCGGTTCCATCTGGATCAACCCGACCGAGTCGATGTGTTGCACCCACCTGACGGCGTCGCTGTCAGGGATTTCGCTCTTTCTGGGGACGGAAACGTGGCTGCGGCCGGTCGTCGCGACGGCAGCGTCATTTTCTGGCGCGATTTGGGCACTGAACCCACTGTATTCCGGATGCATGGCGGTAGTTCTCCGGACGCGGTCGCATTAAGCGGATCGGCGCTCTACGCCGGCGGCTCGGATGGAGCCATCAGCGTGTGGTCACTGACGACCGGAGAGTCGGTCCGATACGACGCGCACAAGAACCGGATCACTTCCATGCGAGTCGCCGCCAACAGCAAGACGGTCCTGTCCGGCAGCATCGACAATACAGCAAGAGCCTGGGCACCAGACTCTCCCGAGGCGCTCACAGCTCCGATCTGGAGCATCCCGAATTCAGGCCCGATCGAGGCAGTGGCCATTCAACCAGAGCTTCCCTGGGTCGTCGTCGCTGGCGCAGATGGCCTTGTGCACTTCTGGAACCTTGAAACTCACAAGGAGCGCATAGGACCTGTGAGCCATGGGGAACCGGTGTTCGCACTCGCCGTAGACGCCGAGGGGGAAGTAGGGATTTCAGGCGACATCAAGGGGCGGGCACTACTTTGGGACCAAGCGACCGCGACTGGTCTGGCGGAATTAGTCGCAAGCCGGAGCACGATTTTCGGGGCTGCGCTGACGCCTGACGGCAAGCTCGCCGCGACGGCCGATGGTGACGGACGGGTCTATCTCTGGGCGACAGCGAGCCCCGTCCGCCGGACTGTTGCACCAAAGACGGCGCGACCGACCGCGTTGGCGATAAGCGAAGACGGCCTCGTCGCCGCCGGAGGGGACGAACGCGGACTGATATCCATTTGGAGTTCAGCGACCGGCGAAACGCTGAGGACGCTGAAGGCCCACGTCGCCCCCATACGGTTAATATCTTTGTGTCTCGCGTGCGGCGACGTTGTCACCGCCGCAGACGATCGAAGCATCGTGCGAATTGATATGCTGACCGGGAAGATATTGTGGCGAGGAGTGACGCCGGCGGCGATCACCGCTCTCGGCCGCGACCGCGCCGGCCACGCGCTCGTGGGCCTTGCGACGGGTGCGGTCATATCGGAGACGGCAACCGACGCCACTCCCACCTCTTCCGGCGAAGCAATTGTCGCCATCTCCGTTGCCCCCGACGGCGACATCGTATCCGTCGACACACGTGGCACAGTGCAAATCGGATCGAAGACTTTGACGGCTTCCGCTACGAAACAGTCTCTCGTTACGGCGTCGACAGTATCGCCGCGCGCGGATACAATACTGCTCGGCCGCGCGGATGGCTCGCTAACACTGATCGCCAACCGAACCGAACGCTTGGAAATACCGGCATCCGGGGCAAAGATTATAGGGCTCGCATTGGCGGAGGATGGCCGAACAACTCTCGTGCTCTCCGAGACCTTCGATCTTACGCTGTGGAATGTCGCTGACCGGCGTCAGCTCGAAACCGTGCATCTGAGCGTCCATCCCGGCTTCAACTCCCGTGTCGACCTAGCCTCCTTTGCATCCGCCAGTCCAGCCCTGGTGGTCTTCGCGGGGGATGCCGCTCCCGAAATACTCGACCTATCGGTCGCGGAGAGGCTGTCGGGTCGTGGCCCGTCCGGCACTGTCGCGTTGACCGACGCCGACCGCCTGGCGATGAACGGGCAATGGGCCGCCGCAGCCTCGAGGCTCTCCCCGCTGTCCCCAATGGACCTCTGGCGTCTGAACGCCGTCAGAGCCGCTCGACTGTCTACTCGTTGGCGCCACCCAGCAATCGACAGTGTCATGCCGCCACCTCAGTACCTTGAGCTGTTGGATGCGCCCCGGTCTCGCTAATAGCATGACATCTATTCGTGGTTCCAAATTAAGTCATTCATCTATAGCGACGACAAAGACGCATACGTGTTACATATCACCAGTGGTCTGGTCTGGACCACGACACGCGGTTTAGGTTTGTGTAGGACTTATTCCTGTCTCATGCGCACGATGGTCGCTAAGACAAAGCGCACGCCCTGAACAAGGTCTGATTGAAATATATGCACTGCACATCTATAGACACGTGTCTCCGTTGTGGCTGGAAGCACATTCAAATTCGCTATACAGTCACATTGGTCGATTGTATTGAGCTAATGCAAACAGCGTCGCTTGCTCCAGCACCATCCGCACCGCCCGTTCCCGCACCTCCGGGGAAAACGTCTTCGTCGTCCTGATCGTCATGGCTCCATCCTCTCAAGAGTTGGAGCCTCCGGCAAACCCGGCGCGGTTCACGGCGATGATCTTGTCGGGGTCGGCGACCCATTGGAAGGGCTTCGATTTCAACTTAGACGCCGGTCCGAAAATCGGGGCCTACCTCACAGCAGATTCTCGTTCAGTCTGCGCGCCACGCTTTCCGGAACCCGCTTGTCAGCGAACCGGAAAGAATGATCCAGCAGAATCCGTAATCGCGAGGGTGTCTTTGCTAGGGTTGAGAAGGCGAGGCGTCCATGAGCAGGCTCCGAATCAGGAGCGCCCATAGATTCAGCCTTTCCTCGATTCGGATATGACGTTAACCTGAGTTTGGAGCCCCGTGTGATCGCAAGCCTCGGTTGAAATGACGCGGCTTCGATGGGATTCCACGCTGGAATCGCGCAGGTACTTGCGCCGAGATTGTACGCCGACGCAATGACGCACGAAGGCGCAAACGCAACTGTTCTGGCCGGATCCGCGGCGGTGGCGAAGCCAGCGTTTCGCCCGAAACTCCTGCGCTTGAGAGGCTCGCTTTCGGTCGCCGGAATCGTTCGCGCGCTGTTCGGCTTCGACTTCTTTATTTCCTACGCGCACGATGATGGAATCGAATATCCGCAAGCGCTTTCTCGCGCCCTCGAGGCGGAGCCCTATCGCTACAAGACGCATTTCGACACGCGCGATTATCATATCGGCGACGATCTCGGCCTCCTTACCCGATGGCGCGTTCGCAACTCCGCGCGGCTGGTCGTGGTCGCCGGGCCGCATGCGCTGACGAAATCCACCTGGGTGCGCCGGGAGGTCGACGCCTTCACCGCTTCCGGGCGGACGCCTCTCATCATCCAGCTTTTTGGGGCCCCTCAACCATCCTTGGCAGGAGTCGACTCCGGCCTGCTGCTGGATTGGCTGGCGGCGAATCCGGAAGTCCTGCGGCATCCTGAAACCGGGCCTCCGTCCGCGCCCAGTCAGGCGACGATCCTGCATCTGACTTCGGCCTTCGAGGGGCTGCGGGTGGAAGTCTGGCGCCGGCGCGTGGTTGCTGCGACGCTTGTTGCGCTTTGCGTCCTGCTCGGCCTCGCCGTTCTCGGCGGCCTTATCGCGGAATGGCGGCGTGAGGAGGCGGAGGAGGAGCGACAACGCGTCCAGATCGAGTTGAGCCGGGCCGACGCGCGACAGGCCGAGCAGATGCTGGCGTCGGGCCAGGATGACGCCGCGGCAGTATACGTTGCGCGAGCGCGCTCTACCCGCGCGGCGGACCTGTCCGATCTCGTCGGCCACATGCTGCCCACGCCCCTTTTGGCTCCCACGAAGCGCGTGCGCATTCCGCTCTCCGGGGGCGCTGTGACGCGGGCGTGGGCCGACGATGAGGGCCACTTCTTCGCCGTTCAGCAGGCAGTCAGCGACGAGGCGGTGAGCGTCTTCGATTGGAGGGGAGCCAAGCCGCGTCTGGCGGCGAAGCTTCAAGTCACGCCGGGCGACCCAGTGTTTCGCGTGGTCTCACGGCCGCGTCCGGCGGCGATCATGATGGCCGGGAACCCCGCCCGCGGGCCCGACGCCGGTCGGGGTCTAACGATTCGCTGGCTCGACGGCGACAAGAGCGAGCCCGAGGCCCTGGCGGTGAAGGCGGACGGCGGCTACGCCAACATCATCCGGTTAGCCGACGGACGCTACTACTTCTCCGAAGGTCCAACCTTGACCGCGGTCTCCATCGAGGCCGAAGGGCCCAAAATTGAGGAAATCCCCTCCAGTTTGAAGGGGTACGCCAACCACTTCATCGCCGCTGACGGCGCCCCCTGCCTGATCCAATCGGATACGACGGGCGAGGTCCGGCTGCACTATGTCGACGGGCGGGCCGGCCTCGCCTGGAGCGGCGGGGCGTTCTTTCAAACTCTCGACCATCAGAATCCGCAACACCCGCAAGGCGTGCTCGACAAAACCTGCCGGTACGCCGCGATATGGTTCGACGGCGGCGGACCCAAGGTTTCGCTGATACGGCTGTTCGACGCGGTGGGCGCGCTTCACCCCTCGCTGATCGCCACGGTCGAGGGCGACCGCAACGACAGCATAAGCTTCCGCAACCGGTTCTTCGCCGCCGACGGCTCCTATTTCGTGCTTCGCAACGCCGGCCGCTGGTACATCTACGATACCGCGGACGGGCGGTTGAGGCGCACGATCGACAGCGGTCTCCTGGAGTCGCCGGGCGCGCTCTCCGAGGAGGGAACGCTGCTCACGGCGGGTTATGGCGACGTCGTCGCCTATTCGCCCGCGCAGAGCGCCGGTCGAGAGGGCAAAGTCACGGCCGGGACGGCCCCGAGCATCTTCCCGATCCAAACTGCGGCAGCGAAGGACACAAAGAAGCTGGACCGGGCCGCGTCGTTTCTGACGGTGAGCGGGGATGGGATCGTCACCCGATACGAACCGGTCCCCTTCCAGCGCCGTTATGAACTCTTTGTCGACGCAGCCGGCGTGGGAGTTTACTCAGCATTGTCGGCGGAGGGCGACATTTTGGTCCAGAGCGTTGTCAAGGACGGCAAGCCGCATGTCCTTCTTCAGAAGGTGGACTACACGTCACAGTTTCGGCCGTTCAATTGCGACGGCCTGACGGCGATTACGCTCGCCTCTGTGGCGGACGCGCTCGAACTAATCGGTGCCGGCTCGGACGGAACCTTATGCCGCGCCACGATCGACCGGCGCGATCTCACGCTCTCACCCGTCGTCAAGACGAAGGTCGGGGACATCGGAACAATCAACCGCATCCTGGCCCTGGCGCCGTCCCGGCTGTTGCTTGCCGATGAAAGCGCGGGCCGGGTCTACGACCTGCTCTGGCCCGCGACCGACCCGCCGCTGTCGGTTCCTGTCAGTGCTGCAAGTGCGGGGCCGATCGCTGACCTTGCCGCCGATGGCGCGGGGAATGCCGCGATTCTCACGCGCGACTCGGGCGTCGTGCTGCTCACGCCTGCTGGTCGCGCCGTCGTCACCCTGCCGGGCCCTTGTACACGGCTGATCGGCGTCTCCGCTCGCGGCGCGATGGCTCTTTGCGAGAAGGACTACGCGTCTCGCGCGATCCTTGTCCCGCCCGGCGGCTCATTGCGGCTCCTTGCCACACCAGCGGGAGCGCAGCTGCACGGTGCGACTTTGACGCCAGACGGTTCCGCGCTAATCGCTCCCTTGGCGGATTCCGACGGATGGGTGCGCCGGCTCTATGCGCAGCTGATCGACGGCGGGAATTCATTTGTTTTCACGCCCGCCTTGCTGGCGGAGCTGGCAGGCGGCGATCTCAACGATTTCGACAAAGCGAACAAGCTGCCGAGGATCGAGAGGGTCGTCATCTCGGCCGGAGGCGAGCGGATGTTCCTCGGCATCATGGAGCACCCTCTGAGCAATTACTACGTGAGCAACGGCCCCCTGGGACGGTTCGACGTGAGCGAGGTCTCCAAGGCAACGAAACTGTCGCTAGGCGGTGCGTCTCAGGGTAGCCTCAATTTGCTGATTGACGAGCTTTCGATTGGGGAGTCGCTTCCCTTTCCCCGCTCGCGGGGAGAGAGGAACACACCGATTCAATGACGTTGCTGAAGTGTTGCGAGCATCGGGCCGCCTCTGCGCTCATGGCCCTTACGGTGCCCGAGCTGGCTGACCTTTCGCGGTGCGCGAACCCGCTTCCAGCAGACTTGAGCCAAGCCGACGCATCCAGTCCTCCAAGTCGACCGTGTCGCCAAGGTGGCCGGTTGTCAGGCACCCTCTTGGCGTGAGAATTCGCAAGCAATCAGATCAATGGCTTAGCCGTAGCCATGATATTTGAGAATATCCATTTAAATTGATAATATGCGTTGACCTAGCCATCAAATATGAGAATTTGGCCGCCCAACATTGGGGCAAGATCGGCGGTCGGGATGGACGACGATGACGAACGCGTCTTTGACGAAGATGGAAAGCAG
>CAIZGR010000836.1 GCA_903932535.1 uncultured Hyphomicrobiales bacterium | reverse complement strand
GCCGGAGCCGGCGGAAAGCGCGAACACGCTGGCGTTGTTCGGCGCCGATCCGCTGGAGGCCGCGCCATCGTCGAGAACGATCGCGATCTGCGCGCCGCTGGTGTTCTCGACGTCGATGGAAAGCCGTGACGGGCTCGCCGCGGCCGTCGCGATCAGCACGTAGCTGGCGTAAGGCCCGCTCGCCGCGAAGTTCGCGCCGACATTCGGCAGCGTCGGCTTGTTGGCGCTGTAGTCCGCGCCCGTCGAGCCCGACTGTGCGACCGATCCGAAACCCGTTATCCCGGAGCCAGACGATACGATTGCGGAGGCCGGCCCGGGCCCGACGAGCTTTGCCCAGACATGCGACGTCGTCTGCAGCGGGATCGACCCCGCGCCCTGCTGCAACGCGATGCCGTCCTGGCTCGCGGCGGGCTGGCTGTCGCCGATCAGATAGACGACGCCGGCGCCGTCCGCGGCGAGATAGATCGGCCCCGCGCCGAGGTCGGTATAGGCCGTCGAGACGAGCGACGTCGGGGTCGACGTCGTCGCGGCGAGCGCCGGCGCGAACCAAAGCGCCGCGAGCAACGCGGGCGCGAAGAGATAACGATAGTTCATGGGTTCCGTCTCAGTTCAGGAGCCGCAGCACGTTCGTGTTGAGCGCGCGCGCCATGCGGTTGGCGAGGCAGTCGGAGCCAGGGTCCGGCGGATGAACGCCGTCAGTTGAGACATACGCGCCGGAGTTGACCGCACTGGTGTTGGCGATATTGCCGTTCCAGGCGCCCCCGCGGGTCTGCGCGTTTGGTTACGCCGCCTGCCCGGCGACCAAGGACGCCCAACAGCGCGTGAACCGCAGTTCGTCATGTCCGGCCGCGTCGCTGACGCCCTCGAAGAACACCGAGTCGCCGGCGTACTGCGCGATGCGCGAATCGGTCGCCGTTCCGGAGGCGATCACGTTCCCCGCAGGGTCGAGCACGCTCCCCGTTATGGTCGAGCCGCTGAGCGTGTATCTATAAGTATATTCTACGTTTGCGAGCAGTCCGCCGGAGTAATAGCTAGTAAATGTCGTCATAGGCGTCACGCCGCTTACGTAAATCGACCAGTCCAGATAGCCGGTGGCGTCGAACCGCCCATGAACCATGCCGTTCAGGAAGTTCTGGCCGGTGACGAAACACGCCACCGTCGGGCCATCGGCCACGCCGCGCGAGGCGGTGATGCTGCTTGCGGCATAGACGCTCTTGACGGTTGGGCATCCTGTCGCCGAGCGAAGCTGGATGGTCGGGCCGGTTGCGGAAAACGTAGTCGAAACGGTAGCTGTGATGCCGGCGGCGATCATCGCTGCGTTGGCGTTTATAGCGGAGGCAAAGCTATTAGCCGCCCCAAGCAAGTTGGTGTCGCCCGCGACGGTCGTGTAGTTGATCTGCGTATAGATTCCGCCGCCATACGGCGTTGCGTTGCCGGCGGACGCGCCTTGCCCGCTAGGTTGAACTTGGATCGCCAACAGGACGCCCGAGGCGAAGACGCCGCCCAGCGCCATCCCGACCCATACGTCACTCAACACGAACTTGCAGCCGATCTCGAACGGCATGGCGGATAGATCGGCCTCCGGGTAGTACGCGCCGACGCCGCTGCCAGTATCTCCCATATATCCGCTGCTCGACGTCACCGCCGACCCGGCGGCGCCGGTGACGACCCACGCCGGGCCCACCAGGGGAACCTTGCCGTTCAACGAGACGGAACCGCCCGAGAAATTATCCCACAAGAGCCACGAGGGAGGGGCGGCGAGGTTGCTGGCGCTACCCAGCAACGGCAGGACGCTCGTGTTGAGCGCGTTCACCATGCGGTTGGCGAGATAGTCCGAGCCGGGGTCCGGCGGGTGAACGCCGTCGGCCGAGACATAGGCGTTGGAGTTGACCGCATTGGCGTTGATGACGCCTCGGTTCCAGGGGCCGCCGCCGTTGTTCCAGCTTCCGGTGATCCACGAAATCTCAGGGTCTTGGTAGACCGGGATGAAGAACGTCTCGCCAAGCGGATCGGCGAAGGCGATGACGCCCGCCTGCACAGCCTGCTCCGTCGCCAGCGCGCCGCTGAGCGACCACACG
>CAIZGR010000835.1 GCA_903932535.1 uncultured Hyphomicrobiales bacterium | reverse complement strand
CAACGCGGGCGCGATCAGCTCCGGCGGGGCGGGCGGCTACGCTCTATACAGTTCCGGCGCCGGCGCCTCGATCGGGCCGATCGCGAACAGCGGCCGGATCGCCGGAAACGTCGAGATCGACAATCAGGACGTCACCGTCCACGGCGGCGCGGCCTCGACCTTCGGCCTGTGGACCGGGGGCACGATCACGGTCGCCGGCGGAAACCTCGCGTTCGCGGACGGAAACACGACGCTCGACGACGACGTTTCCGTCTATGGCGGCGCCGGAACGGTCACAAATTCCGGAACGCTGAAGCTTTCGACCAGCCACGCGATCGGCGGAAGCTTCGCGCAGACCTCCGGCGGCGAACTCTCTCTTGCGCTCGAGGGAACGACGTCGGGCCAGTACGGCGCGCTCACCTTCTCGCCCGCCTCCACCGTCGCGCTCGACGGCGGTCTGGATCTCGACCTCGTAGGCGGCTTCTCCCTCGCGGGCGGCGACGTGTTCGCCATCCTCGGCGGCTTCTCCAGCCTCGGCGGGGACTTCGCCGGACTGTCGGTGGACGGCGCAGCCCTTTCTGCCCTTTACCCCGACGTTTGGACCTATGGCGATTTGACGCTTACCGAGGTCTTCGGCGCCGGCTTCCTCGCCATCGACGTCTCGGCCGTTCCTCCCGCTCCCCCGAGCGTCGCGGATGTCGCAGACCCCGGCAACGCCGCCTACGACGCCGGCTTCACCGTCACCGCGGGGGCCTCGGTGACGGTCACTATCGACGGCGCGGCGCTGACTTCGGCGCAGATCGCGAGCGACTTCGTCCTGTCGTCGAACGATGGCTTGGACACCTACACCGCGGCTCCCGACGCGTTCCGCGGCACGGAGGCGATCGTCGTCTCGGCGACGATGAGCGACGCGGGGGGCGCCGTCAGTTCGCCCACGACGCTGACGCTCGCTCCGATCGACACGACGCCGCCTGCGCAGCCGAGCATCGCGAGCGCGTCCGCCTTGGGGCCGGGCGGGTCCTGGTCGCTCGCGGGCGCGGCCGAGGCGGGAAGCACGGTGACGGTCCACGACGGCGCGACCGCGCTCGGGACGACCGTCGCCTCCGCCGCAGGCGCGTGGACCTTCAAGACCGGCGCCGCCATGGCGATCCGCGACTTCGCCGCGACCGCCACGGACGCGGCCGGCAACACGAGCGCGGCTTCGGCCGGCTGGTATGAAGCAGCGCCCGGAAACGCTTTCTCGTTCGACTCGGAGCAGGCGCTTTCGGCGGCCGCGTTGATCAACGGCGCAGGGGGGAACGGCGTCCTCGACATCATGTCGGGCGCGAACCTGACCGACGGCGACTTCGCGCACATGCGGAGCATCCAGACCCTCGGGCTGACGGGCGCGAGCAGCGTCGCCCTGGGGCCGAACGCGAGCGCCGCCGGAATCAGGACGGTCGACCTGCTCGCCGGCGCCGCCGGAACGACGAGCATCGCCGACGGCAACGCGGGATCGCTCGCGGTCGACGCTGCGGGCCTGAGCGCGGGCGACACGATCGCCCTCTCCGGCTCGACCTCGGAGATCGTCTCCAACCTCGCCGGGAACGTCGACGCGGCCGGCCTGACCGGCTCTCTGATGGTCCTCTCGACCGGGACGGGGTCGCTGTCGATCGCGACCGGATCGGCGCCGGCGATGGTCGATTCGAAACTGGCCGCCGGCCAGACCCTGACGCTGACGGGCGCCGGCCCGGTCGCCGTCAACGGGCTCGCGGGCGACCTGAACGCGGCCGGCGAGACGGGCAGCCTGTCGGCGACGACGACCGGCTCCGCGCCGCAGACCGTGACGACCGGGACCGGCTCGACGGCGATCACCGATCATACGACGGGCCTCCTGACGGTCGAGGCCAACGTCGCGGCCGGCAAGACCTTGATCCTGATGGGCGGCGCGGCGACCGTGAACGGGCTGATCGGCAACCTGTCGGCGATGGGCGACTCGGGCGCGCTCACGGTGGCCACGACCGGCTCGGCGGCGCAGAGCGTCGTCACCGGGTCTGGGTCGATGGCGATCGCGGACGGCTCGAGCGGCAAGCTGTCGGTGACGGCGTCGGCGATGGCGGCCGGCCATACGCTCACGCTCACCGGAAGCGGGCCGGCCTCCCTGATGCTTCAAGCCGATCTCGCGGCCTCGGGCGACAGCGGCGCGCTCACGGTGATGGCGACGGGCTCGGCCGCGCAGACGATCCGGACCGGCGCCGGCAAGGACTCGATCAGCGCCACGCAGGGCGGCGACACGATCGCAGGCGGCGGCGGGGGCGACATGATCATCGTGAACGGTCACGGCGCCGCCGACGCCTTCGCCTACGCCGCCGCGTCCGACTCGCTCAACACGGCCGGCGGCCGGGACACGATCCTGGGCTTCCTGGCGTCCGGCGCGGTCCACGATCTGATGGACTTCTCGCCGCTCGACCCGAACCTGAGCCTCCAGGGCGCGCTCTCCGGGAACACGGTCGACGCCGGCTCGATCGGCTGGCTCTACCAGGGCGGCGGGGCCATGGTCTACGTCAACGACACGGGCGACGCCCTGGCGACGAGCAGCGCGAACCTGATGGAGATTACGCTTTTCGGCGTGACATCGGGCCTGTCGGGGGGAAACTTCAGGGTCTGAACGGACAATCATACCGCCAAAGGGTAGCGCCCGGCGTCATACGGAGCGCTCCGCACGGGCCTTCGACACGACGGGGCGGCGCCGAGGCGGGCGGTCCCTTCCGAGCCGGTCGCGTCGCGGCTGCAATCGCGACGCGACCCGCAGCCCGATGTCCCGGACAACCTGCGACAGGCGCGATAGCCCTCCGATGGACCGACATCGGCGCGGAACCCTCGCAGGCCGCGTCCGCCGAAGGACGCCCGACTCGCCGGGTTGCCGCAGTCGCCGGACCCGGATCGCATCCATACGAATGACAAATTGACAATAAGCCCATTTTGGAACCGCTCGGTCCGCCGGATGGACCTTCCGCCGCACGAGCGCTTCATGCTAGGAAAGCGGCGCAGCGCCCGTAGCTCAACTGGATAGAGCATCGGTCTTCGGAACCGAGGGTTGGGAGTTCGAACCTCTCCGGGCGCGCCATTTCTGTTCACCGCCCGCGAACTTTGGTCGTCCGAACTCCCACCTCGCCACCTCGGAGGGGTCCGAGCGTTTTTCTCGCCGGCTACGTTCACGCCTGAATCGGGCGAAGCGCCGCCTGGAGGACGCGCAGGCGCGCCATACCTTCCGCGTGGGTCTCATCGAATGGCTCCTCGCACAGCGTAGCCAGCGCCGCCCCGTCGGCGAGGGTCTCAACGTGAGTGTCCGGAGGGTATTTCGCCCGCGCGGCGAGGTCGGGCGGCAGGTAGGTGATCCAGCCGATCCTCGGCTTGAGCGTCCGCTCTGCCGCCGCCCAGGTCGGATCGGGAATTTTCGGATTGGCGAAGAAGGAGAGGGTCGCGCACATCTCCGCCGGCGCCCAGATCTCGCGCGCGAATTTCATCAGAGGTCTGACTTCGGACGCGCGCAACGGCCGCCCCGTCGCGCAACGCCGCTCGGACAGCCTCATGAAGATGTGATTGGGATTGACGGCGGCCGACAGCCCGTACTCGCCGACATGGCAGGAGGCGTCGGCATAGCTCGACGTGCGGAAGTCGTAAGGGGGCGGTCCCGCGTGTCCGCCCCAGATGTTGCTTCCAAGCTCGGGCCATGGAGCGGAGGGAAACACGCCGGGCTCCTGCGCCGGAGGCGTCTCAGGGCCTGCATCGATCCGGCCTTCCGTTCAAGGCTGTTCGCCGCTTGACGATTTGGGAGCTCGTTCTCAATGACGATGTGGGTGGGATGACAGCGGCCGACCGGCCGTATTGTCCGGCGCGGCGACCGGCTTCGGCATAGATCGACTGTGGGAGTCGTGGGGGTCCCGCGTGACCGCCCCAGATGTTGCCGCCGAGTCATGTCAAAAGCACTTCCAATTCGCGCCGCGGGCGCACATCTCACGTCGAAATGACCCGGGACGGCTTCTCTCTTCTCGTGATGGCGTGCAGCGCGACATTCGCGGCGATCAGGAAGATGATCTTTCCCAAGGCCACCGTCCGTGGGAGCGGCGGTAAATAACCGCCCTCACGGCGTTGTGGGCGACTCTGGTTTTAACGACCACGAATGGCGCTGCGAGCGCTCCGACGAGGCACGTCCCCATGATTTCAGCAACCCGGATCGGGGGGAGGCCCAACACGGTGAGGGCCAAAAGGGTGCTTCCCACCGCAAGCACGACACTCTGGGTCAGGGTCAGGTTCAGCATTCCGCAGTCCTGTTACGCGAATTGGAAGCCGCGCGGCGCGCTGGCGAGGCTACTCCCTTTTCTCGACGATCCCAATCCGGTAAACCAGCGAGAAACGGCGACGGCTTGTCCGGCGCCGGCTCAGGAGAAAGCCGCCGCCATCCTGGAAGATCGTGCGGTCGACAGCTGCGCTCGAGGCGCCGGTGCCGCGAGCGGCGCCTCGTGAGCGCCGCCCCCGGAAAAATGACGCGCTGGAAAGCCGGTCATCTGGGGCGTGGTGGCCTCCACGGGGAAAGCGAGCGGCCATTCACCGGACGGGGCGCCGGTTCAACCGGGCGTCGGGCGTGGAACCGAGCGACGGGCGGCGAGCGCGCACCTGCTGGACGCCCGAGCGCCCTCTGCCGGGCGGACCCGAGATCAGAGCTTAATTTCAACTACATAAGAGTTCGCAGTTTTGTCCTGAGTGGCGCGCCGACAACGTTCGCCAAATCTGAACGGGGCCGGCGAGCGCTACCGCCTCGGGGGGAAGCTCTAACAGCTCGCCGATTGATCGCGCGAGCGTCTCTCTCTTCGGCGACGCTCAACTCTGGATTGGACGCGGCGCGGCTTCGAGAGCGCGCAGGCGTTCCATGCCTTCTCCGTCCGTCTTGTCGAACGGTTCCTCAACGTGACCAAGGCCGCGCCGTCGTCGAGGGTCTCGACATGTGTGTCGACGGGGACTTTCGCGCGCGCCGCGAGATCAGGCGGCAGACAGGTGATCCGGCCGGTCCACGGCGTGAGCGCCCGCTTCCCCGCAGGCCAGGCCGGATCGGAGATTGCCGGGCGCTCAAAAAAGGGAAAGGTCGCTCGCATTCGCGCCGGCGCCCAGATCTCGGGGGCGAGCTTCATCAGAGGCCTGACTTCGGAGGCGCGCCATGGCCGCCCTGTCGAGGGGCGCTGCTCGGAGAGCCTCATGAAGAAGATGCGGTTGGGATTGACGGCGGCCGAGCGACCATGCCGGCCGACATGACAATCGGTGTCGCATGGCTCGACTTGCGGAAGTCGTAAGGGGGCGGTTCCGCGTGACCGCCCGGAAGGTTGCTTCCCAGCTCCGGCCATGGGCCGCCGCCGGCCTGACAGCGAGAAATCGCCCGCCATGCCGGACCGATCCGCTTGCCCGGCGTCCGAGCGGGTTTATGCTCCGCCCGCTCCTCCACAGCCAGCGAGTCCGTCATGAGCGCCTTCGTCCTGCCCTATGTCCCGTCCGAGCGCCTGGGATTCGAGCCGCACCGGCTCGAACGGCTGACCGGCGCGATGCAGCGGCAGATCGACGAGGGCAAGGCTCCGGGCGTCGCGATGCTGATCGTCCGCGGCGGCAAGATCGTCTACCGGCAGGCGCTCGGCGAACTGCGGCCCGGCGGCCCGGCGATGAAGGACGATTCGATCTTCCGCATCTACTCGATGACGAAGCCGATCGTGTCGGTCGCCGCCATGATGCTCGTCGAGGAAGGGCGGCTCTCGGTCCTCGACCCGATCTCCACCTACATCCCCGCCTTCGCCGGCGCGAAGGCCGGCGTCGCCAAGGGCGACAAGCTCGAGCTTCAGCCGCTGCGTCGCCCGATCACGGTGCAGGACCTCCTGCGCCACACTTCGGGGCTGACCTACGGTTTCACCGGCGTCGGGCCCGTGCACAAGCTCACCAAGGCCGCGGACGTGCTGAGCCCCGACCGGTCGCTCGCCAACAACGTCGAAGCCATCGCCGCCCTGCCGCTCACGCATCAGCCAGGAACGGCGTGGGAGTACGGGGTCTCGACCGACGTGCTCGGGCGCATTGTCGAGATCGTCGAGGGCGCGCGGCTCAGCGACGTCCTGCGCGCGCGCATCTTCGGGCCGCTCGGCATGACCGACACCGCGTTCTTCACCCCCGAGGCGAAGGCCGCGCGGCGCGCCGACCCGTTCTCTTTCGATTTCATGAAGGCGGCCGGGATCGACGCGGAGAGCCGGACGGCGCCGCCGAAGTTCGAATCGGGCGGCGGCGGCCTCGTCTCCACCCTCCCCGACTATATGCGCTTCTGCGCCATGCTGGCGTTCGGCGGCGCCTTCGCCGGCGCGCGACTCCTGAGCCCGCGCACCCTCGCCTATATGGCGAGCGATCATCTCGACGCGCGGATCGACCGCAACCACTACCTGCTCTGGCCCGGCCACGGCTTCGGGCTGGGCTTCGCGGTCCGGACCCGCGAGGGGCTGGCGCCGAGCGCGGGCAGCCCCGGCGAGTATTTCTGGGGCGGCATGATGGGCACGACCTTCTGGATTTCGCCGCGCGACAACCTGTTCGCCATCCTGATGGTGCAGTCGCCGGAACACCGGGAGTATTTCCGCGTGCTGTTCCGCAACCTCGTCAGCGCGGCGATCGTGTGAGGCGGCCGGCCGGAGCCGGCGCGCCCCCCGCTTTCGCGGCGGCGTCTCGAGCCGACGGCGGACGCGAAGTCCTGCGCGGAGAATGCGGCCGGAGGGCGATTCTCGGCGAGCACGAAACGAGGAACAAAAAGACCCGCGGGGATTGCTCCCCACGGGCCGTTCGTCGCGACGCCCGGCAGGGGCGCCGGCTTCTATTTTGGGCAGGCTTACTTCTTCTGCTCGCGCGCCTTCAGCGCCGCGCCGAGAATGTCGCCGAGGGAAGCGCCCGAGTCGGCCGAGCCGTACTGGGCGATCGCCTCCTTCTCCTCGGCGACTTCCAGCGCCTTGATCGAGACCGCGATCTTGCGCGCGCGCCGGTCGAACTGGATGACGCGGGCGTCGACCTTCTCGCCGACCGAGAAACGCTCGGGGCGCTGGTCGCCGCGATCGCGCGCGAGCTCGTTGCGCTTGATGAAGGTCGTGAGGTCCGTTCCGGCGATCTTCACTTCGAGGCCGCCGTCCTTGACCTCGAGGATCTCGCAGGTCACGACGCCGCCCTTGCGCAGATCGCCCTCGCCCGCCTCTTCGCCGGGCTTGCGCGCTGCGAACGGATCGGAAGCGAGCTGCTTGATGCCGATGGCGATGCGCTCCTTCTCGACGTCGACGTCGAGAACCTTGGCGCTGACCTTGTCACCCTTCTTGTAGTCCTCGATCGCCTGCTCGCCCGGACGCGCCCAGTCGAGGTCGGAGAGATGGACCATGCCGTCGACGTCGCCGTCGAGCCCGATGAACAGGCCGAACTCGGTCTTGTTCTTGACCTCGCCCTCGACCGTCGTGCCGATCGGATGCTTCTCGAGGAAGGCCTCCCAAGGATTCTGCAAGGTCTGCTTGAGGCCGAGCGAGATGCGGCGCTTGGCCGAATCGACCTCGAGCACCTGGACCTCGACCTCCTGGCTGGTCGAGACGATCTTGCCGGGATGGACGTTCTTCTTGGTCCAGGACATCTCGGAGACGTGGATGAGGCCCTCGATGCCCGGCTCGAGCTCGACGAACGCGCCGTAGTCGGCGATGTTCGTCACCCTGCCCTTCAGCTTCTGGCCGATGCTGTAGCGGGTCTCGATGTTCGACCACGGGTCTTCCTGCAGCTGCTTCATGCCGAGGGAGATGCGGTGGGTCTCGTGGTTGATCTTGATGATCCGGACCTTGACCTGCTGTCCGATGGTCAGCACCTCGCCCGGATGGTTGACGCGCCGCCAAGCGATGTCGGTGACGTGCAGCAGGCCGTCGATGCCGCCGAGGTCGACGAACGCGCCGTAGTCGGTGAGGTTCTTGACGGTGCCGTCGACGACCTGGCCCTCGGCGAGGTTGGCGACGATCTCGTGGCGCTGCTCGGCCCGGCTCTCCTCGAGCACGGTGCGGCGCGAAACGACGATGTTGCCGCGGCGGCGGTCCATCTTGAGGATCTGGAACGGCTGCGGAACGTTCATCAGCGGGGCGACGTCGCGCACAGGCCGGATGTCGACCTGGCTGCGCGGCAGGAAGGCCACCGCCCCGTCGAGGTCGACGGTGAATCCGCCCTTGACCTGGTTGAAGATGACGCCTTCCACCTTCTCGTTCTTCTCGAAGGCCTGCTCGAGCTTGACCCAGCTCTCCTCGCGGCGCGCCTTGTCGCGCGACAGCACGGCTTCGCCGAGCGCGTTCTCGATCCGCTCGAGATAGACCTCGACCTCGTCGCCGACGCCCGGGGCCGGGTCGCGGCCATGATTGGTGAATTCCTTGAGGGCGACACGGCCTTCCGTCTTCAGGCCGACGTCGATGACGGCCATGTCTTTTTCGATGGCGACCACGCGGCCTTTGACCACCGAGCCCTCGAAGGCCTCGTCGTCCCCGTAGGTCTCAGTGAGAAGCGCGGCGAAATCCTCGCGCGACGGCGCGTGGGTTTGGGTTTGCGACATTGGTTCTCCTGGTGTGCCCGTTTCGGGCGGCGCCGGCGGTTGGGTTGGCGTTGACGATCGGACGCTCGCTCGCCGGGAGGCCGCGCAAAACGCGCAAAACCTCTCTCCGCTTCCCGCGGGCCGGCGCGAGGCCGGCGATCGAACGCCCATGGCGCGGCCCCAGCGCAAGCCGGAACCTTTTTGGGTCGCTATCAGAAAAGCCCGCCGACGGCAAGTTGGAAATCAGCCGCGCCGGGCGATCTCGCGCGCCTATCCCTCTTCGACGCCGGTGTCCGGCCGGTCCCAGGCCTTCGCGGTCTCGACATGCCAGCGGCCTTGCTGGTCCTCGTACGCGATGTCGGTCGTCTCGCCGCCGAGCCGCTGTTCGCCGGCCGCCTGATCGGCGGCCTTGCGGGCGAGGTCGTGGCTCGGAAAGGTCTCCGACAGAACGTCGCCGACGCGATACGCCCAGCCGCCGTCGTGCTCGACGATGTGGTAGGTCACCGTGGACATGCCGGGCCTCCTTCGACGCTCGGATGGGCCGTGAAACGATGCAGCGAGGCGCGCCAGGAGCCGGAGACGATCCGGGTCGTCGCCGGCGCGTCGAACCGCGGGCAGACGGCAGATTGGTCGATCTTGATGTCGCCGATGAGGCCGGTCGCGACGAAATCGACCGGCGCCGGGGTTTTTTCGCTCGCCGTCAGGCCGGCGTCGCGCGAAACGCCGCGCCTGACGGCGGCGACCGTGACCTCGCCGTCCTTCGGGCCGGCCGCCCCGGGCTTCGCCGGCCGCGCCGGCCCCGGCGCGACCCGCCCGGCGGCGGCGGCGGTCACGGCGAAAGTCGTTTCCTGCCCTGGCTGCACGTCGAGGCTCGGTTCGGCAGGACCGGCGCCCGCCCGTCGCGGGCGGGCCTCCGGGGAGCGCGAGGGTCCGCAAGCCGCGCCGTCCCGGCCGTCGCGATCCGACGCCGTTCGGCGGACGCGGCCCAGCTCCGGCCGGTCGGCGGGCGCTTGCCCGGCGACGTCGCACCGCCTTCACGGAAGGGCAAAAGTCACGTTGCATGGTCCGGAAATCGGCGCTATCGGGCCGACGTCGGTTGGACTCACGGCAAGACAGGAATTGGCGAGCATGACCGTATCGGAACCAACGGCGACCGAACCTGTCCGGTCGACGGACAAGCCGGCCTCCCCCGCCGAACTCACCGTCGTGGTCGTCACCTGGAATACGCGCGACTTGACGCTGCGCTGTCTGGAAACCCTGTTCGAGAACACGCCGAATTTGAACATGCGGGTGATCGTGGCGGACAACGGCTCCGAGGACGGATCGGCCGGCGTGATCGCCGAGCGGTTCCCTCAGGTCGACCTGATCCGCAACGAAGGGGATTTCGGCTTCGCGCGCGCCAACAACGAGGCCATCAAGCGGGTCGACAGCGAATGGGTCCTGCTGCTCAATCCCGACACCGAGGTGCACCCGAACGCGATCAATAATTTGCTCGCGTTCTCGAAACAGCATCCGGAGGCCGGCGTCACCGGCGGCCGGACGGTTTTTCCGGACGGATCTCTGAATCCGGCGTCGGCCTGGAACAAGATGACTCCGTGGAGCCTCTTTTGCTACCTCGCCGGCCTGACCATCGTCTTCAAGCATTCGGATTTCTTCAACCCGGAGGGGATCGGCGGGTGGAGACGCGACAGCGTGCGCCACGTCGACGTCGTCCAGGGCAGTTTCTTCATGCTGTCGACGGCGTTGTGGAGGAAGCTCGGCGGTTTCGACCGCCGCTACTTCATGTATGGCGAAGAGGCGGACATGTGCCTGCGCGCGGCGGCGCTCGGCTACCGCCCGATGATCACGCCCGACGCGCAGATCATGCACCTCGGCGGCGCGTCGGCGCCGAAAGGCGTCCGGATGCTGCAAAACTGGCGGGCGAGGGCGACGCTGGTGCGCGGACACTGGCCCAAGCCGCTGGTCCCGGTCGGGCTTGCGGAACTCTGGCTCACCTGCGCAACGCGCGCCCTGGCCAACGCGGGGCGCGGGAAGCTGACCGGGCGCAGCCTGGAGAACGACGACTGGATCATGATGTGGAAAAAGCGCCGGGAGTGGATGCAAGGGTACTGACGGCGGCGCGCGCGCCAGAAGCCGCGGCGCGGCGGTCCTCGGGGCCTCCGCCTTCAACGAATGCGCTTCGCCGGTCAACGCCGGCTCGCACCGAAGAGGATCATCCATGGCCGCCGAGAAAGACCACCCCGACGTGCTCGTCCTGCCGCCGGTCGCGCTCGTCCTCTGCGTCGGCGCCGGCTGGCTCGCCGGCCGCCTCTGGCCGGCGTCGTTCCTGCCGCCGGATTTTCCGCGCTGGGTCGCCGGTGGGACGCTGATCGCGCTCGGGCTCGCGACCGAACTCTGGGCGTTCGCGCATTTCCGCCGCGCGCGCACCGCGGTCTTGCCGATCCGGCCGACCAGCGCCATCATTGAAACCGGCCTCTATCGCTATTCGCGCAACCCGATCTACGTCAGCATGTTCGTCGTGGTCGCAGGCGTCGGCGTCGCGCTCGACAGCCTGTGGCAGCTCGCGGCGCTCGCCGCCCTCTACCTCGTCCTGCGCTGGGGCGTGGTCGCGCGCGAGGAAGCGTATCTGACGCGAAAATTCGGCGCGGCCTATCTCGCTTACGCGGGACGGGTCAGGCGGTGGATTTAGCGACCGGGCGGCCTCGAGGACTCGCCGCGAAGAACAGGTCCGTCAATCCCGGGCGAGACTCAGCCCTGCGCGCCGCTCGGCGGCGGCGCGTGAGAGAGGCGGTCTTCCGCGCTCACAGCGGAATGTTGTCGTGCTTCTTCCACGGGTTCTCGAGCTTCTTGTTGCGCAGCATGTTGAGCACGCGCGACAGGCGGCGCCGGGT
>CAIZGR010000834.1 GCA_903932535.1 uncultured Hyphomicrobiales bacterium | reverse complement strand
GAGGCGCATGAACTGCCGCGCCTCGCGGTAGCCGGCCTCGCCAGCGACCATGATCTCGTCGACCTCCTTGCTGTAGAGGTCCCGGATCGCGCGCTTGATCAGCGAGCCTTCCTCGTAGACGAGGGTCGGCGCGCTCGAAGCCAGCGTCGTCTCGCGCACCGTCTCCCACATGCGCAGCAGATACTCGAAGTCGCGCTTGACCTCGGCCTTGGTGCGCGAGGCGCCGGCGGTGCGCAGGATGACGCCCATGCCCTCCGGCACGTCGAGCTCCTCGGCGATGCCCTTGAGCCGGCTGCGGTCCTGCGCGTTGGTGATCTTGCGCGATATTCCGCCGCCGCGCGCGGTGTTGGGCATCAGCACGCAATAGCGGCCGGCCAGCGACAGATAGGTGGTCAGCGCCGCGCCCTTGTTGCCGCGCTCCTCCTTGACGACCTGGACCAGCATGACCTGCCGGCGCTTGATCACTTCCTGAATCTTGTATTGCCGGCGCAGCCGCTGCGGGCGGCGCGGCAGCTCCTCCCAGGCGTCGCCGCCGATCTGTTCGACCGGCTCGCCCTCGTCCTCCGATCGCCCCTTGCGGCTCGGGCGGAACCGCTCCTCCGAGCCGCCGTCGAGCGTCGTCACCTCGAGCTCGTCGTCGTGGCCCCTGCCGTCCGCGACGCTCGATTCGGCCGGCTCGCGGCGGGGCTCCGCGTCTTCGAACGCGTCCGGCGCGCTGTCCGATTCGATCGCGGGGACCGCCGCCTCGATGTCGGCCGGCGAGTCGTCCTCCGCGGCCGTCGACAGGTCCTCGGCGGCGGCGAAGGGAGCCGCCGGCGCCTCGGGCTCGTCGTCGGCGTCCGACGCCTCGGCGTCTTGCGGCGCGAGGTCCTCGTCGTGAGAAGGCGCGCGATCCGCGTCGTGAGAAACCGCGGCGGCGGCCTCGACGGGCGCGTCCGCCCAGGACCGCACCGTCTCGACTGCGACCGTGTCCTCGGTCCCGCTCTCCTCGAGCGCCAACGGCTCGCCCGAGCTTGCGAGATCGTCGTCGGGCTCGGCCGCAGCGTCGTCGACGGACGGGGCGATCTCGGAGACGGTCTCGTCGTCGCCGTCGCGGGCGCGCGTTTCGACGTCCGCATCCCGGGAGCGCCGGTGACGGCGGCTGCGCCGCTCGCCGCGAGGCTCGTCGTCCTCGTCATGATGGCTCTGGGCTTCCTCTTCCAGGAGCGCCTGACGATCCGCCACGGGAATCTGATAATAATCCGGATGGATTTCCGAAAAAGCCAAAAACCCATGCCGATTGCCGCCGTAGTCGACGAACGCGGCCTGCAACGAAGGCTCCACGCGGGTGACTTTGGCGAGGTAGATGTTGCCGCGCAGCGGTCGCTTGCTCGCCGATTCGAAGTCGAATTCCTCGACGCGGTTACCGCGCAGGACCACCACCCGGGTTTCTTCCGGGTGGGAGGCGTCGATGATCATTTTGTTTGCCATGGAGTGCTCTCTTGCGCAGAGCGCCGGCGGTCGCGCAGAATCGCAGCCGCCAAGCGCCGTCGGGCGCAGCGTTGGTGTTGGAGATCGGGTGCAATTGGAAAAAGGGAGCCGGCGCGGCGAGGGCCGCGGGATCAGGTCTGCGCGAGACGAAAATTCCGCAGGACCGAGCCGCCGTCTTCGGGCTGTCATGGATCTGCGGTCGGGACATCGTCACGGTCAAACCAAGGCCTATCCGGCTCTTCGCCCATCGAGCGGCGCATTCGGCGCGCCGATGTCACGAAACAGGCCAAGCCGCCGGCAAACGTCCGGCAAGGGGCTACTTGGTTTTCGCCGCGCGCCCTCGCAAATGCGAGAACCTCTCGCCGAGGTGCGGCCGACAAAGACAGCAAACCAAGCGTTCGCCACGGCGTCGTCAGCGCAAGGGCCGCGAGCGGTCGTACGACAGTCTCGCATACGCCCGCGCTTCCTTCGAGCAGGCGGCCTCGCGGATTCGGTCCGGATTCGTAACGACTCTTAAATAGAGGCCGCCGTTTGGATTGGCAAGCCCTTTCGGGCTCGAGAACTCGGGCGGCGCGCGCCCTGAATGGCTTTTGGACAATGGATTTACGCGCCCGAAACCTTCTTCGCGCTCAATCCGCTCGATCGCGAGCCTGCGTGCGCGGTCGGGGTCGGGGGCGCGGATGGTTTGCTTCCTGCGCGCGCTCGGCGTTAAGGACGATCATGACGGGTCGAGCGGAAAAGCGCATGGGGCGAGCCGAACCGTTCGCGGTCGCGGCGGCGCTGCTCGCCGCTTCGCTGGCGGCGGCGGCGGCGGCGGCCGAGGACGCGGCGAAACCGGTCGCCGTCGGAGTCAATCTCGTCCAGGACCCAGGCGGAGCGGTTCTGACCTTCGATCTGTCACGGTCAGTCGAAGTCCGCGCCTACACGCTCGCTTCGCCCGAGCGCATCGTCGTCGACCTCCCGCAAACCGTTTTCCAGATTGCCCCGGACGCCGGGCGCCTGGACCCGGCGCGGGGCGAAAGGCTCGTCAAGGCGTTCCGCTTCGGCCTGCTCACGCCGGGCAAGTCGCGGATCGTCATCGATCTTTCCGAGCGGGCCTGCCCGGTCCGGGTCGAGTCGAAGCCGATCGTCGAGGGCGCCGAGGCGTCCCGGCTGACGACGGAAATCAGGCCCTGCGACGAGACGGCCTTCAAGGCGGCGGCAATGCCCGGCGACGTCTCGGGGGCCGCGCCCGTCGGGGCGTCCGCTTCTCCGGCGCAGCCGGTGATCGTGCTCGATCCGGGACATGGCGGGAACGACGGCGGCGCCCGCGGCGTCGGCGGCGCGATGGAGAAGACGCTGGTCTTGGCGTTCTGCGTCGAACTGAAGCGCCAACTCCAGGCGACCGGCCGCTATTCGGTGCTGATGACCCGCGAGGCGGATCAATATGTCGACCTCGACAGCCGCGTGGACTTCGCCCGCGACGCCAACGCGGCGCTGTTCGTCTCGATCCACGCCGACAGCTTCAACGAGGGCGGCGCGGTCAGCGGCTCGACGATTTACACGGTGGCCGACCGGGCGTCCGACGCCGAGGCCGCGTGGATCGCCGCGCATGAGAACGCGGCCGACCGCAACCCGCGCAACGCCAAGGCCTCCGGCTCCGAACCCGGCGTCGCGGACATCCTGTTCGACCTCGAGCGTCGCGAGACGCGCGTTTATTCCCATCTTTTTTCGCGCCGGCTGACGGAAAGCCTGCGCGGCGCGACCCGGCTCAACCACAATCCCGAGCGTTCGGCGGGCTTCGTCGTGCTCAAGGCGCCGGAATTCCCTTCGGTCCTGGTCGAGCTCGGCTATCTCTCCAACCCCCGGGATGTCGCTCAGCTCGAATCGCCCGACTGGCGCGCCAAGACCGCCGCCGCCATGGCGAAAGCGGTCGACGCGTTCTTCTTCAACCCCGGCGCCGAGGCCGAGGACGCCCCCCGCGAACCCGGCTTGGCGCTCGACGCGGACCGGACGCCCTCCGCCGCGGATCGTTAGCGGCGACATCGGACGGCAGATCTGCGCCGCCGGAGCGCGCTAAACCGGCCCCTCCGGCGGTCATCATAGATTCGCCGCACTCGGGAAGGATTGGGAGCCTGCTCGAATTCGGGGGCGGGAAGCGTCCGACGGCGCTTCACGGGCATGCTCGTATTTGCCTCCTCGACGCGTCGCCGGAGCGCGACGGAATTTCCGTTCGTCCCGGGGCCGGGACTCGACGACGGGCGCAAGGGAAGGTTTTACTGGACGATGCGCGGGATAGTTCGCCTACTCGGCTTTGTTTTCGCGACCGGGGCGATCGTCTTCGTCGTCGCGGCCGCGGTCCTCGGGGCCGTGGTCTGGAAGTACGAGCAGGATCTGCCGGACTATACGCAGCTCAAGAACT
>CAIZGR010000833.1 GCA_903932535.1 uncultured Hyphomicrobiales bacterium | reverse complement strand
CCGGCGGGCTCGACCAGATAGCCGCGATCAAACGCTTCGTCGGCCCAGGCCAGATGCAGCGGCGTGACGATCTGCGAGACGAACACGCGGCTAAGCCGGATCATGCCGCGCCAGACTTCGTTGAGCGCGGCGCGCGCGCTCGAATAATTGGTCTTCGACCAATCCATCTTGAGCTGTTCGTAGGCGAGGCCCAGTTTCGACGACACCGTTTGCAGGAACGCCGTCTCGAACGCCGGGAAACTGGTCGTCTGGCGCGGCGAGGCGTTCATCGTCAGTTTCGAGCCCGGCAGCAGCGTGGGGATGCGCGAGCCGCCCAGCGTGATCGGGGCCTTGTCGTAAAGCTCCATCACGTCGGCGGCGTAGCCCTTCAGGCCGCTCGCCGAGACGGTCGCCGCCGGGCGCAGCCGGTCGGCCATTTCGTCGGCGGGCAGATCGGTCTCGATGGTGGCGGCGAATAACGCGTTGATCGCGGCGCTGGCGAGTTCGTTGTCGGTGAACTTGCCCAGCATGCGCAATTTGCCGACCAGCACGATCAGCGGCGACGTGCCGCGCGTGTCGCCCTCGCGCTGCGGTTCATAACCATGAACGAAGACCGGGCGGCCCCATTCGGTTTCGCGCTCGACATAGGTCCAGGCCATTTGCCGCCCAGGCGCCCAATAATCGCCGAGATGCGCGTCGCGCACCCAATAGCCCAGCGGCGCGCCGATCTCGTCCATGTGGACGCCGAGGCGCAGGCTCAGCGTGTCGCGCTCGCCGTAGGGGTTGCAGATGCGGTCGGGGTCGATCGTCATCACCGCCGTCTGATAGCGCGCGTCGGCGGCGCGCTGCTTGCCCAGCGCATAGGCCGCCTCGGCCTGCGTGACGAAGGTGCGCGCGAGCTGGCGGGCGAGGCCGGCGAAATCGAGCCGCCGGGTCGCGTCGATATGGCGGCGCGGATCGTCGGCGAAGCGACGGAATTCGGCCTCCATCTTGCGGGCGAAATCGCGCGCCTCGGCGCGGTCTTCCTTGGTCAGCGTGACGCCGGGCTTCAAGGCCGCCAGATCCGGCTGCGACGACCAGCGCAGGCCGGCGCCGACGATATGATCGACCAGCTTGTCGAGCGCGCTCGACACATGCGGGTCGTTGCGCACCAAATCTTGAATGCGCGCCAGCGTCAGATCGCGCCGCACCGTGGCGGCGTAATCGCCCGAGCGCAACGGCGGCCGGAACGCGGCGACTTCCTGCGCATGCAGCGATTGCGCGCGATAGGGCGCTTCGTAGTCGCTCAGCGCCGGCCCGACGGCGGGATCGCCGTCGCCCCACGCCGCCTTGGGCGACGGCGGCGCGACGTCCGCAGCGAGGCCCGAGAGCCCCAGCGCGCGGGCGGCGGCGCGCAGATTGTCGAGGATCAAAGGATCACCCCGATGGCGCCGTAACGCGGGCGCTCGCCGGCGATGCGCGACTTCAGCGTGTCGATGTAGCCTTGCAGCTTGTCGATGTCGGTGCGCTGATAGCGCACGCGGCGGCCATCGACCTCGACCTCGGTCGAAAGCCGGCCGATCTGGAGATCATGCAGCGCGCGCTCGGCCTGCATCAGACGCTCGATGGCGATCTGGGAATCGGTCGGCGGAACGCCGGGGGTTGGGGTCGGCCAGGTCATCGTTTGTTGAACAACTCGGCGTTGGTGAGCATCAGGCGGCGCAATCGGTCGTCCGGCGTTTCGACGTCGCCGCCCGGCGCGGTCGGCGCCGCGACGGGCGCAGGCTCGGCGGCGGGCGGGCGACTAAACAGCGGCAGGGCGTCGGCGGCGGGCAGGCCGCGCTCTTTGGCGAGCGCGGCGATTTCTTCCAGCGTCCAGATCGACAGGCCGAGCTGCTCGGCCAGCGCCATGTTGTAGATCCGGCAATCGCCGAAATGGTTGTCCTTGGCGCGCTGTTTCCAGACGCGGCGCGTCTTGCCGCGATAGGTCTCGTCGGCCAGATATTCCGCCGTGATCTGGCGGAAATAATTCTCGTCGAGCCATTCGCCGAAATGGCAATAGCCGGGCGGATCATCCGCCAGGCCCGATTTGCGGCCGGGTTTGCCCAGATCGGCGTAGAACGACGATTTCAACGGCCAGGTGCCGATCGGCCAGACCTTCGAACCTTTCAGGATTTTCGCGCCGTCGAGATCGATGTCCACCAGGCTGGGCGTGCCGATGGCGGGGCGGCCCCAGCCTTCCATGCCCTTGACCGGATGCACCACCGCCGCGCCGGTGTTGGGGTTGATGCGGTGCGCCTGGCGGCGCGCCCAGGCGTAGACGACATGCGTTCGATAACCCGTGTCGATCGCCAGCGCGTCGAGCCGGCGCGTGCGACCGAAAGCGTCGGGCCAGTCGCGATCCAGCCATTCGGCGAGCTGCACGAAGGCTTCGCCGTCGGGCGATTCGGTCGATCCGTCGAAATAACGGGCCTCGACCGTCCAGCTTTCGCGCGTCGG
>CAIZGR010000832.1 GCA_903932535.1 uncultured Hyphomicrobiales bacterium | reverse complement strand
GCCAGACGGCGATTGGCTGCGCATGCTGCTCGAGGACCTGCTGGTCGTCGACGCGGCGACGATCTACCCGCGCTTCGACCGCGGCGGAAAGCTCTACGCCCTCGACGTGATCGACGGCGCCACGATCAAGCCGCTGATCGGCGAGGACGGGCGGGCGCCCGAGCCGCCCGACCCGGCTTGGCGGCAGGCGCCGCGCGGCGCGAGCCGCGGATTTTTCCGCCGGCGCGCTTCTTGACGCCCTCACGAGCGCCCTCGCCCTTCATTCCGTTGATTTTCCAGCAAACTAAAAAACCCGTCGCATGATTTCTGATTTTCCTTGACCGCTTACTCCGCTCGTGGCATAGTCATACACAATGGAGGTGATGGGCGCCGAGGCGGCCCCGCTCCGGTTCCCGAAAATCTCAGACCTTCCCGCGCCCGCGCCGACCGGGCGCGTTTGCGCGCGCTCTTCCCACGGAGCCCATCGTGACTGCACTCGAACTCTTCCTGCCGCTCGCCAAGGTCGACCTCGACCAGCGCCTCGTCACCGGCGTCGCCACCGCCGAGACGCCCGACCGCTCGGGCGAAATCTGCGACTACGCCTCCTCGAAACCCTATTTCGAGAAATGGTCGGCCGAGGCGCTGGCGGCGAGCGGCGGCAAGTCGCTGGGCGCCGTGCGCGCCATGCACGGCAAGGTCGCCGCCGGCAAGCTCACCGGCATCGCCTTCGACGACGACGGCAAGCGCGTGGTCGTGTCGGCGAAAATCGTCGACGACGACGAATGGCGGAAGGTCACCGAGGGCGTCTACACCGGCTTCTCCCAGGGCGGGCGCTATGTGAAGCGCTGGCCGGACGAAGAGACCGGCCTCGTCCGCTACACCGCCGAACCGCACGAGATCTCGCTCGTCGACCTGCCCTGCCTGCCAGACGCCACCTTCGAGGTGGTGAAGGACGGCGTGGTCGAGAAGCGGGCCTTCGCCGCGGCGGAGCGCGAGGAGGACGCGGAGGACGGCGCCGCCATGCCCGGCGGCGCCTATCCGATCCGGTCGGCCGAGGACGTCGAGAACGCGGTGCGCGACGACGACCGAAGCGGCGAGAAGCCCGAGGTCAAGGCGCACATCATCGCCCGGGCGAAAGCGATCGGCGCCGAAAGCGCGTTGCCCGACGACTGGACGGCGCCGGAAAAGGCCGCCGTCTCGGTTGCGCCCGGGCTGGCTGCGGCCGGCGCCGAGGCCCTGATGAAGGCCGCTTCGGCGCTCGCCGGCGCGGCGCAGAAGCTCGAGCGGGCGGCCGGCGAGAACGCCCGCCTGCGCAAGGCGCTCGACAAGGTCTCCCCCGCCCTCGCCGACCTCGCCAAACGCGTCGCCGCGCTCGAAGCCCAGCCGCTGCCGCCCAGGGCGGCGCTGCGGGCGGTGGCGAAAAGCGCCGACGGCGAGGGCGAGGCGCTCGGCGCCGAAGAAGCCGTCCGCCGTCTCGCGGCGCTTCCCCCCGACGCGCGCGCCCTCGCGCTCACCAAGCTCAGCCTCGCCAACCCGCTCCGCTACTGAGCGGGCTTCCCCGCCGCCGTCTCCCGCGCGCGGGCCGAGGAACGCGAATCGCCGGCGCCGAGGCGTTCGGCGGCGCGGCGGCCGGAAAGCACGAAACGCGGGCCGTCGCCTCGCTCACGGCGGCGATCGGTTCGACCGCGCCCATGCGCTTTTCGCCGCCGCGCGAACTTTGTTGCCGGCCGGGTCCCGTCGAGCGCCGCGCGGCGCGGCGCCTGTCCCCGGTCCTCCCAACCCCGAAGGAAAGCCCCCCATGAGTCTTCTGCAAACGACCGAAGAAACCCTTCGCCTCACCAAGGCGGCGCTGGCGGAGAACGCGCTCGCCAAGACCGTGAGCCTGGCGACCGGCCTTTCCGCCTACGACCTCCAGGCGCCGGCCAAGAACCTGTTTCCGATCGTCACCCCGCTTCGAAACGCGCTGCCGCGCGTCGGCCGCCTCAACCCGGGCGATGCCGCCCGCTGGCGCACGATCACCTCGATCACCGGCTCCGGCTACGACGCGATGGGCTGGGTGCCGGAAGGCCAGCGCACCGCCAGCATGTCCTACTCGGCGCAAGCCCAGGTCGCCCCCTACCTGACGCTCGGCGAGGAAGACACGGTGACTTTCGAAGCCGAGGCGGCGGCGCAGGGGTTCGAGGACCTCAACGCCACGGCGACGCTGCGCCTCCTACAGAAGACCATGCGCAAGGAGGAGACGGCGCTTCTGGGCGGCAACGCTTCGCTGGCGCTCGGAACCCCCGCCGCTCCGACGCTGACGGCGTCGGGCACGGGCGCGACCCTGCCGGCCGCGACCTATTCCGTGATCGTCGTCGCCTTGAGCTTCGAGGGCTGGAAGAACTCGAGCGTCTCGGGCGGCGTCGCCACCTCGAAGGCCATCACCGGCAACGACGGCAATACCTACACGCTGAACGGCGGCTCCTCGATGCGCAGCGCCAACGCGACCCTGGCCGTGACGCTCGGCCAGACGCTGAGCGCGACCGTCTCCGTCGTCGCGGGCGCCGTCGCCTACGCCTGGTACGCCGGCGCCGCCGGCGCCGAGACCCTCCAGGCGATCACCACCATCAACAGCGCCACCTTCGCCGCGCCGCTCGCCTCGGGACAGCAGGCCGCGACCGTGATCACGGCCGACAATTCGCGCAACGCCACGCTCGCCTTCGACGGCCTGCTGACCGTCGGCTTCAACCCCGCCAACAGCGCCTATGTCCAGTCGCTGGCCTCGGGAACCGCGGGAACCGGCTCTTTCCTCACCGCCTCGGGACGGGGCTCGGTGATCGAGATCGACAACATGCTGGTTGCGATGTGGAACGCCTACAAGCTGTCGCCGACGGTGCTCTACGTCAACGCGCAGGAGCAGAAGAACATCACCAACAAGTGCCTCACCAGCGCCTCGGGTCCGCTGATCCGCTACAATGTCGCGGCCGACGGCGACAACGGCGGACCCTACGGCGTGTCGGCCTCGGGCGTGGTGCGCTGGTACTACAACCCGTTCAGCGTCGACGGCGGCTTCGACATCCCCGTCAAGGTTCATCCCGACCTGCCGCCGGGCACGATCCTCGCGCTCTGCGAGCGGCTTCCGGTCTGGTACCAGTCGAACCAGACGCCGAACGTGGCCGAGGTGCTGACCCGGCGCGACTATTACCGCGTCGACTGGCCGCTGCGCACCCGAAGGCGCGAGTTCGGCGTCTACGCCGAAGAGACGCTGGCCGTCTACGCGCCCTTCGGCGTCGGCATCCTCACCAACATCGGCAACGGGTGAGCAACTCGGAAGCGCCGATTCCCCTCTCCCCTTGCGGGAGAGGGGTTAGGGGTGAGGGGTTGCGCCGCTGTAGCCGCGCTCGCTGAGCGCGGCGGCGCGATCAACGATCGCGCCTGCAGCGGACGCCTCATCCGTCGTGCTTCTCGAGCAGCCCTCTCCCGCAGGGGGAGACGGGATGCTCGAGGAGTCGCAGGAATTCCAACGCCGCGAGCGCCCCATGTCGCCTTACGATCTGACCACTCTCGCAGCGGCGAAAGCCTGGCTCGGACTGCCGGCCGCCGCCGGGCCGAACGACGCGACGCTCGCCGCGCTCGTCACGGCGGCGAGCCGCGCGATCCATGCGGCCCTGAGCCGCCCCGGCCTGCTGCCGCAGACCTATACCGAGACGCTCGACCTCGAGAGCCGGCGCGTCTATCTGCGGCACTGGCCGGTGCTGCAGGTGAACGCCGCGCTGTGGCGCGGCGTCCTCATTCCACCCGATCCGAACGCCGACCCGGACGCTTCGGCGGGCTGGGTCCTGCAACCGGGCGACGCGGCGCCGCCGGGCGGGCCGCAGGCGCTCGACCTGTTCGGGTCGTTGTTTTGTCACGGGCGCCAGAGCCTCGTCGTGTCCTATCGGGCGGGCTACGCCGTGCAGGGCGAGGCGCAGACGGTTCCCACCGCGGCGCCGTTCCAGCTCGGCGCCTACGCGCCCTATGGGCCGTGGGCGAGCGACCTCGGCGTCGTCTATGCGGCGACCGGCGTCGCGCTGGCCCCCGTCTCGGCCGCGCCGGGGGCCGGACAATACAGCGTCGCCGACGGGCTCTACGCCTTCTCCGCCGCCGACGCCGGGCAGGCGGTCACGATCGGCTACGGCTTCATCCCGCAGGACCTCGTCCAGGCGGCGACCGAGCTCGCGGCGGAGCGCTTCCGCGCCGCCGAGCGCATCGGCCTCCGGTCGAAGTCGCTCGGCGGACAGGAAACCATCGCCTACGACGGGAGCGCGATCCCGGCGCCGATCCTGGCGATTCTCCAGCCCTACAAGCGGGTCGCGGTCTGATGTTCGCGCTCGAAAGCGAAGGCTTCGACGAGGCCACCGCCCGGCTCGACGCCTGTCCGGCGGCGCTCGCCGCGGCGCTGGCGGCCAAGGCGGCCGAGCTCGCGGCGGCGCTCGCCGACCGCGTCAAGACCGACAAGCTCTCGGGCGGCGTGCTCGACGTCCGCTCGGGCGCGCTCAGGGACTCGATCGCAGCCAGCGTTTCGGCCGGCGGCGACGGCGTCCGCGCCACGGTCGGCGTGAGCGGCGACGTCAAATACGCCGCCATCCAGGAATACGGCGGCAAGACCGCAGCGCACGAAATCCTGCCGGTCAAGGCGCAGGCGCTCGCCTTCCTGGCCGGCGGCGGGCTGCGTTTCGCCAGCAAGGTCGAGCATCCCGGCTCGGTCCTCCCCGAGCGATCCTATCTGCGCTCGACGCTCGACGAGATGCGCGACGACATCGTCGCCGCGCTCGCCGGCGCCGCGGCCGAAAGTCTGGAGCGCGCATGAGCCGCGAAGCCGCCTTCTCCGCCCTGTTCGCCGCCGTCTCGGCCGCCTACCCGTGGGGCCTCGCCTCGCGGCGGGTGAAGCTCTGGAGCGAAGTGCCGGCCGCGCTGCGGCCGGCGTTCTTCCAGCTCGAGAGCGGACCGGAAACCTACCAGTGGGCCTCGCCCGCGACGCCGAGGCGCACGTTCGAAGCGAAACTCGTCCTCTATTTCGACGCCCGCGACCCGGCGACGCCGGGCGCGACCGCCCTCAACGCCGCGCTCGACGGCATCGACGCCGCGCTTCTCCCCGCCGGCGCCGACTCCGCCCTCGGCCGCCAGACGCTCGGGGGCGCGGTGCACGACTGCAAGATTACGGCCGTGCCGGTGCGCGATCCGGGCGACCTCGACGGCGACGGGCTGGCGGTGGTGAGCGTGCGGCTGGTGGGGCCGTGAGGGGAAGGCGATATCTTTCGGACCTTACGACCGAGCGGCCAGTGCGCCCACCTTGCGCTCGAGGTGCTTCGAACGGGACAAACTGGCGCGCTTTATGAACGTCGCGGGTCGGCAGGGTAAGTAGGCAGCGTTGGAACAGGAAAGTTCTCTAGACACGCGGGAACTGGTGCTTAGGATTTTTCGTTCAAAGGGTCGATCGAGCCCTGAGGGGTCATCCGCGCGCTGAGGATGGCGGCGATGATCATCGATTGTGGGATGCAAAGGGACCTTTGGAGGTTTATGGTTGGAATATGTTAAGTTCAACAATTTCTGTATGTTACGTTAAAAACGGCACGAGACCGACAGCTCGCGAGGGGCATGCGAAACCCGTAAAGATTCCCGAGATATGGGGGTACTTGACGATGTCAACTTTTTGGGTTCTACCTATCCGAATAGGTAGGTGCTTCGTGCGGATCTGCCATGCGCGAGGCGCATCGCAGCGGGGGTCCAAAGTGACAAGTGACGCGATCAAGTCTCGTCCGGGGATTAGGACCGGCGACTCCGACGTCTTCGTTGCGATTAACAAAGCGCGCAAGGACGATATATCCGTCCGTTTCCATTTGCCGGGAGGAACCGTCGTAAGGCAGATTGACGCAGGGCTTGTCAAGCGTGCGAGTAAGAAGAGCGAGGAAGTTATTCGATCCGTACTACACGCTAGAGATAAAGTTATCTAAGACTTTACTAATCATGCCAAAGGGTTTTTGGATTTATGAGTAACCAGTTTCCCTCCGGAGTGCCGGGGCATAGCTATAACCGAATTTTTGAAACTATAGTAAAAGACCCTTCGAGTCCGACGCTTGAGGAGATGGCCTCCTATTTTATATATAAGAAGGCAAAGAGGGAGTGGGCAACAAATTATTGCCAAAGAAACAACCAAAAGCCCGACGAAAAGATTCTCGCCGAGTATGTGGCAACTTATACCGAGAGTCGGCTAGAAGGTCTATCTAAAGAAGGACAGCAGATAGTTGCAAGTTTCGCATAATCTGTTGTTGAGGAAGTTACGCCACAGATACTTCGCAAAGCGTTGAGGCACAGATCGTTCTTTAGAGAGGCTGGGGTAGCGGCAGTTGGCGCAACATTTTACACACTTGTTTTAATAGCAATCGCATTGATCGCGAAGTTTGCAGATATAGATCTTAAAGGGATACTTGAAAGAGTGTTCAAGTAAGCACTACGGGCTTAAGCGAAGCCAATACATCTCCAACGACATTGCGATGTTATTGCCCCTATGGGCATCAACTGCTTGCAAGCTGCTACCACGCGGCGAATATCGAAAATAGCCGGAGGGTGGGGCGATGTCAACGATGGTCTTCGATGTGATGAAGCTGCTGGAAGAGCGACGCATCAGTTATACAATCCGGCGCCCGAGTTCCTTCGACCTTGTTTTCACCGCAATCCAAGTCGGTAAACGCATCGAAATCTCTGTCGATGAAAATGACGTCGTTGATGTCTGCGTCTTTCGCGGCAGCGAGGCGGTCGACGTCGGCATGGATGGCGTTCTCAAGGCGCTCGAAGAAGACGATTAGTGGCCATGGGCGAACCGGAACGCGCGCGCAGGAGCCGCTGACGGTGGAAAACGGATCGAGCGTCTGGCTCGTTCGCGGCGCCGTCGTGATGAACCCCGACGCCGTCCCCGGCGATCCGGCCCCATCCCAGACGTGGATTTCGAAATTCGTCGGCGCGATCGTCTCCTTTTCCGGATAGGTCGGCGCGCCGCGACGCCCCCGCGCCGCGCAGGCGCGCTCATGAAAACCGACATTGGTTCCGCCGCAGGCCCCGCCTGCCGGCGGCTTCCGCGCATGTTTCGACATTCCCCCCCAAACGGAGTCCCCCCATGTTCGTATTCGGCTCGGGCGTGCTGATCGGCACGCCGGCAGGCGGTTCGCCGATCAATTTCGGCTTGGCGCAGGAAGTGACCCTCAACGTCCAGACCACCACCAAGGCGCTCTACGGGCAGTACAACTTCCCGGTCGCGATCGGCGCCGGGACGAAGAAGATGACGGGCAAGGCAAAAATGGCCCGCATTTCCGGCCAGGCGCTCGGCTCGCTGTTCTTCGGGCTCACGCCGAGCGTCGGCGTCGTCCAGACCCAGTTCGGCGAGGCCACTCAGGTTCCCTCCGCGACGCCCTACACCTACACGGCCCATCAAACGCCCTTCGTCGCCGACCAGGGCGTCGTCTACGCGAGTTCGGCGCTGCCGCTTAAGCAAGTCGCCTCGAATCCTTCTCAGGGCCAGTATTCGGTGTCGGGCGGCGTCTACACGTTCGCCGCCGCCGACGCCGGCCAGGGCGTGCTGATCTCCTACACCTTCACCAACGCCGCCAGCGGCGAGAGCATCGCGGTTGCTTCGCAGCTCGTCGGTCCGTCGATCACCTTCTCGGCGAACCTGTTCGCCTCCGACCCCGGCACCGGAAAACAGTTCTCGGTGCTGCTCTACAATTGCGTCGCCGAGAAACTGTCGTTCGGCACCAAGGTCGAGGATTTCCTGGTGCCCGAGCTGGACTTCCAGTGCTTCGCCAATGCGGCGGGTCAGGTCTGCCAGTTCAACTTCGGAGACGCGGCGTGAGCGACGAGACCTTTCCGATCACGCTCGGCGGCAGAGCCTGGACGCTGCCGCACCTGCCGTTCCGCGCCGTCAAGGCGATCCAGCCGGCGCTCTACGACCTCTATGTCGCGGCGGGCGGAGCGGCGATGTCGAGCGACAGCGTCGCGCGGCTCGGAGAAAAGGAGCTCGAGCGGCTCGCCGAAGCGACATGGCGCGCCGTCGCCCACGTCGACCCGGCCCTCTCCTTCGCCGATTTCCTGGAGCTGCCGTTCTCGGTCGGCGACCTGATCCAGGCCTTCCCGTCGGTCGCCAAGGCGGCCGGCCTGCGCGCAGCCCAAAACGCGACGGCGGAGGCGTCGCCCCCCGCGGGAAAGTCGATTGGGACGCCCTGATCGCGGGCGTCGTCGCCAACCTCGGATGGCGCTGGGACGAGGCGCTCGACCAGCTGACCGTTCCCCGCTTCCTGGCGCTCCAGGCCGAATGGCGGCGCAACCCACCCGTCCATTGGCTGGTGGCGGCGGCGCTGAAATACCGGCCCCCGGGCGAAGCCTCCGCGCAACGCCAGCCGACTGTCGCCGCGCTCGAGGCCGCGTTCCCGGGCGGGATGCTCTGAACAAGGACCGACCATGACCGGCGCCAACGTCTCCGTGAGCTTCAGCGCGTCGGTCGCCGACTTCGTCGCCGGCGTCGGCCAGGCGAAAGATGCGTTGCTGAGCTTTTCGGCGCCGTTCGGCGAGATCAAGGGCCAGCTCGCCTCGCTCGCCAGCGCGTCGGCTG
>CAIZGR010000831.1 GCA_903932535.1 uncultured Hyphomicrobiales bacterium | reverse complement strand
GGATCGCCGGCTGGGCCTATTCGATCGTGGGCGACTACGTGAGGAGCCTCGGCGCCGAGGAGCAGGTTCTGCCGGGCTCTTACCGGACACGGATCGAAGCGTTGCGCGCCGCGCTCGAAGCCGCGCCCCCTCTGCCGGAGGGAACGACCGTCACGATCAACCCCGGCGAGTGGACGTGGCGGTGCAGCGACGAGTTCCGGGCGCTGATGGACGGATCGGAGCCCTTCACGGTGCCGGCGCAGATCGCGCTCGAGAACTGCATCACCTTCGCAAAGCGCGATCGGGTGACCTGGCGCCTGCCGGGCGGGCAGGACCTGATTGCGGCGGACCTGCCAGCCGCCGACGCGCCGCGCAAGGGTCCAGCCGGGCGCTTCGCGCCCTTGCGCGGCGCGCCGGCGGGCCGGCCGTCTGAGGATCTGTTTCAGGCAGTCCTGAATCGACGAACGTAGCGGCGATGAAGACATCGCCATTCGAAACTCGCAGCAAGGAACGACCGATGTCACGACTTGTGTTCAAGGCGGACGATCTCCGCCGAATCGTCGCGCACGCGCTCGCGGCCCCGACCCACTCCGAAGGCTACGGCGGCGCCAAAGGCGACGTCGTCCTCGTCCACGATCAGGGCGTCTACATGATGAGCGCAGGCCAGCCGCGCGACCTCACCAGGGAACGGTCGAGCTCGAGCTACGTCGCCTACGCGGAGGGCTGCGATCCCGGCAAGGACCCCGCGTGGTGGGAGACAGCGCGCGATCTCGTCGGCGGAGACGACTTCGGCCAGCATCTTCCGTGGGCGAAGGCGATAAGTGAAGCCATCGACGCCGGCGCGAAGACAGTGGCGATCAACATGACCCGAAAGAGAATCTCTCTCGTAGCGTTGAGGTCGAAGCCCCGCCTCGGGGAGCGCGTGTCATGATCCTGACCACCCATCCCCAGCGCGTCTCGATCAAGCGCAAACACGAGCAGCTCGTCTCGACGTTTGTGGAGCGGATCAACCGCGGCGAGCGCCCCGAGTTGCCCCCGACCTACCGGGAGTTCCGAGCGACGGTGCAGCCAACCTTCGGGTGCGACGGCGCGGTCGTCGTGAAATGGTGCGGCATGTGGGTCTGCATCGAACGCGACGGCTACGCCCACACCTGACGCCCAGCGCCACGCCGTTCCTGTTGCCGAACGAGCATTAGGCGACACGCCCCGCCGGAGCGATCCGGCGGGCTGAAATACCCGCTCCCGTCGCCGCCCCTTGCTGGCAGCCGCGGACGGTCGAGCGCGACGGGCGGCGTTAACCACGAGCCGCGCGACGAACCACAAACCGCCCTCACAAACCCCGACTCCCGACAGCCCGAACGGAGGTTCGATCCCCCATGCCCTTCGACGTGCCCTATCTCGATCTCACCGTCGCCTGCCAGCGTCACACCTTCAAACGCACGACCTATCAAACGGCGCGTCCGCCCTTCGATCCCTCGCGCTTCGGCGTCGAGCCGATCGAAACGGCCGCCGCGCGCAGCTTCGTCGAAGAGCATCACTACAGCGGAACATTTCCTGTCGAGATCGCCTCCTACGGGCTCTTCGAATCGAAGCCGAACGAAAGCGCTGCTCTGGTCGGCGTCGCGGTCTTCTCGATCCCCGTCAACACACCGAGGGAACTCAGCGCGCTCCTCAAACCCGGACAGGCGGTCTCGGACCTCGGCCGCTTCATCCTCAACGAGCATGTGCTCGCCAACGCGGAGACCTGGTTCCTCGCGCGCGCCTTGAAGGCGCTCCGGCGCGACCGCACCCTTGCCGATGGCAAGACGCCACGGTTTCCGCTCATCACGTCCTATTCCGACCCCTGCCCTCGCGTCGGCGGCGACAGGATCATCTTTCCCGGCCACGTCGGCGCGATCTACCAGGCGAGCAACGCCCTCTACACCGGCCGGTCGCGGCCACGCGTCCTCTGCCTCACACGCTCCGGGATCGCGATCTCCGACCGCGCGCTCTCGAAACTGCGCGCCGACGACACCGACGCGCGCCACGTCTATGCCCAGCTCAGAGACCACGGCGCGCCGCAGCTGCAGCCCGGCGAAAGCGGCGCCCACTACCTCGCCCGGGCGCTTGCCGACGGCCCGTTTCGCCGTGTCCGGCATCGCGGCAATCACCGCTACGTCCTCCTCCCGCCGGCCCATGCCCTCCGCCGCAAGATCGTCGGCGCGTTTCCGACGCTGGACTATCCGAAGCGGACCGATCCCCCGCCCGACAACGCGCCTCGACCTCGCGTCCACGAGGATCTCAGCCAGACGACACACGAGGGAGTCGCCGCATGAGCGCCGATCCCTTCCTCGCGTCTGACCGCCGAGGGCGCGCCGGTCCCCATGCCTTGGGTCCGGCGGTCCCGGGGCGATCGTCAACCGTGGATCGCGCCGCATCCGAGCAGAAGGAGCGAACCGAATGTCCAAGCAGAAATTCACGCATACCTTCGCCTTCGGCGGGCGTTCCCGCTCGGCGTCGGTCGGCGGCCCGGTCCCGGGTCGCAACGTCACTTTCGAGATCGAGATCGACCTCGACGCGCTCGTCCTCGATCGGGGCCAGGCCGCCATAAACGCGACGACACGCAAGACGACGCTTTGCGGCGGCGCGATCGTCGTGCGCGCCGTCAAGATCGAGGAGGCGGCGCGATGACGACCAATCGCGGATGGATCGACTGGAAGGATGGTCCCCGAGTTCAGCGCATCGAAGAAGACGGACGTCGATCGCCTCTGCCGCTGCGCCTCGACCTCGACAACCACAGCCCCGACGGTTTCGCGTGGGGCTATGGCGGCAGCGGCCCGGCACAACTGGCGCTCGCGCTCCTCGCCGACGTGCTCGACGACGACGCCGAGGCCCTGCGCCGGCACATGCGCTTCAAGTGGCGGGTGACAGCGCGACTGGCGATCGACGAAGGGTGGACGATGACCCGGGACCAGGTGCTCGAGCACGTCGGCGCGATCCGCGCCGAGGCTCTCGCACAGGAGGCCGGTCGAGGAGACGCGACGGAGTGACGACCGGGCTCGTCGTGCATACACCCATTGAGATCGAGGGGGGAGGCAGAGGGCAAGGAGACGGCGATCGACGCCGCGGCCGCCCTCATGCCGGCCAAGGGGCGCGACCGCCGCTCTAAGGCACAGGCAAAGGTCGCCTTCACGTCGCCAAGCGGCCTCGCTGGGTGAAACCCAACGATGGCCGCGTTCGCCTGAAGTCCGGGCAGGACTCAACCCGTCATTTGGCAGACGCGAGTTTCCGGAAGGCCGGGAGACAAATCCCGAACCGGACCTGCCAGCCGCCGACGGAGCGCGCAAGGGTCTGGCCGGGCGCTTCGCGCCCTTGCGCGCTCCGCCCGCGGCCGGCTTCGCGGAACTTCGTTTTCAAACAAGGAGCATCTCCCGATGAACGCGATCCCCGCGAACGAAACCGCACGCCCGGACGGCGCATTTCCCGAAGGCCACGGCGTCGAAATCACCCGCTACCTCTCGCCCGCGCGCGGCGCCCTGATCTCGGTGCGCGACCTCGGCGAAACGTGGGCGCTCGAACCCGGCGGCGAATGGCGCCGCATTCGCATCAAGAAGCCGGACGTCCCGCTCGAAAAGTGGCGCGGTGACAAGCTCGCCGCGATCGAGGCGAAAATTCCGTGGTGGGCGAGAGACGTGCGGAAGCTCCCGTCGCTGCACGAGCTCGAGGACTGGCAGTTCGACGGCGGATGCGAAAGCGTCACCGGGGATTGGGTCGAGCCGGACGGTCACGGTCCGGACGGCGCTCCCTCCTGGCTCATCGCGCTTGGCATGATCTGACCGCCGCACGCCGCTCTCAAAGGATCGGGACGAACGCCGACCGCTACGCGGATCGCGCGAGCGCTGTCGAGGACAAAAGCCACGAACTCCAAGGAGACTTGCAATGAAAGAATACAGCGCGGAAGTCACATGGCTCGTGCCGGAATATGTGACCCTGACGGTCAAGGCGGAAACGCCGCACGAGGCGATCGAAAAGGCGCTTGCGGAGGTGGCGCGCGATCCGGATCGATACCCGCGGAAGTTCGACTACGACACCTGCGGCCCGGACGTGGTCACCGGCCTCTGGGAAGGCCCCGAGGCCTATCCCGACGATCCCGCCAGGGAGGTCGCTCTTCCCCTGACGCCGACCCAGACTCTGGAAGCCGCCATCGAGGCGGCCGTCCACCACGCGCGCGCCGGAGCGTCGGCGCTGCCCGAGATCCATGCGCTCATCGAGGCGTTCGACGCCTGGAGAGAAGCGCGCTGACTTCGACGGAGACAACGGCAATGTC
>CAIZGR010000830.1 GCA_903932535.1 uncultured Hyphomicrobiales bacterium | reverse complement strand
GGGAGCCTTCACCATTCCGAGCTCGTCGGGGAGAAGCGCGTGCCGGTCGTCTTTGGCCGGATGCAGCGGTTCGATGCTGCCGACACCGAAGGCCTCGTGCGCGTCGGCACGTGGGACCGTTGGGCCACGTGGGGCGAGAAGGTCAAGGACGGGAGCGAGACGGTCTTCGACGAGCTCACGCTCGGCCAGATGATCGAGAACTGGTACGCGCGCGCCGGCCGCTGTCCGCTTTGCCTCGATCACCAGTCGACCCTTGGCGGTCTCGTGCGCGCGCCGGCCGCCGGCTACTACGACGCCTTCGCGATCGTCCACGAGGGCAAGGTGCTGCTCTACCGCGCTCTGGCGGGCTCGACGTCCACCTCGCCTGACCCGGCTGCGCTCGCCGCGCGCGTGCAGCGTTTCGCGACCGAGGCCAACCCGAACCCGGTGCCCGATGGCGGCTGGGCGTGGCGCTGCGAAGTGACGCCGCTCGGTCGCGACCCCAAAGAAGGCCTCGCCAATTACCAGGGCCTTTCCCCCTTCTTCACGCCCAAGGGCGAGGACGAAAAGGGCCAGCCCATTGGCTACGTCCTCTTCGACATCGCCGCCGTCAACGTGCAGTTCCAGGCCGGGTGTGAGCTCACCCTCGGCGTCTTTTCCGGCGCGCTCGGCGACGCCAGACCAACCGGCGCCGCGCGCGCCCCCGGAGGATCCATGAACCCCGAAATGCTGAAGCGGCTCTCCCTCGACCCCGGCGCCACGACCGAGCAGGTCACCGGCGCGCTGAAAAAGTTCAGCGAGGACATGCGGGCGAAGATGGCGCGCGCGATGGACGGCATCGCCGCAGCCGCCGACGAAGCGGGCGAGAAGCCCCACCTCGAGGAGATCCGCAAGATGGCGGCGGAGGCCGACGCGATGGCGAAGTTCGACGGCGCCGGCGCCGAGGCCTACAAGGGCAGCTTCGACGAGCTGCGCCGGATGTCCAAGCAGATGAAGCGCTTCGCCGGCGCTCCCGCCGCGGCGCCCGAGCCCGACAAGGCCGAGGCCGAGGCGATGAGCGCGCTCGCGGCGAAGCTCAACCTCTCCGCCGGCGCCGGCCGCAAGGAAATCTTCATGGCCGCGACCGCCGGCATGGTGTCGCTCGCGCAAGTCGGCTCGATCGTCGACGAGCGACTGAAGACGGCGCGCGAGAAGGACGCGGCCGAGCTCGCCGAGCGCACCCGGACCGAGAAGGCCGAGGAGCTCGCCACCGTCGCCGTGCGATGCGGCTACGAGGAGAAAGACCGCCCGCACCTCGTCGCGCTCGCGAAAACCTCCTACGACACCGCGCTCGGCATCGTGAAGAAGCTCCCGGGCTTCGAGGCGCTGTCGGTCATCACGGTCGGCGGCAGCCCGCTCGGCAAGCCCGCCAGCAGCCCCCTCGACCTGTCGGCCGCGCCCGACGTGAACGTCGAGGTGGAGGCCACGAAGGCGATCAATGCGATCGCCCAGCGCGACAAGACGAGCTTCAGCGTCGCCATGGGCAAGCTCAAGCTGGAGAAGCCCGACCTTTACAAGGCCTACCTCCAGCAGCACCGCTAGCACTCGCCGAGAGCGCCTTCGCGCTCGGTCCGCCTCCCCCAATCGCACCACCTCGAATCCACGCAGAATGACGCGCCCACCGCGGCGCTCAAGGAGTGCCCATGGGTCTCGCACGCACGATCGGACGTGTTTTCAACCTGCCGTTCCTCGACGGCATCGGCGGCTTCCAGCAGGGCGAGGTCGCCGTCTTCGCCTCGACCCCGGATTACACCGCCCTCTTGCCGACGGGGGCGCAGCCGTACCTGCAGCCCGTCGCCGGCATCAACCGCACCGCCGGCGTGGTGGCCGGCGCCGGCACCAGCTCGGGCGAGGAGCTGAGCCTCCAGCAGCTCGGCCTCGCCGCCTTCCAGATCGCCAACGGCACCGTGGTCGCCGCGGGCCAGCAGGTCATTTGCGATCCGGCCAACCTCGGCGCGACGAAGCCCCGCTCCCAGTGGAGCTTCTCGGCGCAGATCCTCGGCTGGTTCACGCAGGCCCTCACCGGCACCACCGACCCGCTCTCGCTCGCCGAGGGCGTGGTCAATCCGTACTGGGTGGAGATCGTGCGCTCGTTCGCCGGCTACGTGGCGACGGCGCCGGCGGCGGGCCAGACGAAGTACGCCAACGGCCCGTCGGGTGCGGTCGCCAACTCGGCCGTGCCGCTCATGCCGGTGCCCTTCACGGGCAACGTGGCGCGCAACCTCACCATCGGCGTCACGACGGCGCCGGCCGCCGGCG
>CAIZGR010000829.1 GCA_903932535.1 uncultured Hyphomicrobiales bacterium | reverse complement strand
TTGATCGTGTGGCGCGCCGCCTCGACCATGCCGCCGCCGACGGCCGCGGCGCCGAGCATGGCGACCATCGACTTGTCGCCTTCGAGCCACTTTCGGCGGCTGTGCGCGGCGCGCTCCATCTGCGCCTCGTGCTCGCGCATGATCTGCGACTGCACGCGCTGCTCGTTGCGGCGCGCGTTCGTGACGGCGCGCACCGAGGCGACCGTCTGGCGCTCCCACGCCTTGACCTGCGCCGCCTCCGCCTGCGTCCATTGCGAGGAATCGGCGGCGAGCTTGTTCGCTTTGGCGTAGTCGCGCCAGGCGTTCGCCACCGCCTCGACGTCCGACTTGCTCGCCTTCAGCTTGGCGAGCGAGGTCACGAGCTTGTCGCTCGCGCCCGCGTCCTTCATCGCAGCCGAGACGCGCTTGACCTCGTTCTCCGCCTGCTTCAGCGCCGACACGACCGTGCGCGCCGGCCCGCTGACGTTGTCCTGCAGGTTGATGGCGAGGTCGGCGCTCCTGGTGGAGCTCATTTGTCAAACCCTTCGAAGCGGCAGGCGACTTCCAGCTCCTCGAGAAATTCGTCCCAAGGCAGGCTCATGATCTCGGCTTCCGGCACGCCCCCGAAGCGGCGGATGATCAGGCGGTAGGTTCGCCAGCCGCCGGGGGCGAAGCGCTCGCTTCGGCGCCACGGAAGCGGCGGGGCAAAAAATCGAGGGCCGCCTTGTCGAGCGCGTCGCGGTCGTCGGCGTCGAGCGCATCGAGGATGCCGTCCGGCAACGGGCCGCCGTCGGGGAGGCGGTAGACCGGGAAACTCACCGGCGCGTCGGGCGGGAGCGCGGCGATGGACCGCTGAAAGGCGGCGACCTCGCCGGCCGTCAGGCGGGCGAGGGCGAGCGCGTCATACGTCCGCCCGCCGAACTCGACCGGCCATTCGAGCGGCACGCACTTGATGCGGGGGCGATCGCCGACGAAGCGCGACGTGGAGGTTTCGGGTCCGGACATGCTCTTGCGGTCCTCAATTTATGGAGGGCTTCGCGCCCTGACGCAACAGTTCTGTTGACTTCCTGTCGCGCAACACTTATGTTGCGTTCATGAACAGCCGCCAAGCCAAACGCTACCTCGCCAGCAAGGGCGCCACGTTCAGGCCCGGCAAGGGCGGCCATCTCCTGGTCGAGCTGAACGGCCGGCGCTCCGTCCTGCCGATGCACGGCGGGGCCAGGGACATCGGCAAGGGGCTTTGGCTCGCCATCCTCAAGCAACTCGACATCGAGGAGACCTGAAATGCGCTACGCCGTGACGCTCGCCCCCGACGACAATGGAACGGTGCTCGTCGCCGTTCCCGACCTGCCCGAAGTCCATACGTTCGGCGAGGACCGCGCCGACGCTCTGTCCCGCGCCGTAGACGCCATCGAAACCGCCCTCATGGGGCGCATCGCCGCGCGCGAGGACATTCCACCCCCCTCGGCGGCGACCGGCGATTTCGTCGCTCTCCCGACCCTTTCAGCCCTGAAGGTCGAGATCTATCGCCAGATGCGCGCGCAAGACGTCGGCAAGGCGGAATTGGCCCGCCGACTTGCGGTCGCGCTCCCCCAGATCGACCGTCTGCTGTCGCTCGGTCATCACTCTCGGCTCGACGCGATCGAGCGGGCGCTGGCCGCGCTGGGACGGCAGATCGAGGTTCGTGTTCGAAAGGCGGCTTGATGAGGCCATTCGCCGCATCCTCGAAATGGCTCTGGCCGAATGCTGACCTTCGAGCGACTATCCTCCGGTTTGGAGGGTACAATGACCGAACGCCTGCATTTCCAAGCGCTGTCGAGCGACGGCGTGACGCTCTACGATATCCGCGCCGCGCGGACGGCCGGCGGCGTCCGCCTTTCCTGCACGTGCAAGGCGGGCCAGAACGGCATGCTGTGCAAACACCGCGTTGCGCTCGCCGCCGGCGACATGGCGAAGATCGTGGAGCCTGCCGCCGCTGACCTCGACGCTCTGAAGGCGCTTCTGGCGTCTTCAGAGCTTCCGCAGGCTTGCGCCATCCTGCAAGGCCTCGAACGAAAACTCGAAGACATGAAACGCGGAGTCAGTTCGCTACGCAAGCAGATCGCTGGCGCGATGTTCGGCTGATACGCCCCTCACGCCCCCGGGATGCGCAGGATGGCGGCGACGTCGGCGACCTGGCTGACGCCGTTGACGCGCCAGGTCGTCGTGTAGAAGTCATAGTAATAAAGCTCAGTCTTGTCCCAATACAAAGAATAGCGCGTGATTTCCTGAATATTGTGCGTCTGCTCGGCCGCATCGCCGCGCTTCCACGAGCCGTGATCGATCTCGACCATGCGGCCCCAGGCGACCGCCTTGAGTTCGAGCGAGGCGCCGGTCTGCTTGTCGCGGATCGCGCCATAGACGGTGTAGGGCGCCTGGCCCGCGCCGCCGATGCCGAACAGCGCCGCGCTCACCGGGTCGACGCCGGTCAGGGTGAAGCCGAGCTCGAGCGCCTGGATGCCGAGGCCGCCGATCTGGATCGCGCCGATCGCCCCGCCCGGATGGTGCTCCATCGTCTTCTCGGTCAGCTTCGGCAGCTTCACGTTGGTGATCTGGAGGTGCTTCGAATTGTTCGGCCCGTCGTCGCCGGGGAAGAGGTTGAGGGCCTCTGGCACAAACAGAGTTGCCATGGTAAGTTTCCTTTATGGTCGCAGTCACGACAAGATCAGACGCAAGACGGTCTGGGGCGAAACTATACTTTACCGGAGACGCCTGCCCGGCTGGCCACGTCGCCGACCGGAAGACGCGGAACGGTGAGTGCGTGGAGTGCGCCCGGATGAACGACCGCGCCCGCTACCGTGAGAGGCGCGAGGACAAGGCGTTCATGGCCGAGGCGCGACGACGAGCGGCGGCCTCCTACGCCGAACAGCAGAGGCCTGCGCGCGAAGCAAAAGCGGAAGCTACGCGAAAGTGGGAGGCGGAGGCCGCCGCGAACCGCCCGAGCCTCGCCCTCCTGTCGCGGGAGGAGGCCGCTGAAGCGGCCCTCATGCGGTTTTTTACCGGCGTTCCCTGCGCGAACGGCCACGTCAGCGAACGCATGACCAGCGACGGGGCCTGCATTGCCTGCAAGCGCGCGCGGGCAGGCGTGTGGCGCGGAAGACACCACGACGCGCTCAAGGCCTACGAGAAGAGCCGCTACGCCCGCGACCCGGACTCTCAGCGCGAGAAAAGCCGGAAGCGGCACGCGGAGCGGCGCGACGACCCAGTCTATCGAGCGGCTAACTCCAAGCGGTTTCTCGCCTGGGTGAAAATGAACCGGTCGGTTCACAAAGCCGGTCTTGCGCGTCGCCGTGCACGGGAGCTTGCGGCTGGAGGCGGCTTCACGGCCGCGGACGTTCAACGGATTCGAGCGGCGCAGCGGGACCGCTGCGCCTATTGCCGGAAGACCCTGCGCGGCGGCGGGGAACTTGACCATATTCGGCCCCTGATCCCGCGCAAAGGGGGGC
>CAIZGR010000828.1 GCA_903932535.1 uncultured Hyphomicrobiales bacterium | reverse complement strand
GGTTCTTGGTCCCGAGGCAAGGAGCTGACCCAATTCCGTCCCGACGCCTTTCTCCGGTCGGCCTTGACCCAATCCGCCGACGAAGTCGGCTTCGTTCAATCCCAAAAATGACCGTCCGTCCTTCTTTTAGAATTGCTGGTCCAGCAGGTCGCCGGACCTCCGACGCCTTTGCGCCCCGCCGGCCGGCGGCGTATAGCGCCCGTGCGAAAGGCGGGACCCATGCGAATTCTGCTCACCAACGACGACGGCATCCACGCGCCCGGTCTCGCGGTGCTCGAGGCCATTGCGCGCGAACTGTCGGATGACGTCTTCGTCGTCGCGCCCGAGAGCGACCAGTCCGGCGTCGCCCATTCGCTGTCGCTCAGCGATCCGCTCCGCCTGCGCGAGATCAGCCCGCGACACTACGCGGTGAAGGGCACGCCGACCGACTGCGTCATCATGGGCGTGCGCATGATCATGGCCGACAAGCGGCCCGATCTCGTGCTCTCGGGGGTCAACCGCGGGCAGAACGTCGCCGAGGACGTCACCTATTCCGGCACGATCGCCGGGGCGATGGAGGGCGCGATGCTCGGCATCCCGGCGATCGCGCTGTCGCAGGCCTATGCAGGCGTGCACGGACGGCCGTCGATCGAATGGGATTCCTCCGAGCAGCACGCCGTCCCGCTCATCCGCAAGATCCTCGCGGCCGGCATTCCGCCCGGCGGCCTCGTCAACGTCAACTTTCCGCCCTGCGCCGCCGCCGAGGTCAAAGGCGTCGCCTTCACCCGCCAGGGGCAGCGCAACGCCGAGCTGATGCGGGTCGAGCAGCGGCGCGACGGCCGCGGCTTCCCCTACTTTTGGCTGATGTTCCAACGCAGCGAGATCCGGTTTGACGACGGCACGGACCTCGCCGCGCTCAATGAGCAGAAGATTTCCGTGACGCCGCTCAGGCTCGATCTCACCGACGACGAATCCCGGCTAAGATTGGAAAAGGCGTTCGCGATTCGCTGACCGGACGCGCGCCGCACACGGGGAGACGGCGTGAGCGCGTCGGAGGCCGAAGAGCGCGCCCAGTTCACCTTGGCCATGCGCGCCAAGGGCGTCGAGGACATCGAGCTCCTGCGCGCGCTCGAGCGGGTGCCGCGGGCGCTGTTCATGCCCCAGCGCTTCGCCGACATCTCAGGGCGGGACATCGCCCTGCCGATCGGCTGCGGCCAGACGTCCCCGCCTCCGTCGATCGTGGCCGCGATGATCGCCGCGCTCGACGTGCGCGCTTCCGACACGGTCTGCGAAATCGGAACCGGAACAGGCTATTGCACGGCTTTGCTCGCCCAGTTCGCGAAGGAGGTCGTGTCGCTCGAACGGTTCCAGACCCTGGCTGTGGAGGCCGCCGCCCGGGTCCGGGCGTTCGGGCTCGCCCATGTCGAAATCCTGTGGGGGGACGGGTTCGAGCCGCATCTGGCGGCGCAAACGTTCGACAAGGTGATCGTCCACGGGATCGTTGCGCCGCCGGCGCGGGCGTTTCTCGATCTCCTGGCGCCGGATGGCGCGATGGTCGCGGCGCTCGCAGGGCCGGGACGCGCCGAGCAGCGAATCGTCCGCCTGACCCTCGGCTCCGAAGGCCCGGTCCGCATCGCCGATTTCGGACGGTCGCGGGCCTTGAGGCCGCTCGAGCGCGGACTCTCCCGCGCGCTCTGAAGCCCCTGTTCCTGCGAGGCGCCCCCGCGCCCGAATGCTTCGGCGTCGACTTTCCGGGGTCACCGAGGATTCATCTTAAACCTTGTCTTAACTCGGATCCTTCACATTGTCGGCGTTTTCGGTCGCGTAAACCACGGGTTCAGGCACATGAGTGATCGCGTTGCGTTTTGGGAAGGACGCGCCGTCCCGCGTCTTGCGCTGACTGGCCTCGCCGTCATCTGGCTCTCGGGCTGCGCCAACGATACGTCGCGGTTCCAGACGAGCGCGAACCCCTTCGCCGATCCGTTCGGCTCCCAGACCGGTCAGGCGACGCCGCCGGCTGGCGCGGCGCCGATGCGTCCCGTCGCCGCAGCGCCGCTCGCGCCGACGACCAGCGTCGCGAGCGCCCCGCTGCCGAGCCCGGCCGCGCCAGCGCCCCTGGCCTCCGCGTCCCCGCCGGCCGGAGGATCGAGCGCCGGCTGGAGCGCGGCCGGCGGCACGGCAGTCGTGGTCGGGAACGGCGAGACCCTTGACACGCTCTCGCGCCGCTACGGCGTGCCTGCAGCGGCCCTGCTCAGCGCCAACGGCCTGTCGAGCCCGTCCGACGTCAAGGGCGGCATGCGCGTCGTCGTGCCGGTCTACAGCGCCGGCGCGCATGCCGTGGCGGCTGCGGCTCCGGCGGCTCAGGGCAGGGCGGTCGACGCCGCCGCCAAGACGAAGAAGCACGCCGAGGACGTCGCGGCGGCCGACGCCGGTGATACCCCGGCCAAGGCCAGGAAGGCCGAGGAGAAGAAGGCCGAGGCGAAAGCGGCCGAGAAGACCCCGGCCAAAGAGAAGCCGGAGAAGCCGTTGAAGACGGCCGCCCTCGAGCCCAAGGCGAAGGCGCAGCCCGCGACTGCCGCCAAGGCTGATGCAGCCAAGGCAGACGGGGCCAAGGCGGAGGGGGGCAAGCCAGGCGCGTCCAAGACGACGATCGCCAAGAAGCAGGGCGTCGACGATACGCCGACCGGCGCCGTGGATCCCAAGGCGGCGACCGCCAAGGAGCCCGTCACCGCGGCGGAAGCCGACGCCTCCGGCTCGAACCCCGAGTTTCGCTGGCCGGCGCGCGGCCGTATCATCCAGGGCTTCAAGTCCGGCGGCAACGACGGCATCGACATCTCGGTTCCGTCCGGAACCTCGGTGCGCGCGGCCGAGAGCGGCGTCGTTGTCTACTCGGGCGACGGGCTCAAGGGTTACGGCAATCTGGTGCTGATCAAGCACCCGAACGGCTACGTGACCGCCTACGCCAACAACGGCGAACTCGACGTCAAGCGTGGGGAGCAGGTCAAGCGCGGGCAAGTCATCGCCAAGTCCGGCGACACCGGTAACGTGAATTCGCCCCAACTCCATTTCGAGCTGCGAAAGGGATCGACCCCGGTCGATCCGACGAGCTATCTCGCCGGCCTGTAAGGGGGCCGGACATCCGATAGCCGCCGGGGATCGCCGCAAAGCGCGTGCGGTCGCCGGCTCGGCGAGCCGAGGCGGCGGGTCCCAGGAAAGGCCCGCCGCCTTCGATTTTTCGGGGAACGCGCCGCATACGGCATCGAGGCCGCAACGGCTCGCGAGTCTTTCGCCGTACCGCGAAACGTTCGCAGGCTTCCGGGCCTCGACTCGCGTCTTGCGCGCTCGTCGTCGAACGGGGAAGGGGAGGCATGATCTTCGTGATCGACGGGACAGAGGCGGCCGGCGTTATCGCAGGGCTCCTGTTCACCGCCGAATTCATCGCCCTCTACGAATCGCTGCGCTGGACGACGGCGTCGCGCGCGATCATCTTCATCTACGCCGCGCCGTTCTTCGTCGCGCTCGGCGCGGTCTTCCTGCTCAGGGACGAGCGCCTGAGGCCTACGCAATGGGCCGGCCTCGCGCTCGCCTTCGTCGGGGTCGGGCTCGCAATGCTCGGGCGGATGCCCAGCGGCTACCTTCTCGGCGACGCCCTGGCGCTGCTCGCGGCCGCGCTTTGGGGCGCGACGACCCTCCTCATCAAGGCGACGCCGCTGCGGCGCGCCGATCCGGTCAAGCGGCCTACGCCGTCGGCGAGCCGGCGCCGCGCCATCTTTCGGCGACGGCCGTCGCCGCGCTCCTGTGGCAAGGGATCGCCGTCGTCGGCGTCAGCTATTCGCTGTGGTTCTGGGTGCTCAAGCGGTACGCCGCGCCGCAGCTCGCCGCTTTCACCTTCATCTCGCCGCTCGTCGGCGTGTTCGCCGGCTGGCTCGCGTTCGGCGACGCGATAACGCCGACGTTCGCGGATGCGAATGGGATCGTACATTAAGGCTGGGAAAACAGGGTTGGGAAAACAATATACATATATCTAACTTGTATAATGCGCCGAGGCCAAAAGCATATTTCGTATGTTACATTTTCGAGCTTGGCCTTGAAGACGTTCCGGTTCGAATGTCGGCGTGAGACCCCCGCGGCTGAGCGGCGCCGTCCGGCCGAGCGCAGCAGCCAAGTTTTACTCTGCGCCGGCCCGGCAAAGGCGCCCAGGCTGCGGTTCGGTCGCAAGAAGCAGCAATCCCGAAACCGCTCCATTGGTTCCATAATATCTATTATGCGAATCACAGGTCTGAGCGCGCCTCTGGCACTGCCCGTTCGCAACGGGCGCATTTGCGCAGCAACTTCCTGAAACCAAGGTAAAATCGGCTTCCCGGCGGCGCCGGCCTTCGCCGCGTCGTCATCGACGACCAGTGCCTCTGTAGACGCGGTCGCGGACCATGTCGGCCGCGATCTGCAGGGCGTCCGCAAGCACGCCCGTCTTCCGACGGGCTATCGGGATCGCGGCTACACATGAAGCGCCTTCGCCTGAGCGCAACCGGCCGGTCACGTCCGCGTCTTCGCCGCCTCGTTCGCCGCTCGTCGCTTCTCCACCCAGCGGACCGCGAAAATCGAGCCCTCGTAGAGCGCCAGCATCGGCACCGCCAGCGACGTCATGCTGATCAGGTCCGGCGGGGTCAGGATCGCGGCGACGCCGACCACCGTCACGATCGCGTAGCGGCGCATCTTCACCAGCCACGCCGAATCGATGATCCCGACCTGTCCGAGCAGCGTCAGCACCACCGGAAGCTGGAAAGCGATCCCGAAGGCGAAGATCAGCGTCATGATCAGCGACAGATACTCGCTCACCTTCGGTAGAAGCTCGATCGTCGCCTCGCCCGGCGTGTTCACCTGCTGCAGCGACACCGAAAAGCGGATAAGCAGCGGCATCACCGCGAAATAGACGAGCGTCGCCCCGAACAGGAAGAAGATCGGCGTCGCGATCAGGTAGGGCAGAAACGCTTGCCGCTCGTGCTTGTAGAGGCCCGGCGCGATGAATTTGTAGATCTGCGTGGCGATCACCGGAAAGGCGATCACCCCCGCCCCGAACATGCTGAGCCTGACGTTGGTGTAGAACTGCTCCAGGAAATGGGTTGCGATAAGCGTCGCCTTCTCTGCGCCGACCACCCGCACATAGGGCTCGGTTAGGATGTTGTAGATCGAGCGCGAGAAGTAGAAGCAGACGATGAAGGCGGCGAAGAACGCGTAGATCGACCGGATCAGCCGGGCTCTCAGCTCGATGATGTGGTCCATCAACGGCGCCTTGGTGGCGTCGATGTCCTCTTGGGTCATTCGGCGGCGCTCGATTTCTCGGCCGGCGTCGCGGTCCCCTGCGGCGCGGAGGGCTCGACGGGCCTTGTTTCGGCGACGGGCGCTGCGAGCGCGACCTCGGAGGTTCCAATCTCAGAGCTTTCCAGCGCCGGCGACGGGAGATGCGCCTGCGGCTCGGCGGCCTTGATCGCCTCGTCGCGGATCATCGCCGCCGGGTCGAAGTTCGCCGCCGTGGCCTTCTGGTTCAATTCGGCGAGTTCCTTGCGCACGCTGTCGAACTCGGCCTCGCGCATGGCGTCCATGAACTGGCCCTGGAACTCGGCAGCCATGCGGCGCATCCGGCCCATAACCTGCCCGACCGTCCGCATGACGCGCGGCAGGTCCTTGGGCGGAATCACCGCAAGCGCGACGATCGCCACAACCAACATCTTACCTATGTCGAAGTCGAACATCGAGGCTCCGGCTGGCCGAGCGCGGCGGCGGCGCGGCCACGCCTCCCTGTCATGCGAACGTCGGGACCGATGCGCTCAGCCAACCTTGTGAACGTCGCTGGCGTCGACGCCGACCCGCTGCTCGATTCCGCGCGGCGCGGCCGGAGGGGTCTCGGCGGGCTTCTCGCCGTCGTCGTCGGCGAGGCCCTTCTTGAAGGATTTCACGCCTTTGGCGACGTCGCCCATGATGTCCGAAATCTTGCCCTTGCCTCCGAACAGCAGTAGCGCAACCGCAAGGAACAACATCCAGTGCCAAATGCTGAAGCTACCCATGGCCGCCTTCCCGATGCGCCGGCGCCGCCCGGCCGGTGATAGCCGGCGGCGCAATCTTCGTTCGACCCCTACCTAAGCGGGAGAAAGGGCAAAAACAAGCACGGGACCGCGTTCTTCCTGAGGCGCGGGCGACCGCATGTCCTCGTTCGGAATTGCGCCGCCCCCGCTCGCGGGCATAGGTTTCGCCGGCAGCGCGCCCGACCGGGGCGGCCGCCGCGCCGGAGCCCTTTGCATGAGCCAGACCGCCAAACGCCTCGCCGACCTTGGAATCGCGCTGCCGAAGCCGGCGACGCCGGTGGCCAATTACGTTCCGTGGGTCCGCACCGCGGGCATGCCGCCGAACGCGGCGCCGCAATTGTGGATCTCGGGCCAGTTGCCGCTCGGCCCCGACGGCGCGCTGGCCGAGCGCCACAAGGGCAAGCTCGGACCGGATTCGAGCGTGGATGCGGCGCGCGAGGCGGCGCGGCTCTGCGCCGTCAACATTCTCGCGCAAGCTCAGGCCGCGCTCGGCGATCTCGACAAGATCGTCCGGGCCGTCCGGCTCGGCGGCTTCTTCAATGTCGCAGGAAGCTTCGATCCCCTTCCCCAGGCGATGAACGGCGCCTCCGACCTCATGGTCGAGGTCCTCGGCGAGCGCGGAAAGCACGCCCGGACCACGGTCGGCGTCGCCCATCT
>CAIZGR010000827.1 GCA_903932535.1 uncultured Hyphomicrobiales bacterium | reverse complement strand
GCTGGGAGGCGGCGCGCCCGTCCGTCCGCGGCACGCTGAGGCCGAGGCGGTGGGCAGCGCCACGAATGGCGTGGGGCGTGCGACCGGGGAAGGCGCGCCTCAGTTCCGCGATGCCGAGCGGCACCAGCGCCTTGAGGCGGGCGAGATCGGCGTCGCTCCACGAAGTGGAACGGCGCCTCGGCGACGGTAGTTTCGGCGCGATGACAGGTGCATTCATCTTCGGGCTTCGGCGCTTTGACGTTTGCCGCGGCGGCAGGTCGGTCGCCGCCGCGGCGTGTGTCTTCGCTTCAGATCAGGCCTCGGGCGCGCCGGCGTAGGTCGGCAGCCCCGTCTCGACGGCGACCGCGTCACGGTCCTTTTCGACCGCGGCGGTCACGAACTCGTCGGGACGCCAGATCTGGAAGGCCCACTTCACCGCGCCATCCAGCACCCGGTAGCGCAGGCGCACGACGAAGCGCACGTTCGCCCCGCGGAAGAACACCGGCACCGAAAGGATGAAGAGCCCCGGCACGGAGAGTTTCTGGCCGCCGCCATCGCGGTGCACCTCGCTGAAGGCGATCTCCCCTTCCCCGCTCTGCAGCGTCACCGCCTTGGCGACCTTCGCGTCGACGGAGACCGAGAGCCCACGCGACAGCGTCACGATTTCGTAGGGGTCGGCGATCTGCGTCTGGAACTGGGTCGCGTAGAGGTTCTTCTCGCTGTCGGTCGGCGACGAAATCTCCGCGATGTGGTCTTCGATGAAGGCGGCGAAATCGCCCTGCTCCATCATCTTGCCGTTGGCACCAATCCACGCCTGCCAGTCATCGGACAGCGGGAACTCGTATTCGATGCGGTGCCGCAGGTTCCGCGGCTCATGTTCATCGGCCTCGCCGAGCTGCCGGTGATAATCGACCACGGCGAGGAATTTCGGCTTGCGCCAGTTGAGGTCGACGAAGATGGCGGAGTCGTCATCCTTGTGCCGGTTGACGAGGTCGTAGAAGCCGCCGAGCGTCTGCATGCGCGCGATGCCCGTGCGGCGGTCGGGCCGCGAGCGGAATTCCTCGATCAGTGGCCTCACCGAATTCGCCTTCTGAGCGCTCCGGTCGAAGATGGCCGGAACCTTTTCGGGAACGCCGCTGCCGAGGCCAGTCGTGTCGATGCTGATGATCGCCGGGTCGGTAGCCTTCACGCCGAGATCGGCGAGTTCCTTGATGGCGAGGTGGGAAGGAAATGGCCCGGTGCCGTTGCCCGGCACCGGCGTTGCAGTCTTGTCGTTCATGGCTATGGCCTCCTATTGGCCGCTCCGCTCTTGAGGAATGAAAGGCGCTCCACCGGCGAAGCGGAGAGCGCCGGCCGGAACGCAGCGTGCGAAAAAGACGAAGAGCGTCAGGCCTCCTCGGCGACCTTGCGCGGGAACATGTCGGGCTGGCGCGGGCTCTCGGTCGAAAGGTCGCCATCGCCATCGACGAAGAAAAGCGCCTGGCCGGGGGTTGCCTTCGGCACCTTGGCCTCGCTGGTCGCCTCGATCGTGGCGACGCCGTCCTTGACCGCGACGCCGATCTTGATGGTGACGCTGCCCTTGAAGACCTTCTTCGGCTCCTCGATGCCGAGTTCGTGCAGCACCTTCATCAGGTCGCCGAACTTGGCGTTGGCATCGCGGATGGCGCGGCCGCGTTCGAGCATGCCGAGCAGTGTGTTGACGTCACGAACCTTTGCCATGGTCAGGCCGCCTCCTTTGCGGCGTGGGTTGTCTCGGTCGGTGGAATCGGAAATGCCGCGCACGGCGGCGTCAGAACGCGGCCGTGATGCGGCTGCGCGACTTTCTCCTCGTCGCGCCAGAATTCGACCCAGTGCTCGTCGCCTTCGTGGCGCGTCACCTTGACGAGGCCGCAGCGGCAGCACTGCCGCTCGGTCTTGTGGACGAAGCGCACGGGTTCGCCCCGCGCGTGACGCAGCGCTGGTGCGGTTTGTGCGAGCCCGTTGCTCATGCCGTCTCCCCGCGCTTTGCCCAGGCGTTGGCGGCGTCGCCACGGCGCAGGAAGTTCGGGATTTCGAGATCAGAGACAGCCGGGGCGGTTTTCAGCACCCCGGCTGCCGCGTCATCAGGCCTGAGCAAGAGCTTGCTCGGAGACTCCTCAGGCCGATTGGAATTCCGGCCGGGCCCCTCGCTTGGTTCCGATTGACGGTCGGTCGGCGAGGCGACCGGTTCAGCAGTGCGATGCTCATGCAACGTCCTGCTCGCGGATGCAGCCGGGCCTGCGCGATCGTCGGGCGCGCCTCTCACGGCGTCAGCTGCGGGATCTTCGAAAACTTCCCCCGTCTCCGGATCGTGCGGCGGCAGCGCCGCAGGCGGCGCCTCGAGCCCCCACGCGTCCCAGCCCGCCCGCGCGCGGCGCGCGTTGAGCTCGATCTTCGGCAGGTTCGGGAAATAGGCCTCGATGATCTCGTATATTTCGGAGGGCTTCTCCGAATGTTCGCCGACTGGCGCGTCGAACACCGACGGAAACTGGACACCGGGGGCCGGCGCCGGCACGCGTCCACGGGTGCCGAGCAAGACCAGTTCGTGCTCGCCGGTAAACCAGTAGCCCGGCCCACGCGCGAGACCCGGCCGCACCTTGAACCAGACGGCGTGCGTCTTGTATTCGAAACCCCAGGCGGCCATGACGGCCAAAGCCTGCGGCAGCATCGGCGCGGTCGCGCAGAGGAACAGCGCCGCGTCGTCTGCAGCTATGTCTCCGACCGGCCGCGCCGCGATTATTTCTGTCGGCGACGTCGGGTAGTGATTGTCGGGGGCCCGGTCCATGCCCGTGTCACGGCTGTATGGCTCGAAACGCCATTCCGGGTCGGCGACGATGACGCCATAGCGTTTGTCGGGCAGCGCCATCTGCCGTGCGCCGAGGTCGCGCTCGCGCTCCTCGCGCCGCTCGCGCTTCTCGTCCTGCCGGTCGCGTCGCAGATCCTTCACCACGCCGCGGAACGCGCGCCGCGTGTCCGGCTGCGCCGCAATCTCGGCGATCAGCTTCTTCTGTTCGTCCGGGTCGAGGCGGGCGATGACGCGCGCCGCCGAGACAGGCGCTTCGCCCTGCTCCACCGCGCGCACGAGTTCCTCAATGCCGGCGGTCGCCACCACCCTGGCGTCGCGCACCGAGCGTTCACTGACGTTCAGGAGTCCGGCGGCGGCCGTTTGCGAGACCGCGCCACTCCCCTCCCCCTCATGGCCGGGCTTGTCCCGGCCATCCACGGCTTCACTTTCAACCGGCAAATTTGCCGCTTGAACTTCGTCACTTCCCGGTCGCGCCTCCGGCGCTCCTCGCCTCTTGCCGCCCCATTCGAGGTTCGCGAGCTTCGCCGCCACCAGCGCACGCTGGCTCTCGTTCATGTGCCGGCGGCGGAGGTTCTTGGAGATCACATAGGCGAGCGGCCCTCGCGCGATCTCGGCCTCACTGAACAGGCCATCCATTCCCTCGGCCGAGAACTGCGCGAAGGCCCAGCTGGTCGCCGGGTCAATATCGCGGATTTCCAGTTCGCCGCTGTCAGCGAGATGACAGAGCGCCCGGTAGCGGTTGCGCCCGTCGAGGATCTTGCCCTCGTGGAGCACGATCTCCTCGCCGCCGCGGAAGCCGTTGGCGCGGATGTCGGCGACCAGCTCGTCGAACTCCGCTCCTTCGATCAGCGGAAAGAGGTTCGCCAGCGGATGGAATTCGAGGCGCGCGCCGTCAGCCATCAAGCCGCCGCCCTTTCCTCGACCGCGTCCGCCACCGCGAGATGACCGACGAGATCGCCGGCAAACGCCGCGGCAATCCGCATGCGCCGCCCCTGGGCGGCGAGGTCAGCGAGCCGCTGCTCCGCATCCTTCTCCGCCTGTCGACGCTCCAGCGTCGTTTGTCTCACGCGCGCGATCATGGCGACGACGAGGACTAGCGCGGCCGTGCCAAGCCACACCGGCGCCGCCAGAGCCCAACGCGAATCGCTGCCTGCAAAGCCCAGCCCAAGCAGCAGGAGGCCTATGGCGCCAGCCGCCATGCTGCGGAATGTTGCCTTCGCCACCCTGATGCGGTGCGGCAGGTCGACATAGCGCGCCGCTGCGCGCGCCATCTGCGCCTCGGCGCGCGTCATATGCGTCCCTTCCCCTCGGCGGACGCCGACAGGCCCTCGTTCATGAGCCGCTCGCCATAGTCGTCGTCGAGGCCGGCGCCGGTCTTCAGCGACCAGTCCCCGCCCCGCAGCCACGAGGCGGCAGCGCGCGCGAGGCGCGCCAGTCCGAGAACGCGCCGCAATCCGGTCGCCTTCGCCATCGCGGTCAAGCCGCGGGCTAATCCGATCAGCATTGGATTTAATGGCCTCGTCTCTCGCCCCGCTTTCGCCCGATGTGCCGCATCTGGCGAGAACGGAGAGTTGCCGGCGTGATGCCCCGGCGGGCTACTCAGGCGTCGTCGTTACCGGGAAAAACCGTTCGTCTCGCGGGCCGGGCCGCCGTTGCTGCGCCGGGTCTCCGGCTTCGGCGCCTCGACGACGCCCATAACCATCGGCTTGTGCACGCCGGGCTTGACCAGAACGAGCTGCGACTGGTCGAAATACTGAGGCTCTGCAGCCTTATCGTCCTTCGCCGTCTCGGGCTGAACGCCGAGGCGAATACAGCCGTGCAGCCATGTCGTTACGCAGGTGACGATGCCCGTGAGGCCCGTGACCGGGTCTTTCACACGATCGCCCAAACCCATCGGGTTGAATGCCGCCATTACCGCATCTCCTTGTTGCCGTTGTTCAGTCCCAGCCTGATCGCCAGCACGTCGTGGTCGGCCTTCATGCGCACCAGCTCGGCCGCATCGCGCAGCGCCGCAGCGATCGCCGCGCGCCGTTCGAGCGGCACGCGCAGAAGCGCCTCCGCGATCATCTCGGGGCCGAACTCGCGGGTGACGAGGCCGGCGATCAGCGTCTCGCCGCTCACCATCTGGCCGGCATAGATGCGCTCGGCCGTGCGCCGCGCACAGGCGAAGGCCGCCTGGATATCGGCGATCGCGGCCTCGTAGGTCCGTCCCAGCCACACCCGGCGCAGCCCGTGCAAAAAATTGCCGAAAAATCGTCCGCCAGCTCCCGCCACTTGTGGCGGTGACAGGAGTTCCGCGGCGAGCAAGGCTTCGCCCATGTCAGCGGGCTCCGAGGCCATGATGGAAACCCTGCAAAAGGCGCCCGACCCACATTTCCCCTCTCCCCGCAGGGGAGAGGGTGGCGCGCATGCGCCGGGTGAGGGTCAAGAGGCGAGGAGCGAGCCCTTGCGAGCGACCGGGAAGGCCAAAACTCAGCCCCAGCGGCCGGCCGGCGCCCGGGAGGATGATGGTCGCCAGCCGGCTCAGCCCGGGGCCCCCCGGGAATGCAACCTTTCTTCCCCTCTCCCCGCAGGGGAGAGGGTGGCCGCGCAGCGGCCGGGTGAGGGAACGCGGGGAGAGCGCCGGCTTTGCGACGGCGACGCCCTCCCCGACTTGCTCTATCGTCGGAGTGCCAACTGCAACGATGGAGAGGGAAATGGCCTTGCAGGTCGATGAAATAGAAATCGGCGAAATCGATGTCGGCGCCCTGCCGCAGTCGCCGATCCCGCGCATGGGTTTCACCATGACATTCACGATGAGCGATGAGCATCTGCGGCCGAGGGTCATGATCAGGACCTCAGTGCCGCTTGACGTCGCGAGGCCGCAAACCTGGCCTGAAATTCTCGGCGCAGCTGCATATCGCGCACATCAAGTGCTTCGGTCAGCCGCCGCTCTGTCACGAGATCAGCTTGCAGAGCTTCTGGCGAAGCAGATGGAACCGCTGGAGCCGACGCCGTGAAGAACGTCCGCCACCACGCCTTCCTGAAAGGCCGCGCCCCGCTCATGCCGCCGCTCCGGTGGAGGCGGGCGCGGGCCGGCGAGAGCGCCGCATCGCTGCGGGCCCTCCCCGACTCGGCCTATCGTTGTGGTTGCAACACCCAACGAAGGAGATTCTGATTATGTCGTTTCCCGAAATCACAGGTGTCGAAGAGATTGTCCTTGGCGCCACCAGCGCGCCGGCGCCGAACAAGGAAGGCGACGACCCGCGCCATGCCTTCGAGGCGCATATCGATCTGGCGACCGAAGTCGAGTTCATGTGTCCGCGCCTGATCATCCGGTCTGGCGTCCCCTTTGATCCGTCCCGGTCGTGGGAGCAGTCGGAGCTCCTGTTCGCGCAGCGCATCGTTGAGATACTTGCCAAAGCCGCCACGCTGACGCCGGATGAAATTGTCGATGGCTTCCGCCGTGCCCGTCGGCCGATCCAGCCGGCAATTGAAGCTGCAGTGCTCCGGTCTCTGGATGAATGACGATGCGAACGTCGGCGAGGAGCCAACGCGCGAGCGCGTTCCGCACCATGTGCAGCACCCCGCTCATGCCGCCGCTCCGGCGCGATGGCTTTCCCAGGCCGCCAGCTCGGCACCGGTTACGCCGGTAGCAGTCTCGATTCGCTTCCAGTCTTCGGGGCGCGGCATGCGCCCGTTTTCCCAACGCCAAACCGTGTTGCGCTTGACGCCGATTTCTCTCGCCATGCGATCGAGCGTCCAGCCGCGCGCGGTGCGCACGGCGGTCAGCGGGTGAAGGGCAGCGGCGTTATCCATGCCGAATGTCTACCAGTTTGGGAACCTGCCCGCAACAGTAAAATGTTCCCGGCACGGTGGACGAAGGAAAAACGCGCGATCGCTAGGATTTGCCGGCATGGGAACAACTCGCATCGGCGGCCGGCGCCGCTTTCATTTGTACATTTCGCAATGGCGCGACCACCGCGGACTGAGCCTTGAGGAACTTGGCAATCGCGTCGATCCACCTGTCGCCAAGAACACCGTATGGCGCTGGGAGAACGAGCAGCACCGGCTCGATCCACAGAAAATCGCACGGCTGGCGCAGGCGCTCGACCTTGAACCGGAGGATCTTTGGCGACCGCCGCCAGGACGCAGCATCGATGCGATTCTCGCCGATGCCGCTCCCGAAATGCGGGAGGCCATGGTCGACATGGCGATCAGCCTGAAAAAGACGGGCAGCGACAAACGCTAAGGTGTGGCGATGCGCAATAGGGCGATACCCGGGCTGGCGGTAATTCTGTTGTCCGGATGTGTCGCGACCAACAGCCCGCCACCAACCGAAGCGCAGTTGAATTCCGGCATCAACCCTGCTCTAGCCGCCCGGCTGACGGAGGTGCCCGCGAATTACCGCCAGTTGGTCGCCGACTGGATGCGGCAGAATCTGAAGGACCCCTACTCGGTCCGCGATGCCGTAATCTCATCTCCCTTTCTTGGCTTCGTCGGACTCCTAAACGGCGGCAATGCCCCTCTCGTCTGCGCGCGCTACAATGCCAAGAACAGCTTCGGGGCCTACATCGGCGAGCAGCCGACCGCTTTCATATTCGCCCACGGCAACCTGCAAACTACGCTTGAAAAACCGCTCGCCTGCGCTGATCCACTTCCCGACTATGCGCCCTTTCCCGAAGCCATGCCGTCGCCGGTAGCTTCGCCCAAGTTTTAAGCCTTCGGACCACGTGCCAAAACCGGACAAGTTCCCAGCTCGGTAGATTTCGCTTGCGCGCGGCGTTCCCGTTCTGGTAGACTTCCCTCCATCGCCTTCCCCCGAAGGCTTGGAGGCCAAAGTGCGCAAATCGAAATCCACCCCACTAAGTAAGCCCGTTTCGTCCCTAAGTAAGAATGAGTGCCGCGGCGATCTGATCCCGATCCGCACCGGCAACTACGACCTCGCCTTCGACCCGAAGGCGGAGCGTCTCGTCATCACCATCGACCTCTCCGCCGCGGCGCAGAGCGCCGCGCGCCCGTCGAAAAGCGGCAAGACCCGCGTTCTCGCCACGACCTCCGGGTTCGTGATCGCGCCGGCGCCCGGCGTGGAGGGCCTCCAGCTTTCCCTGACGGCCACCCTTCCTTCGCGCGCGTAGGAAGAAAGAAAGCAACGTTCCCCGGAAGCCCATGGAGGCCACGATGCTGCCAGCGACCTGCAAGGCCGAGATCATCCCGCCGCGCGCGGCATTTCTGAACGGCCGCGCCGCGGTCTTCGTCGGCGCCGATTTCGCCGTCGTCAAGGCTCTCCTTGAGAACGACGTGGCGGCGCTCGAGAACGCCGTTGCCGCCGCGCTCGCCCGCCCGCTTGGCTTCCCTCAGGTCGGATTCGCCATCGAGCAGCTCGGCCGCAGGGGCGCGACACGCGCCGAGCTCGACGAACTTCACCATCGCTTCCTCGTCCTCGCCGAACGGCGCTGGCCCGGCCTCAAAATTCCGCCTGCGATGGCGGCTGAACAGACCGCTTTACGCACGCGGCTTCAGGCCGAGGCGGCAGGTCTCGGTGCGGTCGCCGAAGCGCTCGCGGTGGCCGCATGAGCGCCAACTTCGACCCCCGCACCGCGAAACTCCTGCCGCGGGAGCAATGGATAATCGAGCGCGTCGGGGCCGATCATGTGGCTGCCGGTATCTATGATCATCCGCCGGGCTGGATGTGGCACGTCAAGCTGCCGCTCGCCGACCTGCCCAACGAGACGATCACGCGCGAGGATCTCGCTCGCTTCGGCATTGAGCCCGCCGGGGAGGCCTGCCGATGATCGGGCGTTCAGGCCCGGCGGTAGGTGACGCCGTCATGTTCGAAGGTGTCGGCGTCCACCCGATTGAGCGGCGTACCGTCGGCAAGCATCATCCTGCGAGAGCCGAGCAGTTCGCCTCCATCCGGGTTGGCGATCACATGGACGAGCTGGACGGCGGTGAAAATCTGCCCTTCTTCGTTCGTCACCACGAAGCGGCATTCTTCCCTGAGGGCCATGGCGCGGCACTCCTTCGAGAGATCGGAAGGAGAATAGCATGACCGCGCCCTCCCGGCCCTCGCTTGCGCTCGGGCGTTCGTCGCTCGAAACAGGCCACCGGCCTGTTTCGCCGGCTACGCCGACCGCTCCTCACCCCAACCTCTACCTGGTTGGCCGCGGCGCGGCGGGCTGGCAGCTGGAGACCGCGGTCGGCACGCCCGTCATCACCCGCCTCGCCTCGCCGGAAGCCGCCCGTGACGCCGCCTGGGCGGCCGGCTACCGCGAAGGCGGCACACTGAAGGATGGCACGGAATGGCTGGGCTACGTACCGGGCGCTCTTCCCTCTCCCTTTGCGGGAGAGGGTGGCCCGCAGGGCCGGGTGAGGGGTGAGACAATCGCCGAGAGCCTCAGCGCCATCGTCGTCGGCCTCTTCGCGACCGGCATCGTCGCCGGCATCCTCTCGCTGCCGTTCCCGCCGTCATGAGCGCCGAGGTCCTCTTCCCCGGTTTCGGCGCGCGGAACCTCCGCGAGGCATTCACCGCCTCACTGTCCGTCGATGGCGGCCCGGGCGCCGCGCCGCCGGAACCCGGCGACGCCGAGGCGAAGGCCCGGCGCTATCTGCTCCGCGCCTTTCGCGAGCCGAAGGTGCGGAACGCCGCCGCCTTCGCCCGCATCGCGGCGGCGCTTTTCGACGTCGCCCGCCGTGGCGGCGCGCTATGACCGCCCTCACCGATATCCAGGCCGAGCACCTGCGCCGGCCTCAAGGATGGCGACCGCCTCGCCGGCCCGGCGCGCGTGCGCAAGGCGGGCAACGCCTATGGCACGCGTCCGTGGGGGTTCGCCAGCGGCGCCCGCGCCCACGGCCAGGTGATCGCGCGGCTCGCCGCCCGCGGCCTTATCGTTTTTTCCGAAACCACGTCCGGCCGCGAAGCGAGACTGGCATGAGCGTGCCGATCATCCTGGCCGGCCTTGCCATCGGCGCGACCTTCTTCAACGTGGGCTTTGCCGCCGGGAGGCACTGGTTCGCCTTCCGCGAGCGACGCGCGCCGGGGAGCGAGTTCGCCGATGGCCGGCCGATGTCGGGCGACGAGGCTTTCGCCTTTGCGTTCGGGTGGCTCGAGGGAGAGGAGAGGACGCAGTTCTTCCGCGACTGGGCGGCGAGCGACTGGGCGGCGATCCGCGGTGCAATGGCAACCGTCTATCCGTGGATGGAAGGCGAAGCACCATGAAAGACCTCTTTGGCAGGGCGGATGAGGGCGACGATCGCGCCCAGGAAACCGGCCATGAAACCTACCGCGACGTCACCACGCACTTCCGCGATCTCACCCGCAGCGCCGTCCTGGTCGATGCCCCGCCAAGCTTTCGCGGCAAGACGGTCTGGCTGCCGCGCTCGCTCATCCACGGCGCCGATGATCTCAAGCTCGGCAACCTCGCCGAGGGCGCGGAAATCACCTTCCGCCTGATGGACTGGAAGGCCGAGGAGGTCGGTTTCGCATGAGCAAGCACGAAGCACGGATGCGCCGGGCGTTTCAACTCATTGCCGAACGCCTTGGCGACAAGGTCATCTGCCCTCGCTGCGGGGCGACGCTGGAAACGTGGCCTGACGTCTGCTCCGCTACGTTGGCTGATCCATGCCCGGGCTTCGTCGCTTATGATGAAGCTCGCACCGCGGCGATGAAAGACGTCGGCATCCGATGACCCGCGGACTCCCCTCTTCCGCTTCCCCCGCGAAAGCGGGAGCCCAGCCGACGACGGAGCGTTGGCCGTTGCTCGAGGATGTGGATGCAGAACTAAAGGCGGCCCAACGAATGGTCGTCAATCGACATCAGGCGATGGAGGAAGCTGAACGCCTCGCGGCGCACGCGCGGGGCGAATGGGCCGAGTCGCTGGATCGGCTCGATCGTGCTGAGGCGGCAATTGCCCAGACGACACTTTGCAAAGGCCCGCACTTTTGACCCGCCGTCGTTCCCCCGCCGTCGCTCCCGTCCGCCTTCAGCTTTCGCGCCGCAAGGGCTTCAGCCTTCAGGCTCTATCGCAGGCGACGAACGGATTGCCGGCCGTCAACGTCGCGCGGCCGACGAAGTGGGGAAATCCTGTCAAGGTTGGGATACTCGATCGGCGAACCGGCGGCACTATAGACGCCCCTACGGCCGTTGAACGGTATTTGGAGAAGCTGTGGTTTAGGCACCTGCCCGTGACCGAGGGAGACGTTCGCACTTCGCTCGCCGGCAAGAACCTCGCCTGCTGGTGCGCCCTCGATCAACCGTGCCACGCCGACGTGCTGCTCGAACTTGCCGAGCGCGCCACCGCCCAAGAGGCGAGGAGCGAGCCTTGGCGAGCGACCGGGAATGTAACAACATGACCCCCGCCCTGCTCACTCCCCGAGAGGCCGCGGAACGGCTAAGCTGCTCGCCGAAGACGCTGGCAGAACACGTCCGCTCGGGCGCGCTCCGCTACGTGCAGATCGGCTGCGGGCAGAAACGTACCCGCCGCCGCTTCGCCGAGGAAGACCTTGCCGCCTTTGTCGCGGCGCAAACCCGCCGCGAGGCGCCGAGGGAGCCCGCATGTCAGTCTACCGGCCGCGCAACTCGCCGTTCTTTCACTTCGATTTCTGGCTCGACGGTCGTCGCTTTGTCGGCTCTACCCGATCCACGGAAATCCGCCAGGCGCGCGCCGTCGAACGGCTGAAGCGCGATGAGGCGAGGGCGGCGCTGAAGATCGAGGCGGCGCCGGTCGACTGCCTCACCGTCGACGTCGCCGTCGGCCGCTTCTATGCCGAGGTCGGGCAATACTACGCCGACGCCAAAACCCTCTACGGCTATCTCGATCGCCTCGCCGAATTCTTCGGCCGCACCACTCGACTGGACGCCATTGGCGACGACGACGTGGCCAAGCTGGTCGCCTGGCGCCGCGGCCAGGTCGGCCATGCCGGCCGGCGAAGGGCGAAGGGCGCAGCAGCGCCGGCCAAGGTTTCCGCCGCCACCGTCAACCGCTCCACCGTCGAATTGCTGCGCACCGTCTTCGGCCGCGCCAGGCGCTCGTGGGGCGCCCGTTTTCTCCACGAGCCGGTCTGGCACCGCCATCTCCTGCCCGAGCCACAGGAGCGCGTGCGCGAGCTGCACGACGGCGAGGCTGCGGCAATCGAGGATGCCATCCGCGACGACTACCGGCCGTTCTTCGAATTCGTGCGCGCGAGCGGATTGCGCCTCAACGAATGCCTGCTCAAGTGGAGCGAGGTCAACTGGGGCGCCGGCCAGATCGTCAAGACGGGCAAGGACGATCGCCGCATCGTCGTGCCGCTGACGCCGACCATCCGCGCGATCCTGTTGCCGCTCCGCGGTCACCACCCGGAATCCGTGTTCACCTACATCGCCCGCAAGTCGCGCGGCACATGCAAGAAGGGCCGCCGCTACCCGGTGACCCGCGAGGGCGTCAAGACGCGCTGGC
>CAIZGR010000826.1 GCA_903932535.1 uncultured Hyphomicrobiales bacterium | reverse complement strand
CTCGGCGCGGATCGGCGCGAGCTTCTCGATCGTCACGTCGGCGAGCACCGTCTTGAAGGCCGAGAACGGGCTGCCGCCGAAGGCGTGCACGACGTCGGCCTTGGTGCGGTCGGTGAGCGCGGCGAAGATGCCGACGAGGTTCTCCGCCTCGGGACGGCCGGCGAGGCCGTCGAGATGGCTCGGCAAAGGCTCGGGGTCGGTCTTGGCCTTGCGGATCTTCTGCGCGATCGTGTCCGGATCGTCGGTGAGCGCGATGTAGGAATTCTCGGACGTGTCGGACTTCGACATCTTCTTGGCGCCGTCGCGCAGGCTCATGACGCGCGTCGCCGGGCCCTGGATCAGCGGCTCGGGCAGCGGGAAGAAGGCGTCGCCGTGGCCGTTTGCGGCGATCGATTCGGCGAAGTCGTTGTTGAACTTCTGCGCGACGTCGCGGGCGAGTTCCATGTGCTGCTTCTGGTCCTCGCCGACCGGCACGTGGGTGGCGCGATAGATCAGAATGTCGGCCGCCATCAGCACCGGATAGTTGAACAAGCCCACCGACGCGTTCTCGCGGTCCTTCCCGGCCTTATCCTTGAACTGGGTCATGCGGTTGAGCCAGCCCATGCGGGCGACGCAATCGAGCACCCACGCCAGTTCGGCGTGCTCGGCGACCCGGCTCTGGTTGAAGACCGCGTTGAGCTTCGGATCGATGCCGCAGGCGAGGAACGCCGCCGTCACCTCGCGCGTGCTGCGGGCGAGTTGCGCGGGCTCGTGCGACAGCGTCATCGCGTGCAGGTCGACCACGCAATAGACGCAAGGGCGCGTCTCCTGAAGCGTCACGAAGCGCTTGATCGCGCCGAGGTAGTTGCCGAGGTGGAGATTGCCGGTCGGCTGGACGCCGGAAAACACCAGCTCGGGGAAGGTGGCCATTGATTCTCGCTCGATTCCTGTCGTTTTCGCAGGGCGGCCTTATGGCAACGCCCGCCCGGCCGCGCAAGAGGCGCTTCTCCCGGCGCCTCAGGCGCGCAGGGCCTCCCCGCCGACGGTGAGATCGACCATGATCTCGCCAGCGAGTTGTTCGAGCGCCTTGCGCAGCGCTTCGAGCGACACGGTTTCGGGAGCCCGGAGCCTCGCGTGGGCGCGGAACATCTCGACCCCGGTGAAGGCGGCGTCCTCTAGGCCGCTGTCGAATTCCTCGATGTTGACGCCGAGCGCGTTCAGCGCGTGGGTGACGTCGCGCACGATCCCCGGCCGCTCGTTGCCGAGGATGTCGAGCGTGATCAGGCGCGCCGTGAGCGCGGCCACGTCGTGCGCCCCGCGCTCGATGGTCAGGACGAGCCCAATGGGCGCGAGGTCGCGCAGCGCGCGCTCGAGCGCCGGCATGTCGGCCTCGGGAACGTTGACGCGCAGGATGCCGGCAAACTTGCCGGCGAGCCGGACCGCGCGGCTTTCGAGCCAGGTCCCGCCGAAGGCCGCGATCTTTTCCGAGACCGCGCTGACGAGTCCGGGTCTGTCGTCGCCGACATAGGTCAAAACAAGCGGAATCATGCGAAAGCTCCTCGCGGGCGATACGGCGACGCGGCTCATCTTAGGTCATCCGAGGTTCGCCGCCAACGCGACGAGCGGCTCGGCCGGGCGGGCTGAATACGACCCTCGCCCGCCTTTCCGGATCGATCCGACGAACAGGCCGAGCGCGCAGACGGTCGGCTGGCCGAGCGGCCGAACTCACAAGTTCATTGAAATTAAAATTCAATGTTTACACGCATGATGACTTACGACGCGATGATCCAATGTTAGTGGAGATAACTTTAATATCATCGATTTTACCATAGTTCTTATTCGCGCTTGTAACGATCTCAATTATTATTCATACTTCGAATTGATTACGGCGGTCCACTATCTCTTTTTTCCATGGGAAGGCTGTTTATGACGAAAGGGATTGATATTCGCCGGAAGAGGCTTCTCGGCGTGGCGATCGTAAGCGCGGTCTGTGTCGGCTGCGGAGACAGGGCGGAAGCGGTCGCCATCGCCTATTTGCTCGTCCCTCGCGGCCACCAGATCAGCGGCGAAAGCGGGTATTTGCCATCGATTCCGGCGCATTTCGTCCCGCCGCCGACTCCGCCCATCCCGCCGACTCCGCCGATCACCCCGCCGACCCCGACCCCCACTCCGGCCCCCACTCCAGCCCCCAACCTCGGCCCGACGAGCCTTCCGGTCTACTTCGTCATGCCGGAGCTCGCGAACCAGCTCGGCTTCGCCATGATCGACACTTACGACACGCGCAGGGGCGGCGGACGCGAGGCGTTCGCCCCGCCCGGCCCCATGCCCGGCGTCAATTGCGAGACCCTTGGGCTGCCGACCCGCAAGGACGCCCAGCCGCTCCCGACCCACAAGGGTTGCATGACGCCTGCCCAGAGGGCCGCGGCGGACGCCCAGATGCGCGAAGAGGCTGTCAGTGCGCGGCGACAATTAAGTTGGCCGGTTCACCGACAATTATCTTGGCCGGTTGGGG
>CAIZGR010000825.1 GCA_903932535.1 uncultured Hyphomicrobiales bacterium | reverse complement strand
GTTGATCGCATGCATAGTTTCGTTGCCTACGCGAAGAAGCTGAAGGGCGACGAGAAGGGTGAGGCACAGCTATTCTGTGAAAGGCTCTTTCAGGCGTTTGGTCACGCCGGATTGAAAGAGGTCGGAGCGGAGTTGGAGTTCAGAATTAGACCAGCCAACAAGAAGTCTACCTTCTTTGCCGATCTCGTTTGGAAACCTCGCGTTCTCATCGAGATGAAGAGCATCGGCCAGAAGCTCCACAATCACTACCAACAGGCGTTAGATTATTGGATTCACGCTGTGCCGGACCGGCCTCGCTACGTTGTCTTGTGTAATTTCCGGGAATTATGGATTTACGACTTCGAGAAGCAGGTTAGCCCGCATTTCTCAAACAAAGTAGCGCATTGGGCTGCCGAATCAGGCATAAGTTGTTTTGCGACAACGACTTTTTCCGATTCAGAGAGGCAGCCCGATGCATACGGAGTGTAGCGCGGAACCGAGCGTGTTTGGGCGGGTCGAAGGGCGGCCCGTGGTGGCCGAGTTCGACGGCGGCGCGCTGACGTCCGACGCGGGCGGGCTGCTTCTGGGCGCGGCGGACCAGACGATAGACCTGGTCCGGCGGCTTGCCGGATGTTTCCACGACGTGCGGGACCCGCGGTTCGTCGAGCACTCGGTCGCCACGCTCGTCGGGCAGCGGGTGTTCGGCATTGCGCTCGGCTACGAGGACCTGAACGATCACGACGACCTCCGCCACGACCCGGTGATGGCGGTGCTGGCGGGCAAGCTCGAGGCCGGACGCGAGGACTGCGCGCCGGTCGCGGGCAAATCGACGCTGAACCGGCTGGAGCTGTCGCGGCCGGCGCCCACCCGCTACCACAAGATCAGCCACGACCCGGCGGCGATCGAGGGCCTGTTCGTCGACCTCTTCCTCGATGCCCACGCCAAGGCGCCCAAGGAGATCGTTCTCGACCTCGACGCGACCGACGATCCCTTGCACGGCGATCAGGAAGGCCGCTTCTTTCACGGCTATTACGACTGCTACTGCTATCTGCCGCTTTATGTGTTTTGCGGCCGGCATCTGCTGGCGGCCAAGCTCAGGCCGTCGAACATCGACGGAAGCGCCGGCGCGCAGGAGGAGATTGCGCGGATCGTCGCGCAGATCCGGGCGCGCTGGCCGCGGACGCGGATCCTGTTGCGCGCCGATTCCGGCTTCTGCCGCGAGGCGCTGATGGCCTGGTGCGAAGAGAACCGGGTCGACTTCGTGTTCGGCCTCGCGCGCAACGCCCGGCTCGTCGCCGAGATCGCAGTCGAGCTCCTGCAGGCCGAGGCGGAGGCGGCCGCGACCGGCCAGGCCGCCCGCCGCTTCAAGGATTTCCGCTACGCCACGCTCGACAGCTGGTCGCGCCGCCGCCGGGTGATCGGCAAGGCGGAGTGGACCGAGGGCGAGGCCAATCCGCGCTTCGTCGTCACCTCGCTGAAAAAGGCCGAGACCAAGGGCCGCTTCCTCTACGAGAAGGTCTACTGCGCCCGCGGCGAGATGGAGAACCGGATCAAGGAATGCCAGGGAGACCTGTTCGCCGACCGCACCTCGACGGCGACCATGCGCGCCAACCAGCTCAGGCTCTGGTTCGCCTCGTTCGCCTATGTCCTCCTGTGCGCGGTCAGGCGCATCGGCCTCGCGCACACGCAGTTCGCTCAAGCCACTTGCGGCACGATCCGGCTCAAGCTCCTCAAGCTCGCCGGCCTCGTGCGCATCAGCGCGCGGCGGATCAAGTTCGCCCTCGCCTCGGCCTGCCCCTACGCCGACGAATGGCGCCTCGCCGCCGCCCGCCTCGCCTGAGGCGTCGCCGCGACGCCGACGAAATCGCGGCAATCACCCCAGGGCCCACCGGAGACCCGAAACAATCCCACTGATCCGCGCAAAACGGCGCCACGGCGACGCTCGCCCATCACACAGAAACTACGCGCCTATCGATCGGGTCGCGAGAGATCGCAGCCCGACGTGAGAAATGCGGGTTAGGTC